>NZ_JCAMOR010000181.1:0-3481 GCF_059512385.1 Bradyrhizobium sp. Crot121 | reverse complement strand
CTGTTCAACTGTCCGACCTGCCTTCTGTTGGCAGAGTCAGAGACGGTTAGCGAGCCGGTTCAGGTATCTCCCGACAAGCTCGCGGTAGCCGGTTTCCGTTTTTTTGCCGTGGCGGCATAGGGGGCAGCGGGTTACGAAGAGCGATGCCCGCTGTTACGTACGGTCTAAGAGAAGACCGCGGCTGAATTGGCTGCCGAGATGCGGGCTGGCGTGCCCCTCGATGTTCTTCCGGCGTCTATGAGCCGGAGCGCGTCGCCGCGGCCCGCGAGGGCGACGCCCTGCAATGGCCGGGCAACCAACTCGCCCTTATTCGCGCCGGTGCCGAAGCCGACCATTGAAACCGGTGTTGAGGCCATGACACTTGCCGTGCTGAGCGTGTTCGACCAGCACGCGGGGGGAAAATAACCGTCGGCGACGCCTGATCTCGTTCCAGCACTGCTCGTCGGGCGCCCGGCAACGTGATCGAAGAGGACAATTGCTGCGATGAAGGAGTCCGGTGATGGCCCGAATGCGAAATCCGCGCGGGCTCTGAATGGTCTGCATATCTGGGCAGAGCGGAAGTGACTGGCTGGCTTCCTAAACGGCTTTTGACGCAAAGGCGACCTCCGTCTCCAGCACCCTAACCCGCAGCAACGGCGTGGCCGCCGCGCACCTGCGCGGTCAGCCACATCAGCGAAACGGTTATCGCGATCACGACAAGATAAACCAAGAGCTGCATTTGCGTCGGCTGATCGGTATAGCCGATCAGCGTGTGCAAGGCGCGCCCGGGAATGCTGGCTTCGGACAACAGCCAACTCGAGTCCCACACGATGGTGTCGAGCGACGCTAGCCAGCCGGCGCGCTCAAGGAAAGCTGCCCTCGGCCACCGCCTGGCCGATCGCGCGCATCTCGACGGCAATCTCCCGACCGTGGCGCGCCATCCAGGCATTGTGCCAGGTCAGCATCACAACGGCGACCCCGAGGATGGCGGCATTGAACAGCTCCTGGCCCATGCCTTCGAACAGCTGCGACAGGCGGCTGGCAAATGCCGCGACGAGACACGCCCCCGCAGCGCCTGCCAGCACGCCGCCGGCGACCCAGCGACCGCGGTGCGCGACCCCGCGCGTGACCGCGAGCACGATGCCGACGATCAGGCCGGCCTCGAAGACCTCGCGGAAGACGATGACGAGCGCGGCGAGCACGAGTCGGGCGCCCTATTCGACGACCAGGGCGCCACGCGCTTTCTCGTTGAAGTCATCATAGAACTCATAGCGCCCGGCCTTGAGAGCGCGGACGTTGATCACACCCTGGCTCTTGGCGGTGACGACCTTTTCCACCCTGAGCGAGGTGCTTTCGAACTCCATCGCCTTGCCGTCGAGATTCCTGATCCGGAACACGATCGGCTTGTCCGCCGGTGCCCGTATCTCGCGCGGCTGAAACTGCCCGTTGGAGTAGCTGATCTGAATTTCAGTCGCCTGCTGGGCCGATGCTGTCGACAGCGGCAGCATCGTCGTGCAAAGCGCTGCGAGAGCGAGCTTCCTGGTCATGGTCAAAACGTACATCTCTTTGCCTTCCGCTGAATGTCTTTCTGAAAGCCGATCCCAAGACCGCGTCAGCGCGCGGCCTCAGAGCACCTTGCGGCGCCCTCACGCTGACCGACCGGAGTTCCCCCGGCCCATCAGAAACGAAATTGGAGCCGGCTGCCGGATGAACCAGCAACCGCCACGCCTACAACGCGGGCCCTCTCCCGTTGAGCTAAGTCGGCTGATGGCTCGTACAGGCAGGACATTGGTACTGTCCTAATTGTCCTAATTGCCGCACTCGCCGACCTACGCTTCACGCGCCACGGTACAATAGTGCACTGACTTCACAGCATCGAGGTGCTTGTCTTAGCGAGCGACCTCTCGCGCTGGTCGTCGCTCCTCTGCCCAATGGCGAGCCGAGAGGGAGCGACGCCCCGGCGCAATCCCCTGCGATTTGACGCCGGGGCCGTCCGCTCAGCGCCCGCTCGGGAAGGTGCGCGAGCACTCTTGCAGCAGGCGCGACAGTTTGGGTCTCGTACATCCGCGTTTCACCCGAGCCGCAGTACCGAGCATTGGAAGCTCATGGAAACCAAACGCAAGCGCAACCGAGCCAAGCAGACCACTTCACTCCAGGCGCGGCTGGTCGCCTCAGCTCGCCAGGCTCGCACGCAGGCACGCGACCTACCTCCCGGCGCCGAGCGGCAGAAACTGCTCCGGCAGGCGCGGCAAGCCGAGCAGGCCGCCGACATGAACGAGTTTCTTAGTCTGGGCACGCCGAAATGAAGTTTCCAGTGAGGTCTCAAGACGGTAGCGACATTTGTCTAGACAGCCACGGAGCAGCTTATGGTCGGAGACCAGAACACCACCGAAACCGACGTTGACCTACAGCGGCGCATTGAGAAGGCAATAGAGCACACATTGTGAGGGCGGTTTGCGACGATTTGGTGCTCCATCGCTCGCGCAGCTCGGCAGCGACCTCGAAGCTATAGGCGATCAGGCCCTGACATTGCGGAAAGGCCCCGATTGTGAATCGGGGCCTTTCTCTTTAGGCCAGCCGCGCTTCCCCACAATGGTAGATTAGTCGCGCTCTTTTATGATGGTCTTGCTGCGCGTACCGTCATCATGTTCTTTGTTGATAGTCGTGGTGCGGTCGCTTGGCTCGTGTTCCTTGACCACCGTTTCACGCTCTCGCTCCCGGTAGCGATCGTGATCGCGGTCCTGACCGACGGTCACGCCAGCGCCACTCGGGCCGACACCAACGCCGACACCAACATCTTCCGCGAACGCAGGCGTGACGAGGGCAGTCATCATAGCAATCAACAACACCTGTTTCATCCCGCATCTCCTCTTCTTCCTGTTAAGGGAAGAGCAATCCAACACTCTACGGGAAGTTCCCGGATTCGATTATGACACAAGCGCACGGGAACAATTGGCAACCGGCCGGGAACGGTACAGCCGTTTAGTTGATTATCGTATGCATCACCGCACGCACCTCGGTGATGAGTACGCCAGGTGCGCTCCTGCTTACTCAAACAAGGAGCAACACATGGAAGTGCGGCGTCGTTCTAAACAATCAACGACACTGGAAAACCGGTTGGCTGAAGAGGCCGTGCGCCTCCGCAAGGAAGCTCAGGGCGGTCCCCCAGGCGAACGCGAACGACTTATTCGCAGAGCACGTCAGGCGGAGACGGCGGCACATTTGAGCGAATGGCTGAAGCCTCGGCGCCTTCAGCCGCTCCGGTAACCTGTCAGCCCGTTTTGCCTTCTCTGCGCAGTAGGAACGAAATCTGTCCGCAACAGTCGACTCTGCGCCTCCGGCCGATCGTCCCCCGAAAAAAGCCCCGGCCAGAGGAAAACCTGCCCAACCAGGTTGGCGGCCCCGGTGATGGCTGGGGCCGTTTTACTAGAGCGTGATGAAGTTAGGTTCGTGCATATCCTGAGTTTGCCAAGTAGCTTGCGCATTCTTTGGGCGTGAAGAG
>NZ_JCAMOR010000180.1:0-3596 GCF_059512385.1 Bradyrhizobium sp. Crot121 | reverse complement strand
CCAACCTGATCTCGCTCTTTTGCATCCTGAGTTGGCGGGTCTTCTGGATGACGATGCTCAACCGTTCCGCCCCAGACACGCCGCCAACCGTCGCGTTGACCGCGACTGAAATCGGCGTGCTCGATCGCCTCGTCAACGACAAACCAAAAGCAAAAAAGAAAATGCTCTCGCACTATCTTATCAAGATCGCCCGGCTCGGCGGTTATCTCGCCCGCGCCAGCGATCCGCCTCCCGGCAATACCGTTATGTGGCGTGGGCTGTCACGCCTCACCGACATCGCGCTGGGCGCGACGGTTGGAGGAGAATTTGTGGGTAATTGAAAGCCGGTGAAGGCCGCCTTGCCGAATGAGGCATGTTGTTGAGAACTGTCCTTATGGACAGTGATAGACGCAGTGCCCAAGTCGAACGGCTTGGGGTGGTGGACACGGGCCGGCGGCGGCGCTGGTCCGAGGATGAGAAGCTCAAGATCGTCCTGGAGAGCTTACAGGCGCCGCGCCAAGTCGCGGCAACAGCGCGGCGGTATGGCGTTTCGCGCTCATTGCTGCTGCGATGGCGACGCTCGTTTCAGCCTAAGCCGAAGGATGCCGCCTCTCCAACGGGCTTCGTACCGGCGATGGTGGTTGCGGAATCAGGGCCCTCGCCTTGTTCGGTCGAGCCGGCCGGCAGCGGCGGGTCGATCGAGATCGAGTTTGCTGCCGGGGTTCGGATGCGGATCACGGGTACGGTCGACGCGGCGACGCTGAAGGCCGTCGTCGCGACGCTGGCAGATGGACGCCTACGGTGATCCCCATTGCGTCGGGCGTGCGGGTGTGGATTGCGACCGGCCACACTGATATGCGTCGCGGCATGAACTCGCTGGCCTTGCTGGTGCAGGAAGCCTTCAAGCGAGACCCGCACGGCGGCGACCTCTATGTGTTCCGTGGCAAAAGCGGCAAGCTGATCAAGATCCTTTGGCACGATGGACTGGGCATGTCGCTTTATGCCAAGCGGCTGGAGCGCGGCCGCTTCCTGTGGCCGTCGTCGGCTGATGGCGTGGTGACAATCACCCCAGCCCAGCTTGGTTACCTGCTGGAGGGCATCGACTGGCGGATGCCGCAACATACCTGGCGACCGCAGGCGGCTGGCTGATCGCCGGCATTTGAATCGGCGGCACGATCAGCGGTTCGGACAAAGACCGCGTCTTGTGATTCTCTGGTCGGCGATGGGCGCCGATGATTCTCTTCCCGACGATGTGACCACGCTGCAGGCGATGCTGCGCGCCGAGCGAGCGGCCCGGTTGGCCGCGGAAGCCGAGGCCCAGGCAGGGACCTTGGTGATCGAGAAGCTCAAACTCACGATCAAGAAGCTCCGGCACGAGCAGTTCGGACAGTCCTCCGAGCGGGGCGCATTGCTGGACCAACTCGAGCTACAGCTCGCCGACCTGGAGGAGAACGCGGCGCAGGCTGAGACCGCGGCGCAGATGGCAGCCGAGAAGATTGCGGTGCCATCGTTCGAGCGCCGCAAGCCGGCCCGCCGGCCGCTGCCGGAGCATTTGCCGCGGGAGCGCATTGTCTATCCGGTGTCTGCCACCTGCCCATGCTGCGGCGACAGCCGATTGCGCAAGATTGGCGAGGACGTGACCGAAACGCTGGAGCTCATTCCGCGCCAGTGGAAGGTGATCCAGCACGTGCGCGAGAAGCTCGTCTGCCGGGCCTGCGAAGCGATCACCCAGCCGCCGGCCCCCTCGCATCCGATTGCGCGCGGGCGTGCAGGGCCCAAGCTGCTGGTCCATGTTCTGTTTGCCAAGTACGGCCTGCACCTGCCGCTCAATCGTCAGAGCGACGTCTACCGGCGTGAAGGCATCGACCTCGACGTATCGACGCTCGCGGACTGGGTAGGTGCCTCCGCGGCAACCCTGATGCCTCTGTTAGATGCGATCCGGAGCCACGTCTTCGCAGCCGAGCGCATCCACGCGGATGACACCACGGTGCCGGTCCTGGCCAAGGGCAAGACGCGGACCGGCCGGCTCTGGACCTACGTCCGCGACGACCGTCCGTTTGCCGGCCCAGATCCGCCGACTGCCGTGTTCTTCTACTCGCCTGATCGTGGCGGCGCGCATCCGGAGCAGCATCTGGCGGGCTATGCCGGACTGATGCAGGCCGACGCCTACGCCGGCTTTGGCAGGCTCTACGAGGCCAATCGCAAGGGCGGCCCGATCATCGAGGCCGCGTGCTGGGCGCACGGCAGGCGCAAGTTCTTTGATCTCGCGCGGCTCAGCAAGGCGCCGATCGCGGCCGAGGCGGTCAAGCGCATCGACCTTCTGTTCGCCATCGAGCGCGAGATCAACGGTCTTACTGCGCAGGAGCGTTTGCGTGTGCGCCAGGAGCGTAGCCGCCCCCTGATCGGCGAGCTGGATGCGTGGTTGCGCGAGCAGCGCGCCAAGCTCTCCAGGAACAACGACACGACCAAGGCGATCAATTACTGCCTCAGCCGCTGGGATGCATTTAGCCGCTTCCTTGATGACGGACGGCTTTGCATGTCGAACAATGCTGCTGAGCGTGAGCTACGGGCGGTCGCCGTGGGGCGAAAAAATTGGACCTTCGCTGGGTCCGATGAGGGGGGCCGGCGTGCGGCTGCCATCTACAGCCTCATCGCCACCGCCAAGCTCAATGACATCGACCCACAGGCTTGGCTTGCCGACGTGCTGATGCGCTTACCGGATCATCCCGCCAAGCGCATCCACAAACTCATGCCCTGGAATTGGCGACCTCAGAACGTCGCTCACGCCGCATAAGCGCGATCAGCCTTCCGCCAAAAACGACCTGGCCGGCGGTCGTCGCCGGGTGCATACGGACTTCCCGCGGGAACTAAGAGCATTCGGAGGTATGGCACTTCATGTGAAGAGCACCATGTACGAGCTCGCAGGGAGTACTTCGAGTAGCTCGGCACCGTCCTTTCCGAATAGGGGCGCTTATCTCGAGAAACCACACGATTCCGGCTGCTCATCACTTGCCGGCGAACCGTGAGGGTCGACTCCGCCCGCCACCGACCAGCGGATCTGCCAGCGACATAGGCAGTCGGCCGTGAAGAATCTCCCAAGCGGTTGAGCGGGAGTCGATTTTTGGAGCGGAACGAGGTTTGAGATTGCAAGCTCTTTGGGTTCGAAGGCCCAAAGGCTTGCAATTTCATTTTTGCGATTCCGTCGAATCGCGGGTCGTGATTCCGTGCTCGCATCGGAGGGAACGATGCGACCCAAGGAACGACGGGACAGCGGACAGGCCGACCTTCTGCGCTCGCGGCTGGACGCGATCATCGACATGGACCATGCCCTGGTGCAGCTTTCGCGGACGATCGACTGGGCGTTCCTCGAGCAGAAGTTCGGCGCGGTCTACGAGGACAAGCCGGGCCGGCCGCCGCTGCCGACCCGGCTGATGGCGGGCCTGGCGATCCTCAAGCACACCTACGACCTCTCCGACGAGGTGCTGCGCGAGCGCTGGGTGGAGAACCCCTATTACCAGTTCTTCTGCGGCGAGGAGTTCTTCGTAAGCGCTTAGCCGCAACCCTATTGACACTGGCTTGACGTTTTGCGGAACCGCCACGGCATGAGGTCTTCGATT
>NZ_JCAMOR010000179.1:0-3643 GCF_059512385.1 Bradyrhizobium sp. Crot121 | reverse complement strand
ACACTGTCACACCCGCCGAGTGCTCAAACTACTTCACCAACGCCGGATATGGTCAAACCTAATCTCATCACGCTCTAGGTCGGAAACACTACTCTACTTTGAAATGGTGCAGCTTGACGCTACGTGCCATTCAAGTCTCTTGAAGGTCGCGGCACGAATATGTACGAACGCTCGGCTTACGGATCTGGTCTTCCTGCGGTTTGTCCAGGATCATACACACTCCTTTCGTATTTGAAATCTGAGCCGCTGGTGGCCTCAGTTTCGCCACGCCGACAAATTCAAGGCATCACCAAGGATGTCGTTGCCGAGCCTTTAGAGAGAAAGATGAAGAAGCACTCTCACGAGGAGATTCTGTCGAAGCTTGCCCGAGCAAATGAGCTTGCACGAGCGGGCAATTCTCAGATGGAGATTTGCAAAGTGCTCGGGGTTAGCGTCATGACCCTTCATCGTTGGCGAAAAATGCCCTTGCATAAGAGTGATGCGACATTCGCGCAATGTGGCACACTTGAGAATGGCGGGTCAGCCAACGCGGGAACGATGGATGACATGCGGGGTGTGTTGGAGGATCTTACAGTCGAAAACCAACGCTTTCGAAAGATCGTCGCGGATCTCTTGCTGGAGAAGACGAGGCTGGAAGAAGCTTTAGCTGCAGCCGTCCGCGCTGGTCAGTCGCGGGCCTGAAATTCTGCCACATCTTCGGCCATGGCAGCCTCAAAAGCAGGGCCCATCCGAACGGAGCGGGTTACAGTTGCGCCACCATTAGCCGAGTTGGTGTTTCGTCACATCGAAGACCTAGTCGGCGAATTCGAGTTCCTCAAGTCCGGTAGCCGATGCCGTCTGGCTCACGGTTTAAACACAGCGTGGCAGTGGAGGTCTCTCCATTGCGATCGATCCTGCCAGGCTCATGGAATCCATTATTCCAAAGTCCGACAGTATCACCTTGCAAGGCCGAGACCGCGGCCGCCGTACGATTAAACAGCCAAACTCGTCAACGCCAGCACGACTATCGAGAAAAAATCGACCTTTGTCCCGATCAGCCTATCGTTACCATGGCGACCGGAAAGGAGACTATCGCTGTGATCTGGAACACGATTTCTGGCTTCAACGGTGAAGTGACCTGAGTGTAGTCGTCTCACCCAGCGCTCACGCGCCGGCGCAAACTGAGGAATCGTTTGTCCAAAACATGGATACCGAGGTCTGCTCGAAGGCTCCGGGGATGTCTCCGCGAGTTGGCGGAATGCTGAGTGAGCACGCCTCGGCAAAGTATGCGCTGTGATACCGATCAGAAGTCAACCTCTTGCGCGGTAGCGCGATGCGCTATCGCTGCCCTCCTTGGGCGTTTCCTCCCTAGACTTGGGCCGCTTGTTCACTACAAGCTGCCTCTTTTTCTTCGGTCACCGCTGTGGCGACACCCGGCTATTCTTTCGGAATTCGGCTTGCGCAGCTGGTTACGCAAGTCCATATCGCTCTCGTCTTCTTCCGCAGTCAGCGTATACGCTAATCGTGTCGCCCGGCGACATAGCTCTTCCCGGTCGAAGGTCCGAAACGATATCTCGGAAATGCTTGCGCCATCGCTGTCACGCCATCATCGGACAGCACTTCCATTCAGGCTCTCAAACGAAGCTTAGAAGATGTCTCTCTCCAGGGGGTTTTCCCGACGTCGCACACGTCTCATGTCCGGCTTCCGACAACCTGTCCATACCTGTCACTGATGTGAGCACCCAATCAAAACGATTGCCAACCAGTGTGCAGCGTCCGCGGAACATTGGCTGAAGATATTGGATCAGCTCGCGATCGTCAGCGTTGGCCCGACCAAACAAGCATGGAAAGCCAATTTCAGGGATGCGATGAAAAGTTTTCAGGCCTCGCTCTCAGGCCTGAGCTGGCGGGCGGGACTGGTTTATGACCTGATCAAGGAGCTTGCGCTCTACGGCCAATATTGGACGGCGGTGTCGATCCGGTCGGCAGCCTAATTACGACGTCCGCAGTAAAGGATTTCAAACTCTACACCAACAACCAGTTTGAGCTCGGTGTAAAGTAGATGTTATGGATGGTGGCGGCGAATGGACGGGCTACTACTAGTACCTCTACACAGAGGTTTTGACTGATTGGTTTGGGATTTCCAAGACGGGGAGCTGTTCAGGAGGGACCAGCACTTCGATGCTGCGCGGCGAGCCGGGCTGGCGCCTGATGATGCCCGCGCGTTCGAGGGTCAACACCATCTGGTGGACGGAAGGCGGGGACACGCCGAAGTGCCGTTGCATCTCCCATTCGGCAGGTGGCCGGCGATGCACGCGCGTGTAGGCGTCGATGAAGGCCAGGTACTGGCCCTGCTTGGGCGTGAAGGCTTTTGCAGAATGACTCACCTTGGCCATCCGATTCAGCTGTTCGTCAGTGCCTCGACAGGCGGAGGCACGGATGAATGTACGCTATCGGGTCGAACTCAGCCAAACCGAGCGCACGGAGCTTCTGAGCGGCGGCAAGCACGCGGCGCGCAAGCTCAAGCGGGCGCAGATATTGCTCGCCGCTGACGCAGGGGTCAGCGACGCGGAGATCGTCCGTAGCGTCGGCGTCGGCGGGTCCACGGTTTATCGCACCAAACGGCGTTTTGTCCTCGGCAATCTGGAGGCGGCGCTCAGCGAGGAGCCGCGGCCCGGGTCGGAACGCAAGCTCACCGGCAAGGAGGAAGCCCTTTTGGTGGCGACCGCCTGCTCAAGCCCTCCGGCAGGCCGCGCCCGTTGGACCCTGGAACTGTTGGCCGAAGCGATCGTCAAGCTGACGCCACACGAGAGCCTGTCGCGCGAGACGGTGCGCCGACGCTTGGCCGAGAGCGATCTCAAGCCGTGGCGCAAGGACATGTGGTGCATCCCTCAGATCGATGCCGACTACGTCGCCCGCATGGAGGACGTGCTCGATCTCTATGCCGAGGCGCCTGATCCGAAGCGGCCGGTGGTCTGCTTCGACGAGAGCCCAATCCAGCTCATCGGCGAAGTGCGCCAGCCGATCCCGGCCACACCGGGACAGATCGAGCGCTACGATTGCGAGTATCGGCGCAATGGCACCGCAAACCTGTTCGTCTTCCTCGACGCGCATCGCTCCTGGCGCAAGGTGAAGGTGACCGAGCGGCGGGCTGCGGAAGACTTTGCGGCCTGCATGCGCGACCTCGTCGACATCCATTATCCCCGAGCCGAGCGCATCCGCCTGGTGCTCGACAATCTCTCAACTCATTCGGCCGGGGCGCTCTACCAGGCCTTTCCGGCCGACGAAGCACGGCGGGTACTGCGCCGACTGGAGTTCCACTACGTCCCAAAGCACGCCAGCTGGCTCAACATGGTCGAGATCGAGATCGGCGTTCTCGCCCGCCAATGCCTCGATCGACGCATCGACGGTTTCGCCCGCCTCGTCGCCGAGACCGCCGCCTGGGAGAAACGGCGCAATGCCGACCGCGCCCGCGTCAAATGGATGTTCACAACCAATAAGGCTCGCGCCAAAATGGCGCGGGCCTATCCAAAACCCATCATCGAATCAGGCCAGGTTCAACGAGTCAAAACCTCTGTGCCGAGGTACTAGTACCCGGAATCAGAGCTGAGTGATACGGCAGCCTTTGAACCGTTTTGGCGGACTCGTTTCTTCGTCCAGGCGA
>NZ_JCAMOR010000178.1:0-3966 GCF_059512385.1 Bradyrhizobium sp. Crot121 | reverse complement strand
CTATAATCTGATCCGCATCCCCAAACTGGTTGCAGCCCAGCCAGCCCAGACCTAGCCTCCCGGACGCGCCAGCCCAAGGAGGCCTCCTCAACAGAAAAAAAACGCTTCATTCCTCACGTTTTTCAGCAGACTGCTAGAGCAATTTCCGATCACGTTACGTCGCCAGAGATCGGGCATAGTGCGCGCTGCGGCGGCCCGCACGCACCGTGACAACGTCGATGAGGCTGATAGGAAAGCTTATCAAGCAGTGCAAACTACTTTCGACATGCCGGGTACGCATAGTGACCCACATACAGTTGAAAACGCTCCAGGTCTCCTAAATTACCTAAATTGGATACACCATCAATTCAAATGGAGCACAGCTACGGCCTCGAACCTCTCGATCTTCGCCTCCGTTAAGTGAGAGTTTTGGAAGGGGGGTCGAACATCTGGACGGCCCCGCCCTGTGAGCACACGTTGATGAAACCTCATCGTGCGCAGAGGATTTAAGTTACCCTGCAACTTCAACCTCGAGATCCGTAGCGCGCAGGCCCGATAGTGGTACATGCTGCCACTTCTGAGCGACTGTGCCGTTCTCCGGATAGAGCCAAATTGGGTTGCCTTCTTGCTGTCTGCTATTATTGTTATCGATGCACAGGTTGCGATTGACTAAGCTGTAGATAGGACCTGGGTTCTCCCCAAATTCCCACTGCTGATTAGGGTTGGCAGCGTCGTAGAACTGAAGGTAGAGCCTAGCTTCTCTGATGGCATTACCGCTTGGCGCAAGTGCAAGCCGATCACTTGCGTGCAGCCTAATGGAGCCGGCGGCAAGGTCGATATCCCAGACAATATATCGAAGGGCGGCATGTCTTTTGCGAAGTACAATTGGAGCACCCACTGCCTGATCGTGCACGCCGATCACGAAGTCTTCATTCGCCTTGTATTTGATTATATAGCTTCCCATTTATAGGTATCCTTGCTTTCCGAAAGCGCTGTCCACCGCGCGATGAAGGTCTCAGCGAATTGAGCCTCACCACCACTTGCAGCAATATACGTGCCACCGGAGAACGTTCTGTGCAGTTGGAGAAAGGCGCGAAATCGTGCGCTTCCCTGTGCCCGCGGGATGCTTACATCTCAACGTTGGCTTCCCGACGCGCAATGTCTTCAGTCGGACATGGCTGAATAGTAAGGCCGTATGCGCGCCTCTTGCCATGAGATGGCTCGCCCAACACTGCGCGTCCCAAGATTGCTCGGGCGTACCGAGCCGATCCTCATCACGAGGACGAGCCGTGGCAGATTAAGGGAGGCCTTTGTCGGAATCGATGTGGCCAGGCTAAGAAATGCCGTCGGGATTGCGGATGCAGGCCGGGAGGGTAAGGTTCGGTTCTTCGGGAGGTCGATGCTTTCATTATCAAATCAACATGCGCCGCGTCATAGAGCGGATTGCCAACCGGTTTGACCGCGTCCACTTCTGTTACGAGCCGTCCCAACTGGCTATGGTCTTTATCGCCTGATCCGGTCACTCGGCCAAGAATGCACTGTGATGGCGCCATCATTAATCCCAAGCAAGCCGAGGGCGATCGTGTGGAGACCAACCGCCGGGACGCCGTTTCTCGCGCGGCTGCCACGCGTAGGCGCGCTAACGGCTTATGGCTTGCCGATGAAGGTCGCGAAGCGATGCGCGATCTCTTCGCGCCGCATCGGCAGCGGCTGACACGCCGCGGCATAGAGCGGAGTGTGCAGGCCTGCATCTCCGCCACGATCCGCACCTTCTCCTCGCCCATCCATCGTCGCGGCCGACGTTCCCCGGTGATCACCTCGACACGACGATAGGAATCACCTTCCAGCCCGCCATCAACATGGCATTTGCCATCGTTCCACCTCCACCGATCCGCTCATATCAGGCTGTATCGGGCGCTAGCTGAGGGACAGCTAGATAACAGGCCGGTTCCCGTCTCCAAGAGTAGTTCGTTTAGGAACCAATGGCTCTAACGGTAGAACATTTGGTGAGCGACGTCAGGACCGAATGCGCGCGACCCACGTGACCGCGATGAATAGGCTGAGCTGACGCGCGACGTCGATCTTCGTGCAGAAGTTTGGACATCCGATCTTGAACCAAGCACAGCTGAGACCCAAAGCGCCTCGCCTCGACCATAGATCCCGACCAGCTGCTGTTACAGATCCAGGCAGAGTGAGTTTGAGCTGAGCATGAGCTTATCGTTTGGTACGCATCCGACGGGCGCCGTCTTGCGTGACGCGTGGTAATTCGCGAAGCGTGTGACCTTAAGTCTAGCTTTAAGGTCATCAGGCGATGCGGGTCGAGGTTTTGGGCGGACTGGAGCGGCGGCGGCGCTGGTCGCAGGATGACAAGGCGCGGATTGTTGAGGAGACGTTGGCGCCGGGCGCGAAGGTGACGGAGGTTGCGCGTCGCAACGGAGTAGCGGCCAGCCTAGTGTTTTCCTGGCGTCGACAAGCACGGAAATCAGAGCGGGTTGTACCATCTTTTGCGCCGGTGCAGATCGTCGCTACGGAAGTGGAGGAAACTCCGAAGCTTTTGCCTGCGGGTGACGGCCGAGTGCGCTCCGTGGCGGCCGCGCGTATTGGGTTAATCGAGATCGATCTTGGCAACCGGCGACGCATCCGAGTGGATGCGCACGTCGATCCGGAAGCGCTGGCGCGGGTCCTCGAGGTGCTTGAACGCCGATGATTGCCATACCGGGTAATGTGCGGGTGTGGCTTGCGACCGGCCATACAGATATGCGCCGAGGATTCCCGAGCCTTGCGCGTCTGGTTCAGGAGAGCTTGAAGCGTGATCCGCACACTGGTGATCTTTACGTTTTTAGGAGCCGTCGCGGCGACCTGATCAAGATTATTTGGCATGATGGCCAGGGCGCGTGTCTGTTCACGAAACGGTTGGAGCGCGGCCGCTTTTTGTGGCCATCGCTGGCGGACGGCGTTGTGACGATCAGCGTTGCGCAACTATCCTATCTCCTGTCCGGAATTGACTGGCGGATGCTGCAGGCAACCTGGCGTCCACAGGCTTCCGGTTAAGCTGTGTCTCTTTGACTCACGGCAGGAATCCAGCGGGATTTTTTGCGGCGAATATGGTTGATCGTCCTCGTGACGACGCCCGCCAATGCACTTCCCGCCGACCTTGCCGCTGCGCATGCGATGATCATTGCGCAGCGCGAACAGCTGACGCTGGCGAAGAGCGAAGTGACCGTCGGCCGGCTGGAAATCGAGCGGCTGAAGCTGATGCTGGCCAAGGCACGGCGCGAGCAGTTCGGGCAATCTTCTGAACGCGGCAAGCTGCTGGTCGAGCAGCTCGAACTCGCCATCGAAGATCTTGAAGAGACTCAGGCGGAGCAGGAAACCAAAGCCGAGTTCGCAGCGCCAGAAGCCGCCAAACAGAAGCGCGCGCAAAATCCACGGCCGCCGCGACGCCCCCTACCGGATAACCTGCCGGTCGAACGTATCGTCGAACCCATGCCTTGCGCGTGTGGCAAGTGCGGCAGTGAACGGCTGCACAAGCTCGGCGAGGTGGTGTCGAAGACCCTGGAATGCGAGCCGCGGCGCTGGAAGATTATCGAGCATGTCCGCGAAAAGTTCTCCTGCCGAGATTGCGAGGCGATCACAGAGGCGCCGGCGCCCTCCCATCCGATCCCGCGAGGCTTCGCCGGGCCGAGCCTGCTGGCGATGGTGCTGGTCAACAAGTTCCTACTGCATCAGCCGTTGAACCGGCAGAGCAAGACCTATGCCCGCGAAGGGATCGAGATCGACGTCTCGACCCTGGCGGATCGGGTCGGCGCCTGCGTGGTAGCACTCGATCCCATTATTGAGGCCATCCGGATCCACGTCATGAGCGCGGAACGCATCCACGCCGACGATAGTGTGCTGCAGAAGCACACAGGCAGAAGCACACAGAAAGGATGATCGTGATGATCTGATAATCTGTGAGCACAAGCTGTGACAGCGATGAGGGAGGGC
>NZ_JCAMOR010000177.1:0-4295 GCF_059512385.1 Bradyrhizobium sp. Crot121 | reverse complement strand
GGTCAATCGCAAGCGCGTGCAGCGGTTGATGCGCAAGATGGGCATCGCGGCGCTGGGACCAAGGCCGAACACGACGAAGCCGGCGCCGGGCCACAAGATCTATCCCTATCTGTTGCGCAACATGACGATCGACCGACCAAACCAGGTATGGGCGGCCGACATCACGTATCTGCCCATCGGCCGCGGCTTTCTCTATCTCGTCGCCATCATCGACTGGGCGAGCCGTGCGGTTCTGGCGTGGCGGTTGTCGAACACGATGGACGTCTGGTTCTGCGTGGCGGCGCTGGAAGAGGCGCTGGCGAAGTATGGCACGCCGGAGATATTCAACACCGACCAGGGCAGCCAGTTCACCAGTGCGGCCTTCACCGGCGCGTTGGCGGGCGCTAGGGATCAGGATCTCCATGGATGGCCGCGGTCGTTGGATCGACAACGTCTTCATCGAGCGGCTGTGGCGGTCGCTCAAGCATGAGGACATCTATCTCAGAGGCTATGCCGACGGCCGCGAGGCCAAGGCAGGGGTCGCAAGCTGGATCGCCTTCTACAACGATCGTCGCCTTCATCAGGCGCACGGCTATCGCACCCCGATGCCGATCTGGCGCGAACGGATGCACGCCGACAAGGCTGTGGACATGGTGGACAACGCTGACGCGTTGACCACATGCCCACAGCAACAGCAGCAGACAGAATCTCTGGCTGCGTGATAGAAAAGGATCAGGAGCGATCAGTTTCCAACTAACAAGCCGGTTCAACCGGTCCCGCTCCGCGGGTCCATTTCAGTCGATCCGCTTGCCTAACTCTGACGTCCTGTTTGAGGTCACCAACGGACATCCCCACCGCGACCTCGCACAGTTTCTGCCCTGCGCCTGCCGCGCCCAAGCCCTCAAAGCCGTGGCCTGAGAACGACGCCTACGTTGGGGCGTCAGGTGGCGGCCGAGATCGGGGGCTAGCGATTCGAACTTCTCCCGCAACTCCTCAGTCAAAGCACGCGCATCGGCGCCACTCTCAACCACCCGAGGATTCAGTAACACCAAGAGCTCGGTTCGGTCCTTGGCGTGCTCCGTGCTGCCGAATAGAGGTCCCAACAACGGAATGTCCTTCAGCACGGGAGCCCCGGAATCCATCCGGTTGGTGCTATCCTGCATCAAACCGCCGATCGCGATCGTATCGCCGTTTCGTGTCGATACGGTGCTTTGGAGGCGACGTACCGAAATGACCGGGGATTGGACGTTGGTCAGTGTGTTCTTGTTCGCCGTACTGACCTCCTGAAAGATGTCGAGCGTCACGCTACCCCCGGCGCCGATGCGAGGTGTTACGGCCAAAATGACCCCCGTGTCGCGCAGTTCGACGTCGCTCACGATCGATGAACTCTGGCTTAGCGTGGATTGTGAGGATCGCGCGAGGACCGGAACCTGATCGCCCACTTCAATGGTCGCAGTTTGGTTGTCAACTGTGAGAATACGTGGCGCCGATACGACCTTGACGTCCCCGAGGCCGCTTAGCGCGCGTAGCACAACGTTGACATCCCTATTTGGGAACACATAGGACAAACCACCTTGTGGAACGGCACCCAAATCCAGAGAGGAAAGAAGATAGTCGACACCGTATCGCAAATGATCGCTCAACCGCACCTCCGCGACAATGACCTGGATCAGGACCTGCCGCGGCTTGACATCAAGCCGATGAACTGCGGCTTCGATGATTTTGTAGTCGGTCGGCGTTGCTAAGATCACGAGTGCATTTTGGCTGGGGTCTGCCTGGATCTGGACCGGCGCCGACAGGCCAAGACTGACTGCGGGGACCGCCGCATCGTCCTTTGCTTGGGTTGCTGACGCGGCCGCATCCGATCTTTCGTCCGACAGGCCGGGAACGTTTAGGGGCAAACTCGATCGATCGGATGCGCTTCCGATTGACAACTTCCCAAACTCTCCCGCGGGCTGCGCGCGAGATACGACACTGGGCGGCTGAGCGCCAAAGATTCGTGCTAGCACCTGCGCCACTTCCGTAGCCCTTCGGTACCGAAGTGGACGCACGTGAACGTTTGCCGCCGCCTCCGACGTCTTATCCAGCTTGGCGATAGCCCGACGAACTTGCTCAAGTAGCACAGGGTCGTCCGCTACCACAAGAATGCCGTTCAGCCGCTCGAGTGGCGCAAGCCGAACGCGCACTCTGCCCTGGTCATTCTGGTTGAACAAGAAGCTGAGTTCTCGCTCTACGGCGGCCGGACTCGCATGAGCCAGCGTATACAGCGCAAACGATTTGTGAGCCATAGCATCGTTGTCAAGTAAACCGATGAGTTCGCGCACGGAACTCACCGAGCCGGGCGGTCCACTTATGGCAATACCTTGTTCTCCCGGCGCGGGTGTCAGACGCACGCTCTCCTCGACGTTTGGTCGGATCACCTTGATGACATCGGCTGGATCGACATAGCGCACGGGAATCACTTGAACATCGCTTCGTACTCCGCCGGCGAGATCGACCAAGCGCCCCACCCGAACTCCGCGGTCAACCACGGCCAGTCCGTAGCCGTATGGTGCTAGCGCTTGGTCGAGTAATCGCGGCACATCACTCACGGGGACTTTGCCCGAGGTCCGAAGTGTCATTTTTCCCCCAACGCCCGGATCGATGATGACAGGCATGCTCATAATGTCGCCCACGACGTCATTCACAACTTGCCGAATATCGGCATTGGCGTAGTCGAGGCTCACGCGAGTGCTGTCGGAGGTGACCGGCAGCCGCCGCTCCACCGAGGCGGTGACCGGCCGGGTCGACGGCTGTGCCAGCAGTTCAAAGCTACGTGCTTGCGGTTTCCCCGCTGAGAAGGAGGGCTCCGACGCATGCCAGCCGACACTTGGCGAAGCCAGCAGAACACCGCGTTCAGCAATCGAGTCGGAGCCGGCACATCGGGTAAGCAGTAGACCAAGGAACGTCAGCAAGGTCTTGCTAGACATTGAGGAAACGGCGTTCCCGCGGAGAATGCGCATCCATTCAACTTTCCATCCACCGCCGCACTTGCATTCATTGCAACTGTGAGAACGGGTGGGCAGAACTGGGATGACTGCCGCCGTCCTGTACTACTCATGTGTTGCCGTCTCTTAACGAGAGTTGCCAATGATCACCTCCTTGATCTTTTGATCTCTCGAAAGGAGGTTAGACATCAGTTCAGCAACCTGATTGAGCTTATCAAGCAGCCCTTGCAGAAAAATCAACGCCATCTGCCCTTCGCTATTGGCACTGTCAATCGCCGCCTTAAGGTTGCTGGTGGCAGCGTCAAACTGCGACTGCACACCTCTCTTGTCGGAATTCTCCGTCTCGATGGAGATGCCGTTTGCCTGCATCCATTCAAACACGTCCTGAGTCTTGCCTTGCGAATCGACGAAGCTGCCGTAGTCTTTAACCGTCTTCTCATCGGTAGGTCGATTGGTACGCAGGGCAGCCAACGCCTCATCCATATCTTTCAGCAAATTGTTGCGCGCCTGCATATCGTCGATTTGAGAGCGGATTTGATTCTGGTAAATGTCATGCCGTTCCATCAGAACCAGCGTCATAATCGAGGCCAAAGATACCCCCCCGGGGAGAACATTTCCTGCGCTGCTGGCCCATGCATAGGGCTGGTATCCAGACATTGGATTGATCATCTTACGTCATCCTCAAACCCAGACGTTTTTCGTCCGAACGATGCACTCAAGCCATATAGACGATCTTGCTTCTCGCCTCGGTATCGGCACGACGAATTTCTGCAAGCTTGCCCAGAAAGTCCTGAATCACCGTCTCATAGCTTGCCATGAATTCACTCTCGTCCTCCATCTGCGCCCGCGCCTTGGTGCCGTCCGCCTCCAGCTTCGCCTTCTCCTCCTGGTAGTGCGTCGCGCCCATGTTCAGGCCGGCTCCCGGAAGCTTAAAGGCTTCTGTTGCGATTGTGCCCATGCCATTCCATCTCATCGCCGCCTGCTGGGCAGCTGTCTGTGCCTGGACAACGCGCGTAAACTCAAGGGGGTCCGTCGTGCTATCGGGCGCGTCCAGCCTAAGCGGGTCGCCAGGTGTATTGCCTCTCGGGGCTGGCGTCTCCACACCAGACTTCGGGAGCGGCGTCTGGATCTTGGCCTTGTACAGCTCATCGAAGCGCGCTTGACTCTGGCGAGCGCCCTTGAGGTTCACACCGGCACCTAACTCGCGCCGCCAGAGGTGGCTATTGCGCCAAACAACTGGCATAGTCCTGAGTTGCGAAGCGCCTTGGCAGCAGCTTCCTGCGCAGCGATCTCGACGTTAAGCGCGGCCGACCGGTCCGACCTCGCCGC
>NZ_JCAMOR010000176.1:0-4523 GCF_059512385.1 Bradyrhizobium sp. Crot121 | reverse complement strand
GCACGAAATTACTTCGCTGTCGTCGCTATCGCCGCAACTCTGCTCTGGCTAACATAACTGTCCACGCGACCTAGGGCTGCTGGCATTTTGTGCGCAATGCTGGCGACCTCTGCCAGAGCTCCAAACAGCCCGGTCGTCAAAACCGGGCAGCCAAGTTGCAGGCATACACGCCATGGTGGCGAACGTGCGCGCGGCCGTACAAATCTCGGCCGAATCAGCTGGTTCTGTGACGGACGGGAAAACTTGGCAAGTAATCAATTGCATTTAACAAATATACAATTGATATTTAATTCCTATTTAATGTCGATCAGAAAGAAAGGAGACGTCAAATGAAAGTCGGCTTTAGCCTTGCGGCCGCGATCTTGGCCCTCGCTCTGACGACGGTCGTCCCGCCCGCGCAAGCCTCCGGCGGTCACAGAGGGGACAGAGACGATGACTGGCACGGGCACTGGCACGGACACACCAACGGAGCCCCGGGACCAATCGCCGGCGCAGGCCTTCCGATCCTTGCCATCGGCTACGGCGTGTATTGGCTGGTAAGGCGCCGCCGTAAGCCGACGGACGCTTGATAGTCATCCCTCTGCGCAAGAGAACACGCGGGTTGGGGCTTGCCAGCGCCGCGTGGCTCGTCCGAGCCGCCAAGATTTTTCACAAGCCCGAAAGATCGACTGGACGGGCCAAGCCGACTGCGCAGCCCGGCCTTAGATGCATGAGAGCGTCACCTAGGTGGGCTGACTGCCGCCCAAGTCCTCACGTGAGCCAATCGCCCTTGCTATTCGGTTTCCTTTTCACGAGCTGCTCCAGCTCAAGCGCCTCGATGGCAAGCTCATCACCTAAACGCTTGAATAGCTCGCGTTGACTTGGATCTGTCGCCGACACACTCAAGATGGCAAAGTGCTTTGCATCAGCGCGGAGTCGGCGCCACTTTCCTGTGAGGTCCTTCATGGCTCACTTCCTTGGTTTGAATGGGACGGAACTCGACCCAGCGTTCGGCCGGCGCCCAGGGACTGGCATGTGTGTGCAGCGTCAGACACCTTTTTTCGAAGAGCAAGCAACTGAGCCCTCTCCTGTTCCAGCCGATCAACCACGATAATCACAACTTGAGAGTCCTTCTTACGATCAGCCTCAATTGGAAAAGCCATCCCCGTCTCCCTCGGGAAAAAGTAGCATGACCCGCCCACGAGCAGCGGTCCACTTAACTGTGTTAAGCGGAGGCGCGATTTATTACCTGCGTTCGGCTTCGGTCCAGGCCATGGCGGCAGACATTCCACAGCCTACCGTACAAGAAAATTCGGATGCGTCCGAGAGGTTGCAGGGGCGGAACGAATTTCTTTGCGCCAATTTGATCAGCTCATAGCGTCGGGATTCCTGGGCGTGGCGTTTCAGCGTAAGAAACCGGTGCCGATCGGTGTCAAGGCTGCCTACCCCGGCTTCATCGAGCCGGCACTACGACGTCGAACGGGTGCCGACCGGCGCCAGATGGATCCACGAGATCAAGTTTGACGGCTACCGCGTTCAAGCCCACATCGCCAATGAGGCCGTCGAGATTTTCACGCGACGCGGCATCGACTGGACGCGCGCCGCTTTCGCAAGATCGCCGATGACGCCTGGCACCACGGAATTCTCGGTGCTGGAGAACGAGTTCAATGGCCGCTCCAGGAAGATCGTCCTCGTCGCTTTCAATCTGCTCTGTCTCGACGGCCACGACTTGCGGAAGCTGCCGCTTTCCACCCGCAAGGCGGCCTTAAAGAAACTTGTCGCCGGCACCGACGTTCAGTTCAGTGAGAGTTTTGCGATGTTCGAGCACGCCTGCCAAGCCGAAGTGTGAACCAGCACATTGAGTTTTTGTGATTGCGGATCCCAGGTTGCGGGTGACGGGCCTCCAGAGGCGGTTGTCCGATAACACCTTGAAGATCGTCATGCGCGGTCCCGACAAGGAAGATCAACTCGTGGCCTAGCTGGATCACCTCTGACGATTCGCTATTGTTGACGATGCTGGCCTCGGGGCGTCTCAATTCGTCAGTTCATCAACCTCGGGAACAGATCTAGCGCATGATCATAGAGGACGTGCCGCCGGCGAACATCATCGAGGAGCGGCGTTGCATCCTGCTCCTGAGCCAGCCGTGTGACGATCGGTAAGGGCGTGAACGGCCAGTCGCTGCCGTGCAAGATGCGTCCCGGATCCGCGATCTTCTCCAGCGCCGGCAGCCGCGGGAGCGGAAACCCAGCCTAGTCATAGTAGAGGCCGCGCAGTCGGCCGAAGACCCGATCCGCCTCGATGGGATTCGGCAGCTGCAGCGCCGGGGCCAGACCCACGTTGCGGTCGGCCAGAACCGGTACGGCGCCGCCGGCGTGTGGCACGATAAACCGGATATTGCGGAAGCGGTCGAGCGTGCCTGTCAGAATAAGATTCGAGACGGCGCGCGTGGTCCCGAACATGAACTCGAGCACCGGCCGAGGATAGGTTAGCCCGGCCGTTTGGCAGCAGGGGCAAAAGGGCGACGTCGGGTGCATGAACACTATCGCCCGCCGACGATCGAGCTCAGCAAATAACGGATCGAACCGGCTGTCGCCCATGTGGCGACCGAAATGAGCCGACTGAGGCGGCCCTTACATCGTCAGCTTGTGCACTTCGCCAGGCTTAAGGTGTAAGTTTTGCAGTTCTTTCAACTGCTGGCGCGTTAGTTGTCGAGTCGCTAACTCCGCTGTCCAGCCTTCTGGGATCGCTGTCAGAACCAAGGTAAGCGCTTGGCTTGGTTTAGCTGCAGCTACCCAAAGTTGCTTGGTTGGACGGATCGCTGTGTCGTCCCCCGTTACTTCAACAATTGTAAATTCGTTGCCGAATGACTCAGCCATGAACGTCTTAATGCCATGGCCGGCCGCTTAGTTCAAAAACCCAGATTAGGACGAAGCAACGCCGAGGTTTAATTGCGGACACCACCCAATGACGAAAATAAAGCAGCCCAGCCGGGGGTAGACCGAGCTGCTGTTTGCGCGACTGCACTTCACGGTTAAGGGATCGTGGGTGCCAAAGGTCCGTTCCTAACTTGGCGCCAAAGAAACAGGAGCGCGATCAGCCTACGCAGGCAAATCCGTTCTAAGGTCAATCTTGCGTTCGAGACTCGCGATTTTCGTCAGTGTCCGGCGGGACGAGCCTGGCGGGCTCGTCGTAGCCCGCGCGGCTGCTGTAAAAGAGCAGAGCCATTAATCCGATACCAAACACCAGAGAAAACAGGATCCCGATTGCCATCGCGAAATATCCGAAGGGAGTAACATCTGCTTCTTCAGCCGACGACCACCCCATGATCGCAAGGACAATCACGGCGCCCAGCAACATCAGTAGGATGCCTACTAAGGCGTATCCCCCGATACCCATGGTTCGCGCATTTGACGCCATCTCTCTCCAAAAGGATCGCCACCCAGACATCCAAATGCCATTCATACTTGCTTGCCTCGCAGATGGAATTTTCTCCAGCGCTCCCGGATAATCAGACTGGGCCTGAAAATTAACGTCCTCTGCCCCAATGTGTTCCAGCCTTGGAACATCTGTGGAGGATAGTGGCTGGGTCTGTGAGAACCACCCCGAGCGGGCGTGGGAGGGTAAGCACGCCTGCGGCTGCGGTCGAGCCGGCGCGCCCTGCCCTGCCTGCAACGTCACTGGATGCTGTCGAGCCGCGCGCGGGGGCCGCTGATCTCGATATCTGTTGACGCCATATGAGAACGGCCCCCGCGCGCAGGGGCAGACAGGCGCGAGGGCCGCTTGGTCGGCAAAGCCGGGCAGGGTTAGGGGACCACCACCCGGCCCCTTGATGCTGCGTCGAGAGGCGGGCATCACAAGGGCGAGACAGGCGAAAAACCGCAACGCGGTAAACGGACGGTTAGCGTGGGCTGTGGGGCATCGGACCGGCACCTACGTGATGATCACGCCGGAAGGCGCCGAGTTGTTTGCATAGTGGCTAGCGATTTTGTTGGAAGTATTTTATCGCCCATCCTGGGGTAAAATCTGAAGCCTCAATGCCATTACAGATTCGCTCGAAACATTCTTCAGCAAGTTCAGGCTTCGGCTTGTACATCCAGCCGGCAACGCGTTTCGTGACGTGCGTAGAGCGAGATCTGTCGATCTTGCCGTATAGCCAGGGATCGACATAGTGGGCTGCCCTATTTGCGTGCCTGAGCCAAAATCCCTCAACCCACAGCGACTTAAGTACACTTTTTGTTCCGGCGCCGGATAGTTGTACGACGACGAATCAAATCTATCGATCGGTAAATGAATGGCAGGTTAAGACCTAGCTAATCTCTTGCACAGCCAGCACATTTCTGAGCCGATTCATCTATAGCCCCACTGAGCGCCCGATTCGCGTTCCAGCGGGCGACGGTTTAGCTTGAACTCCGTCCAGAACGGAGTTGCGTACCCACAATCGAAGGAGCCGAGCCATGCTCTCACGCCGTTCCCTCGTTTTTGCAGTGGTTGCCGCAAGCACAGCCTTCGCGGCGCCGGCTTTCGCCGTCGAGACCCGACCGTT
>NZ_JCAMOR010000175.1:0-4574 GCF_059512385.1 Bradyrhizobium sp. Crot121 | reverse complement strand
CTGCCCCCTGACAGCTCGGTCCATGCCCGGGGCGAGCTGGTTTTCTCCGGCTCTGGGCCCCGTAGTCTCTTCGTCCGAGAACGAAGTTCTTCTTGCCCGTCGGCACGGCAAGCGAGGCCACGCGGAACAGTCCATTTGTGGAAACGTTGAATGGTCGCACGCAGGATCCACGTGCGTAGCGCCCCAGGCAGCTCGGTCCGGATTTGTCCCCTGGGCCGGGCTGCTTCCTTTTGGCCATCGAGTGTGTGCCATTTCATACACAAACCCCAATGGATGACGGTATTGGTATTTCAGGGCACCAGTGAGATGAACGCCGCCGGGACGCTATTTCTAGCCCGGCGGCGCAATTTTGAACCCATCGAGGGCAGCGCGAGCGACCCGACGGAGACGAGAGAACCAAAGATCTTCAGCGCGAGGCGACCTGCTTATCGGTTGTCTTGGTTGGAAGCCTTATAGGGACTCGTGGCGTCGTGCTGACAACGCGCACGCTTCCGTCTGAAGCCCGACTTTTGAGGGTCTCCAAAACCAGAAAGAACTTCTCCGCAAGCATGGCGGCCTCCTCCCCTGGTCGGTGATTTGCGGAGCAAAGTATCTGCGCCCGCGCCACCGAACCAGCACACATGACAATCCTAGAATCAACCTGAGTCACCACGGGATAACTACGGGAGGCGAAGTAGGAACCAGCACCAACCGTGCGCGCACTACCCCAAGCAGGTCGACCGGCTCTCCGTGCCGGGCTGCTGGCCCTCGCGCTGGAGAGCGCATCCCGAGCCCGGCGGCGCATCGTTGAGAGAGCGGCGGGAAAGCAGCCGCTCCGCTCCCTATGCTTCAAAGCTAATTGCCACTTTTTCCCACCCTTCGTGAGGCAGCTCACATCGCCTCGCTCGGGCATGTCGGAGAGTGCCGGTAGCGGAGGGTCAAGCCATGGCTGAACCTGCGAAGCGAATACCGGACTGGTTAACAACCGACATCCTAATCATCGTCGTAGGGCTGACGGTTATCGGAAATCGGCCCGCGCATCGCCCTCCCCGCAAATCACCCCCGAAGACATTGTTGCCGATTGTCACCAACCGTGTGATCAGGATCGAGAGCGCTCGCCAGACCGCTAAAGCGATCAGGCGAACTGCGCGAGCCTTTAGCGCACCGCGCGCTCACTCGTCCTTGTAATCGACCCGATGGACTCTATCTTCAGTGCATGAACCTGACAGAAGTCCAAGACCAGGCAATACAAGCCCGCATGGCGCTGATCGTAGGCGCGAACACGTTTGACCGGCTGTTCGCGGGCATTCACTTCGATGAGCTCGACGGCGACATCCTATTCGTCTACGCGAAGGATGAGGAGATCGCGACCGAGGTGGAGGACAACTTCTCACTTCACATCCAGATCACGGCTTCTAAGATCTTGAAGCGCGAGGTCAACATCGTGATGGTCCTGCCGAAGCAGTTCGCTCACTGAATTCATGCTGTCGTAGCCGGCGCCTCTAGGGAACATCATCTCCGCGCGTCCGGCCGCCACCGATTGAATGCCGCCGGTTCAAAAAGAACAACCGATTGCCCGTGGCCGCTTCGGCATATTGGTCGATAGCAACAATGATTGCCTGGACGTGGTGAAAGCACCACCCTTCCCGCGTCGCCAACTGACGCACCTCCGCAAGGGCCTTGAAGAAGGGAGGTTGCTCCGGACTGTCAGAGAAGTAGTTCACCACTTCCGGCCTCCTAACACCTTGCCGGCGGTCGGCCCTGGCAACTCCTTCCTGAGCCTGTCGCGCTCGGCGCAAAGCCCTTCGATCTTCGCGAGCATCCGCTGCAGGAGGATTTCGGCAGACGCGGTACAGATCCCTGCCCGTTGTAGCTTCAAATGTCGTTTCGCTGACGCCCGACCTGGACGCGCATGTATTCGATTTGCCGACGGACGAACTCGAGATCCGGCATGGAGGCCCCTCTTCGTGGAGCTCATTACGAGAACGAAACGGGAACATTCTTTCAAGTTACAAGTTGGGACCGGAGCCAGATTTTTTGGAGGTTCATCATGGCCGACAACACGGAAAAGGACCCGAATGAGTGGGTTTCAGGACATGATCCGATGACGGGCGCCCAAGCGTCGTACCTCAAAACCCTTGCGGAGCAGGCGCACGAGCCCGTCCCTGGAGAGAAGGAACTCACGAAGGCAGAGGCGTCCGAGCTGATCGAGAAGCTGCGGAAGAAGGTTGGGTTGGGGAAATAGCCTGCCCTCCCGTCAGCGGCCGCCGTTCCGCACCGATCTCGCGGTGGAAAAGCAACTGCTCCCGCGTTTGCGAATCCCTGCCCTGTGCTAGCTCGCCGGAACGCAAGTTGAGCTGGCGGATTCGTTTCGCGCACCAGGAGCCTTCCAAATGCTGATGACCAGGGAACGGCGCGCGACGATCCGGACGCTGCGAGGATGGGCCATCTCCGTGCTGCAAGAAGCGGGCGCGATCCGCGAATGCGAAGAGCACGGGTGGATGCAGGACCGCGCCGACCGCATGCCCGCGATCGCGCCTTCGACATCGCCCGCCAGTACCCGCCGCTTGGCGTCTCGTCTCAGGCGGCCGCCGTCGCGCTCGCCGAAGTGCTGGACTCGATCGGCGACACCTGCCCGGGGTGCCCGCCCGAGGCCTGATGCCCTCCGGCGAAACCTTAGCCCTCCGCCATCGTCGCCGTTCTCACCTTTGCCCCGAAGGCGCCTGCTGCTGAGCGTTCGCGTTGTTCGGGTTTTTCTTGTTCGCCTCGTGATGGCCGACGACACACCCGGCCGCGGCGCCCAGCTTGCCGTGTCCCACCATATGGCCGGCGACGCCGCCGACGATAGCACCCTTGATGCAGCCCTTCGCGTCCGCCGCGGGCGCGAAAGCAAGCGAAATTGCGGCCACGCAAGCTGCCGCCGAAATCCATCTCATGTGCGTTCCTCCGGTCATGAAGATCGAGCAGTCAACGCGATCCGGTCGAACTCCGTTCCGGAGAAGCGAATGGCTCTTGCCGGCTAATCCTGCGCGCGCCGCAGGGCGGCTTGCAGCCGTTCTCTTTCCTTTTCCCACCGGTCGTCCTCGGCCCGCGCTCGCTTCCCGATAGCCTCGACCTCAACCTGAATAGCCGCGGCCTTTTTCGCATGCTCGCGCTCGGCCTTGTCCAGCGCCGCCTGCGCTTTTGCCGTCGCCTTTTCGCGCCGTTCGCGGAGCTCCTAGCGCCGGCGAGCGACCCAGACCCCAAGCAGAAAGGCAGCGAAGAGCGACTGCAACGGAGCCTTCACGGTGATCTCGCGCAGCCGATCGGCCCAGCGCATCGCGGCATCCTGTGAAGGCGACTGAGGCGGTCGCCGGTGCGCTTCCGAAATCTGCTCGACGCCGTCCTCGTTGATCAGTCCGGAAGCTTCCGTCATTGCCGAGGCATCTTTCATGTCCATAAGGCTCTCCTCCTCTGGCGTCAGGCCGACTGTCGCTGTTGCCTGCTCGCCGGCTTCTTCGCAGCCGTCTCCTTCGCCTGTTTCTTGCCTTGGATTGGCATCAGCATTTCCTTCTGGCCGGCCGTCGCCTTTCGCGGCTTCTTGGCCGGCTTGGCGACCTTCGCCGGCTCCACTTCTTTGCCGACGCTCCGCCGCAGCGCCTCCATCAGATCGACAACGTTCTCTCCGCGCGGTCGCTCCTTGGGGGTGATCGGCTTGCCGGCTCGCTTCTGGTTGATAAGGTCGATCAAGGCCGTCTCGTACTGGTCCTCGAACTTGTCGGGCTCGAATCGCCCCGACTTCTGGTTCACGATATGCTTGGCTAGATCGAGCATGTCTTTCGTGACCTTGACGTCCTGGATCTCGTCGAAATATTCGTCCTCGGAGCGGACTTCGTACGGGTAACGCAGCAGCGTCCCGACCAGGCCTTTGTCGACGGGCTCGAGCGCGATGATGTGCTCGCGGTTCGTTAGCACCACCCGCCCGATCGCAACCTTGTTCATTTCCCGGATGGTCTCGCGGATCACCGCAAATGCGTCGTGACCGACCTTGCCGTCTGGCCGAAGATAGTAAGGGCGGATCAGATATCGCGGGTCAATCTGCTCACGATCGACGAACTCGTCGATATCAATCGTGCGGGTCGATTCCAGCGCCACTTCTTCGAGCTCTTCCTTCGACACTTCGATGAAAGTGTCCTTATCAAGCATGTAGCCCTTGACGATGTCCTCGTTGGCGACCTCCTCGCCGGTGTCGGCGTCGACCTTCAGATACCTGATGCGGTGGCCGGTCTTTCGATTGAGCTGGTTGAACGAGATCTTCTCGCTCTCGGATGTGGCCGGGTACAGCGCCACCGGACAAGTCACGAGTGACAGACGCAGGAAGCCTTTCCAGTTGGCGCGGGGAGCCATGTACGCAGTACTCCGGTTTCGATGCGACTGGATTCAAGACGATCAAGGAAGGCTTGTTCCGACAATTCCCGCCCTTGCCGCTTCATTTTACTTTTAAAACCGCTGGCTGGCTTCAGGAAAACTGCGGCGTACCTTAGGTCGCGTGGACAGTTATGTTAGCCAGAGCAGAGTTGCGGCGATAGCGACGACAGCGAAGTAATTTCGTGCGG
>NZ_JCAMOR010000174.1:0-4662 GCF_059512385.1 Bradyrhizobium sp. Crot121 | reverse complement strand
CGGCACCGCCGCCGCGATCGCGCGGAGCCTTCCCAAAAAGGCCTGGCGCCGCCTGTCGTCCGGCGGAGGGACCAAAGTCCGCGCTGGCACGACTGGGCCTATCTCGAGCTGGCCGATCTCGAAGCCAGTGAATAAGCCCGCTGCATAAGCCGTCGCCAGCACGACGCGATTGCGCATCCCTGTAACCGCGTCCAGGAAGCGCTCGATCTCTTCGGCACCAAGGACGAGCGGGAGCTTGTCGGGCTTCTGGCCACCGATGATCCGCTCGAATGCTTCCGTCTGCCCGAGTGTGACGCCGTAGAAGAACCGCAGCGCGCAGGCCACCTGATTGATGTGGGACCACGAACGCTTTTGGCCGATGAGATGCAGTTGATAGGCCGGACCTGCTCGAAACTCAGCCGGTCCGGTCGGCTAAACTTTGCGATCGCATAGATATAGGATTGCTGAGTCGACGGCGACAGATTGCGGACCGTCATGTCCTCGATCATGCGTTGGCGAAGAGGGCTCATCGTAGCCATCTGGGTCTCCTGTCTTGAGAGGGGTGGTGCGAAGACCAACATCCTCTCAGACAGGACACCTCAGTTCAGCAGGCTCCTCCCCACTCCCGCGTAGCGGGTTCGTTCAATGAGTGATCACGATGGCCTGGAATTGGTGATCACCATCGTCTGGAACACGCAGCGGCCCAACGAGGCCCAGCTTCCGGCAAAAATCAACGCGGTCGCCCGTTGGCTCGTTGTGGATCCGTCTGAGGCTCGTCAGCTTCTCAACAGCTAACGTTCCTAGCATGAGACGTGGACGGCGGGCCAACGCAAAGCCTTCAAAGGGGCTCTTGGCTTGCTCGGAATGCAAATCGCAAGCGTTACATAACTGACGGACGGCGTGTGGAAGAAGCACTCAGGGTAAGCTGACCCGACGCGTGATGTCGGTCGGGCCTTGCGTCCGACAAGGCGGCGACCAGTAAGGCTGAAGGCGCTCGGACCGGGTCGTGCGACGATTGCCGTTCGGTGGCTTTGTTCTGGTTGTCGACTTTGACCTTTGCCTCTCTCAGGTTGGATGCTCTGCGGCCCGTGCATCCGAGCTTAGCTTTGGGTTGGCCATGAAGATTTATCTCATCTAGGGAGATTAGTGTGGAAACGAACGATATTGGATGGCTTAATACGGACGGTTGGATGCAGGAGTACGCGGCCCTGCAAAAGCAGCAGCGGGCGAGACAACAGTCGGACAACATGTCTGAACATCCGGCGGGCTTTGAGCAGCAGCTGGCCGAGCTACAACTCAGGTCCTCTGATGAGAGCTCCGGTGACCCTAGTTCGTCTGATGCTAGTTCGGCTGATAATCACGCTGCACAGGCGCATGGAAGAACCCAGCGCGCTAATGTCGGGGGTTCGGTGCCATCGCGGTCCAACCTGCGGGATAACTGGTTCAGCAGCACGCACTACAGCGTAGACCTCCCTCGCGCTCACCTCGGCGGCTCGGCTGCGGAGGCATCGCGGTCTGACTTGCGTGACAGGCTGTTCAGCAGCACTCGCTACACCGCGCTGTCGGAAGCGCAGCCTGCGGCCCGGACGAAGAACAGCAAAAGCCGGGGACTGTGGTCGCGTGTTAAGTCAGCGGTCGGCAAAGTCTTTGGGGGGAGTCGTCGCGAGAAGTCGTCTGGGGGCGCGGCGTCGTACGTGGTGGTCCATTCAGAGCTTCGCATGGATTTCGCCAAGCGGCGCCGCGCGATTGAGCCCTTTGAGTCAGACACGGTGCTTATTTCCAGGATTATGAGGGCGTCCGTCGGCAGCAGCACGTTCAACACCGCTCAGAGGCATGCATCTCATTTACGCAACTTCAGTGCCTGGCTTAACGAGCACCAGAGAGGTTCAATTGCCGACCGGCTGAACCAGCATGGGTTGGAGGACGATGCGCGGGACTATGCGCAGGACGTGGACCCCGCTGGAAGCAAAAACATCAAAGATCAAATCATTGAGGCGTTGGAAAATCTCCGGCACGCCGATCTCCCGCCAGCTGAGATCACAGATGACGAGAGGCTTATTTCCGAGTTCAAAGAGGCGGGCAAATCCGCCGGCGGCGGCCGCACTACTGTTAGTCGGTGGGCGGGAAATCTGTATAAATTCCACACCTGGCTTCGAGCCAAGACCTTGACGCTGTCCAGCTTGCTTGACCGTCCTGATGAGTTGACACGACTTGCGACACGCTATGTGGAGGAGGGTGGCAAAAAAGATGTCCATCCGGCGTTGACAGCGCTTCAGGAGTTCCACATCGCGAAAGCCGAGGGACGCCCCGCAAATTTCAATCTTCACCCACAACAGCGCTTGGCTGGCCCTCCTACCGAAGACACGGCGCTCATGGAGAGGTTCAAGGCAGCAGCCATGCAGGCCGGGGCTCACGAACCCACGATTGAGCGCAATCTGGTACATTTAAAAAAATTCGCCAACTGGCTCCGTGAAAACAACAAGGAGCCATTGGCTCCCCGCTTTCGAGATGAGGCGCTGGCGGACGATATCGATGAGTATAAAGCGCAAGGTAACGACCCTAAAAACCGTCTTCATTCGTCGCTGACGAATCTCCGGAGGCTTGGGTCGGGGGAAGAAAACATCCAACAGATCGGGCCCGGCCCGCGTCTCATGGGACCCCGCCTCCTAAGCCCCCATCCCGAAGACGCCGGCGTCATCGAGAATATGTTCGTTCAAGCCCTGCGTAACCTTGGAGACTCGACTTCCGAGCAGAGGCAGCCTTTTCACGAAACGGCTAGCCGCCTTCGGGGTTTCAGTGACTGGCTCCGAAGGGAGGATAGGAGCAGCATAGTTGGCCGACTCAGGGGGACTGGGCAGCAGCACGCGTTGGACGAAGATGTTAAGAATTTCAGGAGGACCAAAGCTTCGGCAAAGGTGCATGAAAAAGATTTGACGATGCTTCGGAACTACCTACAACTCGTCGAGGCAAACAAAGCGTTGGGTGTATCCCTTCCTCAGCAAACGGTAGGCCCGTTTGGGCAGGCCGACTTGCAGGAACCGGCTGGCTCGAACTCAACCTGGTCCTGGATGCGAGATTTGCCGACGCCGCCGTCCGAAAGTGAGTGGCCGCCGATGGTAGGCCCGTTTGGGCAGGCCGGCTTGCAGGAGCCGGCTGGGTCGAGCTCAAGCTGGTCCGTGCAACCGCCGTCCTACTTCGACTTTCCAACGCCGAGGGGCGAGCCGGCTTGGTCCTCAGACGTCTATCGCGATCTCGATTCTTTCACTGGTCTGCCGTCCACACCGCAGGAGCTGCGTGACGATGCTCAGTCAGTACCGGTGGGTGGCGCCGCCGCCAAACCGCCATTCTTCAGCGGACCATCAGACGCGCCAGCTCGGTCGTCAGACATCTACCGCGGTCTCGCCCCTTTCGTTGATCTGCCGTCCACGCCGCAGGAGATGCGTGACGATGCTCAGTCAGCGCCGGTGATCAGCCCTGCGGGTAGACCCGCGTTCTACGTCGGGCCATCAGGCGTGCTTGAGGAGCTCGAGGATATAGGACATCTCGTCGGCAAGAATTGGCAGCATGGCTCCCGGCCGGTCTCGGATTCACTGCTCGATGTCCTGGATAACAATGGGGTCCTGCCGACCCAGTTCAGCGGCCCAAGGCAGGTCTCCATCAACGGTGAGACCTACTCGATCACATTGGGGCCGCGAGGAGACCGCGATGCGCAATTCGTCCATCATCCCCGCCCCTCCCTCGCCCCGGCTGCCCAGATCGGCACTTCGGTTACCGGTGCCTCTTCCGGCGACCGCAGCGGACGCGTGCTGGGCCCCATCCAGTGGCTGGGTGACGAGCATATCCAGCGGGACTATGAGCTCCTGACGCAGCAGTTGCAGGAAAGCAATCCGGATCTCGCCGCCCGGACGCGGTTCGTGGATCCCCTGATAGCCCAAATGTTGCGGTCAGACTCCAACGAGGTCGCGCAACAGGCATTGGGGTGGCTTAGCCATCATACAGCCGACTTCCTGTTCCTGCCGGTAAACAATGCCGGCGCGGCGATAGAGGAGCGCGGCAGTCACTGGTCGCTGCTGCTGGTTGATCAACGTGATCGCGAAAATCCGGTTGCCTATCATTACGACTCTTATCTGCCGGGACCCAATACCGGGTTCGCAGTGATGCTAGCACGACGGCTCCGCGCCACCCCGCAACAGGCCCCCATAAGACAGCAGAGCAACGGCTATGATTGCGGCGTCTTTGTCCTGGACGGCACCCGGGAGCTGGTCAGGCGATTGGCGGCAACACGGCAGCCGGACCTGAACCTCAACAACCTCGTCATCGATCGGCGGGCCTTACAGGACCGACTAGGGGCCGATGTCGGCTTCAACTGAACAGGGCGCGCGCAGCTGGTTGAAATGCGACTCGCCGATTGAAGGTCCGCAATCGGCGTGTTCGCAGAGCATCATGGTGTCTCACATGAGGAACTGAAGCCGGCGCTACGGCTGTTTTGGGAGCCGTCGAAGGAGCCCGACAGGCGATTTCGGAGCTAACGTCCCCGATATCCTTACAGCCGGCATCAAGCTGTCCGGTTGTCAAGCGACGTCCGGATTTAACACGCTCTCATCCTGATTGATGTGGTGGAACGGCCCGCTCCGACAGCATCATCGTGCTAAAACGTGGTCGTTATTCGAACGCCACAAGGAG
>NZ_JCAMOR010000173.1:0-4739 GCF_059512385.1 Bradyrhizobium sp. Crot121 | reverse complement strand
GGTGCTGATCTGAAGATTTACATCGCGACGCGGCCGATTGACTTCCGCTGTGGCCATGATGGGCTGGCTGCGAAGGTACAGCAGATGCTCCGTCTCGACCCGTTTAGCGGCGCAGCCTTCGTGTTCCGATCGAAACGAGCACAGCTCGTTTCATTGTACCTCCCTTTGTCAGAGTCCGGGCAGGCGGATCATTCTATCGTATTGATAATCAATGTAGTTTTTCGGTCAACGTTCGATCACGTGCTGCACCGCTACGCGTACGGCTTCCGAACTCAGCGCCTCGACAGGAACCAACCATTGCGAGCCCTTGATTGCTTGTGTTGCCGGCAAGACGCCCTTCAGCACCAAGCTCTTTGCTGATCCGACGCAAATTCCAAAGTGTGCCGCAACCTTCGCAAGGCTGATCATTTTGCCGTCGGATGATGCGGGATCGTAGTCCGGCAAGCCCAGGCGTTCGCGCATTTCCCGCACGCGAACAGTCGTCCAGGTCTCGCCGTCGCCGGTCTTACAGCGCATCCGATTGAGCGACGCGGCGAGCTCTCGATCAGGCCAATGACCTGCGAGTGTGCGAAGTGCGTCAACGGCAGTGGGTGCCGTATCCCCGGATATCGGCCTGTCTTAACGCGAGCAACACGAACCTCCGTGTGCCGGCCACCGGTCCAATGGATGAGCAGAACCGCCTCATTGGTGTTCTCATCGAGATCGCAAACAATCTCTCGGACCACGATGTGAACCAGCCGCTGCTTGGTTCGTGTGTCCGTGGACGGTGCATTCCAAACCCGCGGCAGATCATGCGCAAGTTGCAGTAGCAGGGCGCGGTCGATCCTTGGACTTTCCGACGATGCAGCGCGCAGCTCCTTGATCCCCCGCTCAAGCTCGGCAACCCGCTCCAATGCGCCATTCCAGCGCGCCTCGAGTTCGCGGGCAACGTGGCGCTTCGCCGGATCCACAAGCTCATATCGGCGTGCAGCAAGAGATGCTTCGTAGCGTGCGACTTCAAGCTCCCGTTCGACGGCGGCGATGATCTCCGTTCTTGATCGCTCGATCTGGTCGGACGCCAATATCGCTGCTTCGACAGCCCGATCGGAGACAGCCTCAAGGATTTGCAGCGCGACCGCACGATCGACCCGCACTCCACCAATGCCGATACATAAGCCTGCTCCGACATGGGCATCATCGCCGCGGCATTGATAACGATGGGCATTCCCTTTGGCCTGGCCATAGACTACACGCATCATCCGCCCGCAACGTCCGCACCGCATCAAGCCGGTCAGCAGTGCGCGTCCCCCGCGCGCCGATTTACGCGAGCAATTCTTCTTCATGTGGGCGTTTTCCAGCAGCAGCTTCTGATTGTCTTCGTACTCCTGCCAACCGATATAACCGGGATGATTGTCCCGCAGCAGAACATTCCAATCCTCCCGCGGCTTTTTGAACCCGCTGACCTTGCGAGCGCGACCGTCCACGATCCGTGTCTTCTGGGCGATTCGGCCAAACGCATAGGCGCCAGCATAGAGCGGATTGTGCAAGATCTGCATCACCGTGTGATAAGGCCGGCGCCTTCCAGCCGAGCTTGCAGATTTGAACGTTCCTCAGGACCACAGGCATTTTGATGTCGGCGGCCCGCAGCCAAAGAAAGACCTGCCGGGCGCTGCCGAGCTCGCGGAACTTGGTGAAGACCAGTCGAGACACCATCGCGGTCGGCGATCAGACAGCCACGCAGACCACAGATATCCAGGAGCGGATACCAGTCGGTACAATTGCGCGCCAAGCGAGTCACGTCGATCGACAGGATGAGCCCCACTTCACTCAGGCCAACACGGCCAACGAGTTCTTTGAAGCCGTTACGATGCGCTGCAGACGCGCCGCTCAACCCGAGATCGGCGTCAATCACGTCGATGGCAGCCTCACGCCATCCGAGTTCGCGGGCGCGCTTGCGAAGCGCGTATGGAAGGCGCAGGCTCTCCTGATTGCTTACGACCTGGTGGGGCGTCGACTGCCGGATGTAGACTACGGCTTTGCGCGCCAAGTGGCTTGAAGTGACCAACTCGGACTTCATGAGGGATCTCCGCCAAAATCGCGGCGACGTCTTCGACGATCTGGCGTCGGAGCGCGGGCGTCAGCGTCGACCAAAGATCGGCTGGATCCATGCTCATGTGCGTCGGGACAATCCGCTATCGATAGAAGCTCGAGTAGAGCCTCCATGCTCAGCTTAATCTGATTTGCTCCTTGTCCATAATATTCGATTGCGGTTGCCTGAATCAGGAGACTGCTTCCCGTGCGAAACTCGACTTCATACGAAGCGGGAATGCCTCGGCCTCGCTGGCCGATCTTCCTGATCACTCGAAATGAGCGGCCGTACAAAGGATGGTGGGGGTCCCGAACTTCGACCACCTCCGGAAATGATTCGTCAGACTCACTGTTGGGGACATTCCTCAATCCCCTCGCTCGACGGACTTGAGTGGACGCGTGTCTCACCCAAGCCTGTGAAGCAGCCGGCCGTTGTTGGCTGAGAGGTGAGGATTTCGCTGGAGCATGGAGCGGGCGCATGTATCGTTCGATCATGGCGATTCGCCCCGATGCTCTCCCGACCGATCCGGCGGCTCTGACCGAGATGGTGCTCGCGCTTGACGTCGAGAACGAGAAGCTGCGCGTGGCGATGCAGACGCTCAAGGAGATGATCTTCGGGAAGCGCTCGGAGCGGCTTGCCACGCTCGTGGCCGAGCAACTCGCGCTTGAGCTTGACGACCTTGAGACCGGTGCCACCCCGCCTGCGACTGCCAACGACGATGCGCCTGCGGCGAAGCCGTCTGATAAGCTACGCCAGAAGGCGCGCCGCAACATCGGCGCGCTGCCCAAGCACCTGCTGCGCTGTGAGCAGGTGCTGGAGCCGGAGGCGACCGCCTGCCCGTGCTGCCAGGGCCAGCTCCACAAGATCGGCGAGGACGTCAGCGAGGTGCTGGACGTGATCCCGGCGATCCTGCGTGTGCTGCGGACGATCCGTCCCAAATACACCTGCCGCGGCTGCGCCGATGGCGTGGTCCAGGTGAAGGCGTTGCCACGCCTGATCGAGAGCGGCATGGCCTCGACCGCGCTCGTGACTCACGTGGTGGTCTCGAAGTTCGCCTGGTATTTGCCGCTGTACCGGCAGGTGCAGATTTTGGCCGGCCAGGGCGTCCATCTTGACCGGTCGACGCTTGCCGGCTGGGTGAAGCGTGCGGCCTGGTGGCTCAAGAGCCTCTATGAGCTCCAGCTGCGCACAATCCAGGCCGCGCCGCGCGTGTTCTGCGACGAGACCCCGATGCCGGTGCTCGATCCCGGACGACATCGCACTCGCATCTGCCAGTTCTGGGCGCATGCCATGGATGACCGGCCATGGGGTGGCCCTTCGCCGCCGGCGGTCGCCTACGTGTTCGCCGACGGCCGCGGCACCGAGGAGATCGCCGGACAATTGACGGGTTTTTCCGGCATTCTGCAGGTGGACGGTTATGCCGCCTACAAGGCGCTCGCCTGCGACCATGGCGGCGCGATCCAGCTCGCCTTTTGTCTCGCCCATGCCAGACGCAAATTCGTCGAGGTGTTCAAAACGACGCAGTCGCCGTTTGCGCGCGAGGTGATCGAACGCCTGCGGGCGGTCTATGCGATCGAAGCGGAGATCCGCGGCAACAGTGCGGAGCAGCGGCTGGCCACCCGCCGCACCAGGAGCGCAGCGTTGATGGCGGCGCTCAAGGCGCGACTGACCGAGATCGTGGGCCAGCTCTTCTCCCAGTCGAAGCTGGCAGAGGCGATCAACTATGCGCTCAATCACTGGGATGGCCTGACGCTGTTTCTCCGCGACGGCCGCGTCGAGGTCGATTCCAACACGGTCGAGCGTTCCATGCGCCCGATTGCCATGGGAAGACGCAACTCGTTGTTCAGCGGCAGCGAGGGCGGCGCCGAGAGCTGGGCGATCCTGGCGTCGCTCGTGAACACGGCAAAGCTCCATGAACTCGATCCGCAGGCCTACCTGGCCGACGTGCTGGAGCGCATCGTGTCCGGGCGAACCAAGAGCCATCAGCTGCACGAGCTGCTCGCCTGGAACTGGAAGGCGGCGCGCCAGCGCACCGCACAGGCCGCGGCATGAGCCCGCGTCGTCATAAAGCAGCGTCGTCGATGGCGGCAGCCGCGATGCCACTTGAGGAGCTCGAGCGATGGCTCCAGGCTCGCGTTGATCGGCATTCTGTCGCCACCAGCATTCCCACGCTCGATGGCTACGTCGCCGCGATCGTGACCGGACCGGTGTCGATGAGCCCACTCGACTGGATCTGCCCGCTGCTCGCCATCGATGCCGATGCTTTCAACCACGGCGGCACCCCGGAGTTCGCGGCGATTTCCGCCGTCGCGCTGCATCATAACGAGATCAGCCAGACCCTTTCGACCACGCCTCGCCAGTTCGCGCCGATGCACCGGCGTGAAGTCAATGGCGATATCGATCCGCGTCCCTGGTGCCGGGGCTTCTATGTCGCGATGCGGCTCAGGCTGTCGGCGTGGGCGCCGTTGCTGGACGCCAGCAACGTCAATCACGGCCTGCTGCTACCCGTCCTGCTGCACTGTCGCGACGATCAGGGCCGTCCGCTGCTCGGACCGCCGCGAAGCGGCCGCGAGACCGAGGACTTTCTCCGCAAGGCCCACCTCGATATTCCAGCGGCCGTCGAGGCGCTGCGCCAATACTGGATGCCGATCCGCTACGCACGCGCCCGCTG
>NZ_JCAMOR010000172.1:0-4750 GCF_059512385.1 Bradyrhizobium sp. Crot121 | reverse complement strand
GCACTGCGTACGTTTTCGATCGCGGGTGCAACCGTGGTCCAGCTAGGTCTGGCCGCAGAGGGAGTGGATCTGAACGATGCCCACCCAGAGATTGTCGATGCGCCGGATCAAAGAGGTTCTCCGCTTAAACTATGTTCAAGGCTTGCCGGAGCGAGCCATCGCGCGCACCCTGGGCATCAGCAACGGTGCCATGCACAGCTATCTGCGCCGCGCCGGCCGCCGGGCTGAACTGGCCACTGCCGGCCGGAATGACCGACGAGGACCTGGAACTGCTGCTTTTTCCTGCGCCGAAGCCGGCGTCGCAGAGCCTCCAGCGGCCTATTCCCGACTGGGGTTATGTCGACAAGGAGCTGCGCCGGCGCAACGTGACCCGTCGGCTGCTGTGGGACGAGTATCGCGCCACTCATCCCGATGGATTCGGCTACACATGGTTCTGCACGACCTACGAGGCCGGGAAGGGGCGTGCCCGGCCTTCGATGCGGCAGACCCATCTGGGCGGCGAGAAGGCTTTCGTGGATTTCGCCGGCGACACCATCGACGTCATCGATCCCTCAAACGGGGAAGTGCAGTCGATGAAGCTGTTCGTCGCGGCGATGGGCGCCTCCAACTATACCTACGCCGAGGCCTGCCCAAGCGAGGGGCTCGCGAGATGTTGATTGCCGCCCAGGCGGAGCACAGCTACGAACGCTTCGTGTCGCAATGGAAACCGCGGCGGCCAAAAACCGGCGCGCGGGCGCCTCAATCCGGCAGGACAAAATAGGCAGTCCGGTGACGCTTGCAGCCGACGCGTCACGCTTCGCCACGAGGTCGCCCGCGCCGGACAACCCTAATCGCGGCTGACGGCAAGGTCCAGCCACGCCTGGAATGCCGTCCCGTTCGACACCAGCGTGCCGTCGTGCTCGGGCCGGTCAAGGCCGAGCCGTGCGGTGGCCGCAAATGCGGCCAGCCTTGACCGCCCCTGCGCGCGGCGGCTGCGAGATCGGTGGCCGGGACGGAAGAATGGCCCGCAGCGCGGCCGAACAAAAGAATGGACTTACGGCGATCCCGGCAATCCTCGTGTCGGCCATGAAGAAATCGCTTGTCCATCTCATCCGTCGTCCGCAGGTGGTTCCAGTGCTCGGCTGGAACGTCGTAGAACGCCAGTAGCGTGTCCCGATCCTTACTTAGGCAGTCGGCAGCCTTCTCGTATTTGGGCGTGTAGCTCTCGATGAAGGCGTCGAACGCCAGCTCGGCGGCGGCTTGGTTTCGGCCATCCAGATCTCCTGCAACGCGCGTTTGGCCTTCGGTTGCTGGCTCTTCGGCAACTTGGCGATCACGTTCGCGCTCTTGTGCACCCAGCAGCGCTGCTCGCGCGTTTTCGGCCAGACCTCACCGGCAGCCTTCCAGAACCCGAGCGCGCCATCGGCGATGGCGAGCCGCGGCGGCACGTCGAGCCCGCGGCGCTTCAGCTCGAGCAGCAGATCGCGCCAGTCCTGCGCGCTCTCGCGGGCACCATCGGTGAAGCCGACCAGTTCCTTGCGGCCTTCCGACGTCGCGCCGATCAGCACCAGGATGCACCGCTTTTCGTCTTCGAGCCGTGCCTCCAGATGGATGCCATCGGCCCAGATGTAGACGTAGCGCTTCGCCGACAGATCGCGCCTCGGCCACGCGGTGTGTTCGTCAAGCCAACCGTCCTTCAGGCGGCCGATGGCGGATGCCGACAATCCGGCAGCATCCTTGCCAAGCAGCGCCGCCAGCGCCTCGGAGAAGTCACCGGTGGAGATCCCCTTCAGGTAAAGGATCGGCAGCAGCGTCTCGATCGATTTCGAGCGGCGCATGTAGGGCGGCAGGATCGACGGAGAGAACCGGATGCGGTCGGGGTCGGTAGCGCCCGCCTCGCGATCGCGTACACGCGGTTGGCGGACGGCGACCGGACCGATACCGGTCATCACCTCGCGTTCCGGCAGGTGACCGTGGCGGACGACGCGCTGGTGGCCGTCCGCAGTCTTCAAATCGGCATGCTTGCCGAGAAAGTCCGCGACCTCGGCCTCTACCGCCTGAGCCAACAGAGCACGCGCCCCATTGCGCAAGATTTCGGTGCGTTGATCGGCGACGTTTCCTGGCTGAATCAGCTTGATGATGTTATCTTTGGACACGGCATATCGCTCCTACGGTGGAGAAGTGGAGGCGTCAAGCACCCCCACGATATGCCGCCTTCCCGATTCCCGCCGTCACCAACTTTCAGCGATAGCTCTCAGGACATATTCCCCTCACCACTAGGGCTGTACTCAATTAGCGGTTTCTGATTCCCTCGGGCCGAGTTGAGTCGGCATGGGGGCTTCGATGCGCAAAGGACTGTTCTGGCTCAACGACAAGCAGTTGGCTCGGATACAGCCGCATCTGCCACTCACCTACCTGAAGGGATACGCCGACGGCAGCGAGGCCAAGGACGGAATCGCCCGCTGGATCGCCTTCTATAACGAGCATCGCCTTCGTGGCGTGGCTTTGACGAGCGGATCGGGACGTCGTCGCTCTCGCTTCGGCTTCGCAATTGGCCTATCGGTCGGACGTCCCACTTCACAGCTTTTCTCCGCCATAGAACTCTTCCGCAGCCATCCTACATACGTCTTCGTAGAACCGATCTGCATCCGCCACTGTATAGCCGGCGCCTGCAAAGCACCCTCGTGCGGTCTCGTGGAGCGTATGCCGGATCCCGCTGGCATCGTCATATACCGCATTGAGGCACCCAATGATCACGACTACATCGTCTTTGGACAACGGTTCTTCCGCGCTCATCAGTCTCGCGTGGTTGATGCACGCCACAGCATTGGCGCATGTGAACGAGTCCCCGAGGCCCGAGCAGTCTTCGAACCCGTTACCCTGCTCGTTCAACTTGAAGTGAGCTATGGCCAGGTTCTCCATGTTTTTTGAGGCCGCCATGGGCTGAAGATCATTGAGTGCTCCAGGATCATTCTTCAGCCAAAACTTATGGAAGCGGGCTTCGAGCTTGTGCAATAGTGGTCCCATGACACCGGTATTTCGCTTGAAGATGCTTTTCGACGGGTCTTCGAACATCAAGCTCTCATCGATCTTGTAGGTCTCGTCCGGCGACAGAAAACCGTGCTGCGCCAGCGTCTTCATGACGATCTTCTCGGCATGTCCCCAGTGCTCGTCTGCGGCATAGACCTGCCTCAAGTTCAAGATCGCTTGGCCGGCGGCAAACTGCGCATCTTCGCTAAGCTTGTCGTCCTTCTCCAGCAAGGCCTCGAGCGACTCCACGCATTGCCGCGGTGACAAGCCTTTCGTCTCGGAGACGTCTTTGAAGTGTTTGTAGCCTTTGAGCACGAACGGTCGGGTGATCGACCGCGAGGTGTACCCGCGAGCCCCGGTCTCGTCATTGGCGACGCCTGTCAGCGCATATTTGTTCTTCTGCTCGTACAGGCTGCTCTTCGTCAAATCGGGATCATTCGGTACGAGAGGCGGATCATATTTGGCAACGTGGTCAGCTTTCACGAGTTGGCCCTTGAGGCACGTAAGGCTCTTCACCAGCGACTGGCGCGCCTTCTCCGTGTTTACGAGGTGCATGACGTGCACTTTCGTAGCTGCCCGATAGTCGGTCATGGTCACGAACTGGTTGTTGCCGCAGGTCCGCACGGAATTAATCGACCGATTGTTCCGCTTCTGCTCTTTTGGACTGCTGCTGTGGTAGTGGCGGAAACGGACTTTTGCTATTTCGGATGCCTTATTGAGCCTGTCGTTGCTCGTGAATCCACCTTTGCCATCGTGTAACGACGTGGTCGAGAGGAAGAAATCATTGGTAGTCTTGTCGTAGAGATATGCCGCACCGGCCACCCCCAATGCATACTTCATTGCGCGAGAGGCCTGGCCCAGCAAGTCGCGGTCTCCACTTGTGTCCTCTCCGCCCCGGGATTGCGGGCTATTTGAGTTACGGAGATCAGACGTGGCCTGTCGAGAAGCTCGGAAATTGGTCAGCGCACTCGTATTCGCCTTGTGCGTGACCACAGCGCCCTGCCGCGAAGTCTCGGTGCGGTGCACGTTCTGCAACATCATTCCGACCACACTATTATTAATGCGCATTAGCCATACTCCTGGGGATGTCCCGATCGGTGTTGAACTAGCAGTCTGCTGAAAAACCTTAAAATGGAGAGTTTTCGCCTTCTCGGCGGTTGTTGTTGGAGCGGCGGGGTGGGCGGTTGGATTTTTAGCCTGTTGTTAGGGGCACCCTGACGCGAGGCGGCTAAACGGCAAGCAGTTTGGGAATGCGGATCAGGTTGTAGGCGATCAGATTGAGCAGGAAGTCGGCGGCGACGCGAGCGATGCCGCGATGTTTGGTTTTGCGCATGGTGCCATGCTGCTTGCCCCATCCGAAAATGCACTCGACCATCGCCCGGCGGGATTGCGGCATGCCGTACCCCGGATGCCGCGTGGTTCGTTCGTCGATGGCGCTGTTGCGGGTCTTGCCGGTTTTGGTGACGGCCTGGTTCTGTGTCACATGCGGCGTCACGCCGATGGCGCGAAGATTGGCGACATGATCGGTCGTATCGTACGCCTTGTCCTCGCCGGCTGTGATGCGGCGGCCTGCGGCTTTGCGTCTCGCCTTCAGCATGGTCTCCGAAGCCCGGCGTTCGGCGATGCCATTGGCCTGCGTGACCATGCCGGCCACCGCCAACCCATGCCGGTTCTCCATGGTGGCGTGGCCCATATAGCAAAGCTTGGCCTCGCGTCCGGCCGCCTTGCGATAAAGCCTGCT
>NZ_JCAMOR010000171.1:0-4941 GCF_059512385.1 Bradyrhizobium sp. Crot121 | reverse complement strand
CGGCCGCCCGCTTGTCGTTTTGTCGCGTGTTTGGAAGCATGTTATGGGCTTACACGGCGGGCGGCGGCGGCGGCGGCGGCGGCGGCAGGATATATGGTTGTGTCTTCTATGTTTGTATGTGTGTGTATTTGTGCATGTGTCCTCATCAAGGGACAAAAATACAGACGACTACAACGAAATAGAACGGAGGCGTTCAGAAGCCTTGTATTGGCAGGGCCGACTTATTTATAACGAAACCATTACACATAAAAACTCATACGGCGGGAATACAGCATCTCTTTGCTACAACAAACAAAACACATAAAGACGGACAACCATCATTCAACAAACACGAGGCCAACGTACGGCACTTCGATCACTGAGGTGGACATGCAAGCCCGTATACTATCACCTCGAACGGGGGGCCCTCGTAAATAACATCCACGGCGACGAACCAGACAAGCCCGTCAGCAATGTGACCGGGCGGAGGGTAAGCCGGAGAAATGTTCGATCCTTTGTGGGGGTGGTCGTCAAACCTGCCTGTCTGAACCACTGTGCTGGCACCTTGCTCGGTCGTATAGTAGTACCTGAGTGCAGTAGTGCGCGCATGATGAATTGAGTAGCTGGTCCTGGCGGTTTCGATAAGCTCCACTAGCCGTCTACGAGAGAGAGCCATCCCATTCGCTGGATTGCCACAACGCCACGACATCGAGAGAGAGCCGTTTAGTTCTGCTTCGTGATCGAAGGAGAAACAAACAACGATTGAATATGAGGAGTGCTTGTGAGTGATGGAGCCTAGAAATGAAGAGGTCCATATAAGCAAACAATTGACCCTTGCGAGTGACCGCTACAAATTCTGGAAGAGCCAGATTAGCGCCGCCCGGGGACAACAATGACAAGAAAGTGACACGGACCTGTTTATACCGGCAGACCAGTTTCGGCTCGTCCAAAAACCGAGGCGACATTTACTATTAGTGAGATTGACCGATGGATAAGAACTTCTATTGATAGCTAGTGTTGAGAGCGAGTTTTTGAAAAATACTAGGGGGCTCTGCGAGACGCACCGCGGCGGAGAAGCGCGCCTACATCCGTAATTGCCGGCCCGCAGGGCTTTCCATCGCCGAAGGATGCCGGCTGATGGGAACCTCGCGCTCGACCTACTATGACGTGCCGGTCTCGGCGCCCGACGACACCGCGATCGTCGAAGCAATCGCAGCCATTTGTGACGAGTTCGAACATTACGGCTGGCGGCGCGTTCAGGCCGCCCTGCGGCAGCAGGGAATGATCGTAAACCACAAGAAAATCAAGCGCCTCATGCGCGAGCACGATCTTCAGCCGCGAGCGCGTCGGCGCTACATCGCGACGACGGACAGCGATCACGACCAGCCGATCTTTCCCAATTTGGCGAAAGACATGACCGTCGACGGACCCAATCAGCTCTGGGTCGCGGATATTACCTACGTCGCCATTACGAGCGGCTTCGTGTATGTCGCCGTAATTCTCGACGCCTGGTCGCGGCGTGTCGTTGGCTATGCCATCGGCCGGTCGATCGATGTCCGGTTGACACTCGCCGCACTGAAGGCGGCGATCGAACGCCGCAACCCGCCGCCCGGATGCGTGCATCACTCCGACCGTGGCTCGCAATACGCCGCCCAGCTCTATCGCGACGCCTTGGTCGCGCATGGCGTCGTCGGCTCGATGGGCCGCCGCGGAAATCCTTATGACAATGCGAAAGCGGAAAGCTTCATGAAGACTCTCAAGATCGAGGCGGTCTATCCGATGGCCTTCGAAACCTTCGCCGATGTCATCGAGAACCTTCCACGTTTTATCGATGCAGTCTACAACAGCCGCAGGCTCCATTCCGCCCTTGGCTATTTGAGCCCGCAACAGTTCGAGGATCACCACACCCGGCGCACGGTCAAATCAGCAGCCTGATCCTTGTCCACCCCGAGGGGCCCACTCCATTCAGTGGTCTGACTTTGACAGGCATGTCGAGTAAAACGCATGGATCGAGTTAAGAGCGTTAATGGCAGGCCGGCGGCGGCGGCAGGATATATCGCGTTGTCGCCTTTGCTTATTCGTGCATTTGTGCGCTCGTTTGTTCGTTGGTTTGCCAAACACCATCCGGTACAGTCCCCCTTTGTGTCATGCAGAACGGCTCCCGCCCTCGGGTTCATGAACGGTTAGCTCCGCCGCTGACGGGACGGAGGGGGCTGAAGACGATGGCGGAATCGGAAGGATAAGCCGCGCTCTGGCCCGACGAGGCTGCAAGGAATCCGCTCATGACCCTCTCTCCGATCCGCAAGGTCTGTCAGTGGAGTTGCCCCCGTCAGACCGGACACTCGGCTGGTTTGAGTGATGCTATGAGGCCGACCCTGCTGGCGCGCAAGTTCCGGAGCATCGAACTGCGCGCTGGATTACCCACCAGCCATGCCAAGCGTGGATCGGCCTATGATTACAACATCCCCGCGAAGAGGGCCGAAGAACGAGCACGCGTGGAATGCGCCGAGGAGTATACGAGGTTCACGTCCCGGTGGCGGGCAAAGCCGCGATCCCGACAAAGCAAGGCTTCTGCGACATAGGGCTTGTCTACAACATCCGTGTCAGTCGGCTTGCCGGGCCCCGAGAAGTCCAGCACGACGCCGCGCTGGTAGGCCCACAGGTCAAGATCGCGCGACACGAACTCGCTGCCTTGATCGACGCGGATCGTTGCCGGGAAGCCCACTTCCTTGCAGGCCCTTTCCAGCACCGCCACGACGTCGGCGCCGCGGAAGGTGAACCGTGGCGCCAGCGCCGGTAAGAACCGCGAGGAGATATCGACGATCGTAAGCACGCGAAGCTTGTGTCCTGTTGCCGGTCATGGACGAAGTCCATCGCCCAGGTCTCGTTGGATCGCGTCGCCGGCTTGCGATCATCGCGCAGCTTGGCCTTGACGCGGCGCTTGGGCGTTTTGTTGCGCAATTGCAGGCCCAATCCGCGGTGTACGCCTACGACGAAGCTTACGATTACCCACATTTTTGAGTCAGAGTTTCGCTCCCGTTGCGATATCGATGAATCGCGATAGTCCGCGCCACATGATCAGATTCCCTGGTGGCGGATCGTTGGCGCGGGCGAGATAGCCGCCCAGCCTGGCGATCTTGATGAGATAATGCGACAATGTCTTTCGTTGTGTGCTGACTGGATTCTTGTCTTTGACGAGCCGATCAAGCAATTGGATTTCAGCTTTGGTCAGCGCAAATTCCGGTGAGGCATTTGGCGCTGAACGATTGAGCATCGTCATCCAAAAAATGCGCCAGCTCACAATGCAGAACACCGAGATCAGATTCGTCAATCGCTGAGCAGTCCGCAGTTGCGAGTCCTCCGCCCTACAGCCGGATTTGAGTATCTTGTGGAAGACCTCGATCTTCCATCGCAGGGAATACCATTCGAGTTTCTCGATCGCATCCCCGCGCGATTGCACCGGAAGGTCGGTCAGGAGTTTCCATTCAATCTTCGTTCTGTTCTTTGGCGCTCCTCTTTCATCAGCGTGGATCACTGTCAAAGTCAAAGCTGGATACCGCGACTGCTTGCCTATCGGTGGCAGAATGAATACGGATTTTACGATACCGGATTTCAAGAATAGCCTGGTCTGGATTGCCCTTGCTATCCTGGACTTGGATCCGGTGGAGACCTTTGACCACGACCTCGTCCATTATCGTTGCAACGGTATGATCGCCATCGCCGGCCGGGCGATTGACACAGGTCCTTACCAAGAAATGCGTTCCAGCCTCTTGGGCGGCGCAAAACAATTCATAAATATCGGCCTCACGATCACCGATATGGATGCACTGCGATGGCTTCTCGAAAAGCTCCGTGGATTGCTTGAGGTTCTCCAGCCACCGAATGCTCTCCTTGGTTTCAATGGGGATCCGTGTCAGGTTGACCTCGCGCCTGAGCGCAGCGACCCCTCTGAATTTCTTTCTGGTCCAGAACTTCACAGCGCTGAGCCGCAGTGGAAGCCCATCGAGGGTCACCGCAAGGCTCGAATGCATCAATATTCCGCATGTCGTGTACGTTTGGGGTTTTCCGTCCAATCTTCGAGAGTTGCTTTTGGGGACAGATCTCTTTGATCTTCTGTTCGAGGGCAGCCTAGCCGGAGCGACGGGACTTGTAATGGTAGGTCGACCTGTCAAACTCCAACGCCGCGCAGGCTCTGCGGATCGAGACCTGCCATTCGTTGCGGACTGAAGTGGACCCTATGCTGAGGACCACTGGGTCCGGTTTCTCAAGTGGAACTGCTGCCGTTCGTTCTTGCCAATAACTTTACGCTACTCTTGCTTGCTGCTGTTCTGGCTGTGGGGATGTGGGCAACGCGCAGCGTTGTCCAAGCTTCTCGCTTGCGAGAAGCGTCATATCCACAGCCTCTTCGCCGAATGCGCCGGTGACACCGGCCCGCCAGACCGCCATCGGCGCGCGGTTTTCCAGCGCCTGATGAGGGCGCTGGAAATTGTAAAACTCGATCCATCGGGCAATTCCGGCTTTGGCCTCGTGGCCATCCGAATAGCCCTTGAGATAGATGTCCTCGTATTTGAGCGAGCGCCACAGCCGCTCGATGAACACGTTGTCCATCCAGCGCCCGCGACCGTCCATCGAGATCCTGACGCCGGTGGCGGCCAGCGTGCCGGTGAAGGCGGCGCTGGTGAACTGGCTGCCCTGGTCGGTATTGTCGCGACGATGCTTCGCATCGCGCTGAGATCTCAGGCCGGCCGAAGCGTGCCAAGGCCTCTTCGAGCGCAGACACGCAGAACGATGTGTCCATCGTGTTCGACAGGCGCCAGGCCAGCACCGCACGGCTCGCCCAATCGATGATCGCCACCAGATACAGAAAGCCCTGGCCGATCGGCACATAGGTGATATCGGCCGCCCACACTTGATTCGGCCGGTCGATCGCCAGATGGCGCAGGAGATACGGGAAGATCTTGT
>NZ_JCAMOR010000170.1:0-5084 GCF_059512385.1 Bradyrhizobium sp. Crot121 | reverse complement strand
ACAAGATCTTCCCGTATCTCCTGCGCCATCTGGCGATCGACCGGCCGAATCAAGTGTGGGCGGCCGATATCACCTATCGGCATCACGGCGCGCCCAAGCATGGTGACGCGCTGCTGGCTGGTCTGATCCGGTGCCAGCGCTGCGGCCGCAAGCTCACACTCCGGTACTCCGGCATGGAAAACCATATCCCGCGCTACAGCTGCAGCCGCGCCTGGATGGACAATGGCGGGCCCCACTGCATCGCCTTCGGCGGATTGCGCGTCGATGATGCCATCGAGGAGGCACTGCTTGGCGTCGTCGGTCCGGGCGCTATCGCCGCTGCAACCGCTGCTGCTAAGGAAGCCGGGGAACGGCGCGATCAGGTGCGCGATGCTCTCAGTCGGGATCTCGAAGCGGCGCGCTATGCCGCCGACCGGGCCTTCCGGCAATACGATGCCGCTGATCCCGCGAACCGCCTGGTGGCGAGTGAGCTGGAAGCACGCTGGAACAGGGCGCTCGCTCACGCGGCGGAGGTCGAGGCCAAGATCGCCATGCATGACGCGGCGACGCCCGCACTTCCTGATCCAGCCTTGCTCGGTGTTCTGGCCTCGAACCTCAAAACGGTCTGGGATGCGCCGACGACGGATGCTCGCCTCAAGAAGCGGATTGTGCGCACCCTCATCCATGAGGTCGTAGCCGATATCGACGACGCGGCCTCGGAGATCATTCTCATCGTTCATTGGGTAGGTGGCGCCCACAGCGAGTTGCGCTTGCCGAAGCGCCGGCGCGGACAGCGCAACAGCACCTCTGCCGATATCATCCAGGCCGTGCGTCAACTGGTGCTGATCGCCAGCGACGATCTGATTGCCGGCCTCCTCAATCGCAACGGCCTGAAGACCGGTAACGGCAATCGCTGGACCCGCGAGCGCGTCACATCAATGCGCTCGAACTACCACATCCCGGTGTTCAAGCCCGCGGAGGACGGGATCGAGCCATGGCTCAACCTTGGCAACGCCGCAAAGCTCCTGAAGATCGCGCCCAAGACGCTCCGGCTGGCCGCTGAAGCCGACGAGATCGAATCCATCCATCCTCTGCCGGATGGTCCTTGGATCTTCGCCCGCACCTGGCTGATAACAACTGCTGCTCAATCTATCGCCGAACGAGCGCGACAGAACCCAAGATACCCCGCGGGATCGCATCCCGCTCAACAAAATCTCTTCTCTTCAATCACATAGCCAGATGGGTGTTCTGATGCGCAGTTGTAATCGGCCCGCCAGCATCCGAGTGCGACGCGAGCCTGGGCCAGTGACGTGAACAGCGTCTCGTTCAATAGTTCATCCCGCAGCCGGCCGTTGAAGCTCTCGATGAAGGCATTCTGCATGGGCTTGCCCGGCGCAATGTAGTGCCATGCGACGCGGCTCTGATCCGCCCATGTCAGGATGGCGTTGCCGGTCAGCTCGCTGCCGTTGTCGCTGACCACCATTTTCGGCTTGCCGCGCTCGATCATCAGCCGGTCCAGTTCCCGCGCCACCCGGATGCCGGAGAGCGAGGTATCGGCGACCAGCGCCAGGCACTCGCGGGTGCAGTCATCGACCACGGTGAGGACGCGGAAGCGGCGGCCGCAGGTCAGCTGATCCGACACGAAGTCGAGCGACCAGCGGTCGTTCGGCGCCATCGGCACCGTCATCGGCGCTCGGGTCCCGATGGCACGCTTGCGGCCGCCACGGCGGCGCACTGCAAGCTTCTCTTCCCGGTAAAGCCGGAACAGCTTCTTGTGGTTGACCCTATAACCCTCCCGCTTGAGCAGGACATGCACGCGCCGATAGCCGAAGCGGCGGCGCTCATGAGCGATCGCCTTCATACGCTGGCGAAGGCCGTCATCGTCCGTCCGGATCGTCTTGTATCTCATAGTCATGCGGCAGCTGCCGATGGTTTTACACGCCCGCCGTTCGCTCATCCCGTGGGCATCCCGGTCCGGATTTCTGTTTCATCTTCGCTCCTGGTGGCTACGATGAACCAGAAATCCTCCCTCCGCAAAATCCCCCTGTTTGTCTCACAGGCCCTGACGGCGAACAGTTTGGCAAACCAACGAACAAACGAGCGCACAAATGCACGAATAAGCAAAGGCGACAACGCGATATATCCTGTCCAACCACCAATCAATGTCCAACCACCAATCAATGTCCAACCACCAATCAATGTCCAACCACCAATCAATGCCAACAGGTTCTCAAAGAACAGCACTGGCCCAACAGCGAACAATTAAATTGGACCGCAGGGACGCTCTTCCTCATTGGACCGCAATTGTAGACAGTGACAGGATCCAATGGACAAGCTTAGGCAAGCGAATAGGATAATGGCCTTTTCATAAGCGAAAAGCTCACGAATATTAACTTGGAGCCTTAGCGAGACCCAAGCATATTTTATTGTTGGAGAACGACAGAAGGTGACATTCCCAAGGTATTCTTAGTTGAACCACGCTTTTAGACGGTGACATTTGTGGCTTTTCGCAGAAGGCAAGAAGTCTTTGATCTCGACCTGCAGTGAAGGGACACATCCAACACGATGCCCCTTTAATGCACCAGCAACGGCAACACTGTGCCGATTGGAGATTACACAGCTCATCGCTCGTGGACAAAGCCTCTATATATACGAGTCACTCTTATAGTTCGTCACGCAGCGAGCCCTCTTATAGTATCTGTCGTAAACTTCACACTTTCACCATGGGAGACAATTATCCAGCCTACGAGCGCCCCGAATTTGACAGCGTCTGCCTGACGGGCACGACCGGAGACAAACTGCGCAAGGGCCTCCAAAAGGCAGTCAAAGAATACCGTAAGTACCTCCAAAAGCGGGTCCAGCGAGCCCAGGTCAAGTGGGTGGCTAAGGCGCGGGCTTATGAACAAGCTACCGACCGTCCTCCAAGGAACTTTGGGGCGTTCGAAACAAACCCCTGTATGACCGCGTCTCCACTCGCTGGCGCTAATGAGGCCATCGAACTTGACACCCTCTCGGGTGATGCTTCAGACCCACCCCTCTTGTATGTCTATTTGCCTACCAACCTTGCGCGTTCCTGTGTCGAAGACAAGACTTTCGAAGCAGTCCCAACTAAATATTGCCCCGGGGTGGTGATAGCGATGAACTGCCGGCCATACGATCCCGTCATCTCTGCTAGATCTATATCGGGAAAGTACCACCGGCGATTGTGCACTAACGTTGAGCGCGAAGATATGCAGTATTTCCTCGCTGTCGTTGCGACCGACCGCTTCAGTTTCCAAGACAATGGCGTATGGATACGCGATACGACGAGCGGTCAGTTCGACATCGTCGCCTATGGAGAGATGACTTGGCCCCCTCCTATGCCCCCGACCGACTGGCCGACTGCGTCTGGTTGGGATGATTAGTTGTGTCACTTTCGCCGCAATACGCCAATGTTGGTCCTGGCCCCTCGTAGAAAGACATTAGGTTCTTTAATTTCTATTTGCGTCGGTCGTGCTCGTTGCTTGTATTGTTGTTATTTTCCGTTTTCGTTAGCTATGCTTTTGCGCTCATGGCGCCATGTTGTTGTAATGTTCACTTTATTTAAGAAGGCCAGGCGAGTTTGCTATCTTCTTCTCAGTTTGTCTTGACCCATTTTATGGACGATTGAATACAGTATCATACGCGATTAGTCCGCGATGGCGCGATAGGCGCCAAACGTGTAAGCGATATTTGGTCAATTGCTGATATTACCTAGAATTCTAGTATTTTTAAAAAAATGTGTTTTGTTTGTTGTAGCAAAGAGATGCTGTATTCCCGCCGTATGAGTTTTTATGTGCAATGGTTTCGTTATAAATAAGTCGGCCCTGCCAATACAAGGCTTCTGAACGCTCCGTTCTATTTCGTTGTAGTGGTCTGTTTTTCGCTTTTCTGCACGACGTATATCTGCTTCGCAGATTATTGATTGGTGGTGTTGGGAGCCATAGTCGATGCATGGCACGAGCTATGCAGAACTTGTTTGGACAACGTCAGAAAATAAAATGCTGATGTAAACGTCGTCGCCTCGGATTTTTAGCCGCAACTTCCGGACTTGGGCGAAGCCCAAGACTCGCGCGAAGCGCGAGCCGGAAGTTGCGGCTAAAAATCCGAGGCGACGACGTTTACATCAGCATTTATCCTGCCGCCGCCGCCGCCGCCGCCGCGCCCGCGCGGGCATCGAACAACGCTGACGCGTTGACCGCATACCCACAGCAACCACAGCAGACGATGCCTCTGGCATAACCGCAGGAATAACATCAGAAGCGGCCACCTTTCCAACTAACAAAACGGTTCAAGGGGCGTACGCATACGACGAAGGCCGCCAGATTGGCACATGCGCGTGAGAGCGGCGAGCTCTATGATGGCTGGGCGTTGCGTGAACGTCAGGCGGCCTGCTGATCGGCGGGTTTGTCGGCTTTGCGCAGGAGCTTCCATTCCCAGGGCAGCAGTTCGTGCAGACGCGATGCGGGAAGATCGGCGATGCGGGCGAGGACGTCGGCGAGCCAGGTTTTCGGATCGACGTCGTTGAGACGACAGGTCGTGATCATCGTCAGCATGATGGCGGCACGGTCGGCACCACGCTGGCTGCCGGCGAAGGTCCAGTTGCGCCTTCCCAAGGCGATGCCTCTCAATGCGCGCTCAGCACAATTGTTGGTCAAGCAGATCCTGCCATCGTCGAGGAAGCGGGCGAAGTCGTCCCAGCGCCTGAGCATGTAATTCATAGGCTTCAGGACCTCGGAGGAGCGAGAGAGGGTTTCGCGCTCACGCAACAACCAGGCGTGCATGTCCCCGAGGAGCGGCTTGCTCTTTTCCTGGCGCACGGCGCGCCGCTCTTCGGCGCCGCAGCCGTTAATGGCGCGCTCGATCTCGAACAACACATCCAGGCGCCTGACCGCCTCCAGCGCGATCGGAGAGACCGGTTTACCTCTCTTGCCTTCCCGGGCATTCTTCTCGATGTCAGCCAGCTCGAAGAAGCCCCGCCGCGCATGGGCGAAGCAAAACGCCGGCGTAATCGGCAGCACCTTCTTCTGCGGGTCGAACAGCGGCTCGAAGCCGTTGTAGCAATCGGCTTGCAGGATACCGGCGAA
>NZ_JCAMOR010000169.1:0-5302 GCF_059512385.1 Bradyrhizobium sp. Crot121 | reverse complement strand
CAGCGGCGCGAACGGCGGCTGCGAAGCCTCGCACGACGGCAATACGCCTCGCCGGCGAAAGCGTCGTCGCCAATCGTCGCGCGGCGTCAATCAAGGCTTGCCAAAACCGCCGCGAGCGTCAATGATCCTCTGACTCGGCCGCCTCGTCTCATCTTGATTGACGCGCCGTTCTCATCCTGATTGATGTGGTGGAACGGCCCGCTCCGACAGCATCATCGTGCTAAAACGTGGTCGTTGTTCGAACGCCACAAGGAGGGACCGTTCCATGAAGCAGATTAGCACCATCGGGTTGGATTTGGCGAAGCACATTTTTCAAGTTCACGGCGCGGGTCCCGATGGCTCGCCGGTGTTCAACCGGAGACTACGGCGCAGCGAGGTGCTGCGTTTCTTTGAGAAGCTGCCACCATGCCTGGTGGGGATGGAAGCCTGCGGCAGCGCCCATTATTGGGCGCGCGAGATTGCAACTTTCGGTCATCAAGTGCGGCTGATTCCGCCGGCTTATGTCAAACCCTTCGTGAAGCGCGGCAAGACGGATGCGGCGGATGCCGAGGCCATCAGCGAAGCCGTGACTCGCAAGACCATGCGCTTCGTTCCGATCAAAACGGCCGAGCAGCAAGCCGGAACGATGGTCCTGAAGAGTCGCGCACTTCTGGTGAAACAGCAAACGCAGACGATCAACGCCCTGCGCTCGCATCTGGCTGAGTTGGGCATCATTGCCGCCGCTGGCCGGACAAAGGTCGAGGCGTTGGTTGCAATCGTACGGGATGTAGCAGATATCCGCTTGCCTGCGGCAGCGCGCTTCGCGCTGACGGCAATTGCCGATCAGATCGAGGCCCAGGCGGACCAGATTGACAAGCTCGAGCGAGCCATTGTTGCTGCGGCAAAGACCGACAAGGACATGCGCCGACTGACTACGATCCCCGGCATTGGAGCCATTACAGCGGCGACCATCAAGGCGCTGGTGCCAGATCCCGGCGGCTTCAAATCCGCTCGTCACTTTGACGCCTGGCTGGGACTGACGCCGCGACAGCATTCGAGTGGGGGCAAGGAGCGGATGGGGCGCATCTCGAAGATGGGAAACCCCGAACTTCGGAGCCTCCTCGTTCTTGGGGCGACATCCGTCCTGCGAATTGCCCGGAAGGCTGATCGGGCGCCGCCATGGTTGAAGTCGCTGCTCGCCAGACGTCCGTACAAGGTGGCAGCGGTCGCACTGGCCAACAAGACAGCGCGAATTGCCTGGGCGCTCTTGAACAAGGGCGGGATTTATCGGCACCCGGAGACGCTAGCGACGACTACGGCTGCCGCTTGATGAATACAGCAGCTGTCAAAGAGATCTGACCGGCGCGGGCCGGCAGAGGGCAAGGAGCAATAACAGGCGATGAACCCACGGGACGAAATCCCGGCACGAGTGAGGCTGGCGCGACAATGCGCTTCAAGCGCGTCTGATTGATTTAGCCCCTTGTGTCGCGGACTTCATCGAGGCCAGCGGTCATGCGCCGCGCTTTACAGGCCGTATACATGACCGCACCGCTCCCATGTGTGAAGTCGACTGAGAAAGCTCTTGCGCCCGCGGGCCGTTCCATACATGTCGCGCTATACCCATGGGACGAAATCCCGAAACGAGTGAAGCTACTGCCCCCAATGCGCTCAAGCGCGTAAACTTGATTTAGCTCCTCGTTCCCCGGATCTCATCGAGGCCAGCGGCCATGTGCCGCGCGCAAAGGCCGGACATATGACCGCACCGTTCCAATGTGTGAAATCGACTGAAAAAGCTCTTGCCACGCGGGCCGTTCCACATAGGGGGGCAAGGTCACCACCGTCTTGCCAAGGATTGGTCCGGAAATCCTGTGATAGGGTAGGATATAGCGAGCTTTTTTCATCTCACCAAAGCGCGCCCAGCGGGCCGTGCCATGGTGCTGTGGCTTCAACACTATGAGGGCCACGGTGAGCGATGCGATCACAGCCGTGACGCCGATGATTGCCAATCCGCGGTGAAAACCTGCGTCACGTACCCTCGGAAAAAGGGCGCCTCGTACCAGATCGCGAAGATATCAAAGCTCTGAATCGCATGCAGAGTAATTCCCTGCCGGAAGTTCGCATAGACGCTCGCCAGAAATAGACCAACGAGCAGCGATAAAGCTCCACCAAATAGAAGCCCTTTCTGACTCGAACAAAATGATCGTCGGACGTCCTGAGTCAAGCGTACGCGTCGCTGGCTTCGGTCTCGGTCGCAATGTTGCACCATACCCGTTTCAGGTTATAGCGATCGCTCATTCGATTCTTGCGGTGGTTCGACATCGCGAAGGGCAACCTCGTTCTTGGCTTCGCCCTCCTCACCAACAAAGAATTGGGCTCGGCATCTATGGCGCGTCCCGACGCGCGGCCCGTAGGAATGATGACTTGGTCGGTCATCGCAACGATGATCCAAGATCCCTCACCCCCGAGCGTCCGCCGAAATCCCAGCCGTCTATCCCCTTCTCTGCGGGAACAATGCTCGAGTAAGACAACGTCGCGGATCGCCTGTTCAACATCAACATCTGCCGACACCCTCCACAATGCGCGGGTCGAGGCCTGCTCTCTTCGTGGCTTCGTCACGACGTCTTGTTGCTTCCAGCAAAGCCATTCTCCTGTCGTTTGGCGTCGCATTGACGACGCTAGTACTTCGGTAGCTAGAAGGTTGCGCCTTGCTAAAATTATCTTTGATCGCGTCGTTTCTGTTTGCAACGTCGGAGGTGGGTAAGGTCTCTGACGCCGTCTCCGAGACTCCTGGTTTGGTTGCTCCATCACCATGATTCGTTGCTGTCCACGGCGGCATACCCCACGGGTATTCGCGCCCATTGAGCCCCGCACCGCTCTTCAACTCGCCTTGGAGCTTAGGAAGTTGCGTCTTGCCAAAATCTTCGTTGATCGCGTCGTTTCTGTTTCCAACATCGGAGGTGCGTAAGATCTCTGACGTGTCCGAGCCTCCTAGTTTGGTTCCTCCATCACCATGACTCGCTGCTGTCAACACCTTAGGAGGTTGCGCCCGGCTGAAGTCGTCTTGACGTGTTTCCCGAGCGATCTGTGGCGCGACCGTTGACTGCCTTTGCGCAGCCGCCAACATGATCTTGTTGATGTTTGTGGGAGAAATGCTGTTCGCCGGTCCATGGCCGTCCACACGAGTGGGTTCAAAATGACTGGAATCGTTAGGTTGTTGGTGCGTAGCGCCGCGAGCTATATTATCCCTTTCATTCGATGGAGATTCGAAAGGATAGGTGTTGTCCCAAGCAGCCTTATGTTCGGACGCTTCAGCAGCTCTCATTATCTGGGCATTTCGCTCATGCTCTTGAAGGCCCTTCAGGCGCGTCTTCAATTTTATACCCAAAACTGTTGTTGTAACGATCTTGGCATCATTGCCAACATATTTGGTTTCCCGCTTGAACAACTTGCCAAAGGTATGTTTGGCTTCGGTCAATTGATGGCTCGTTTTGTCGAATACGGCCGACCTCTTGTTCCAAAGCCTTCGGTGGGACGTAATGTTTCTGCCCAGCTCATTTCCCTGCGGGTCCAGTAAAGATGTATATGATTTGACACCGAAGAGGGTTTTGGTTTCGGTTACCTCCGTTCTCCTGTCTTGAGATTTTATCGAATGCTTCGAGAAGAAGCCACGAATTTCGCGGCCGATCAGTGTCAGACTGCCGTTTTCGTCCCGCTCGAAAACTTCTTTTCTGGAGCCTTTTGTCCGGGTTAAAGTGCGATACTTCTTATTGTCGGCCTGGCTTACGTAGGGCGCGCTAATTTCCTCGGAAATTGCCCGGAAAAACCGACCATCCCGAAACCTATCCGTGTAGTAGCTGGTGCGGAGCAGGTGACCGTTTTCGTCCCGTTCCCATTTCTCACGCAAACTGCCATCTTTGAGTTTGAGACTGCGGGAGCGGAGTTCACCGTTCGCGTCAAAGCTGTAATGCGCCGTTTTCCGCCAATCCTCCCTTTCAAGCTGGCTGATGTAAACAGTGTCTGACTGAGGAGCACGTTTCAGGACCTCCGTGGTCCTCCTGACCACGCCCCTCTTACGCGTGCGCTCGTCATTGTTTTCGATTGCCAGCTTCTTGTTGCCGAGGAACTTGTAGCCGATTTCACCATGATAGCCCTCTTTCACTTTATCAAAGAGCGCCATCTCCTTGGCATATGTCGTTTGTTTGCTTGGTCTTCTAAGCAAGCGATCTATTCTACGAGCTTCATCAGTCGTTTCCCGCGCTCGACGAGACTGATCTGCTTCTCGCCTAGCGGAACGCGCGTCCTTGTAGACTCTGTCTCTCAGCTTGATTGGTTTTTTTTGGATGTCGACCATTAGTCGGGCCTTCTGCTAACTCTTGAGCTATCGCTGAAAGTTGGTGACGGTGGGAATCGGGAAGGCGCATATCGTGGGGGTGCGTGACGCCTCCACTTCTCCACCGAAGGAGCGATATGCCGCGTCCAAAGATAACATGATCAAGCTGATTCAGCCAGGAAATGTCGACGATCAACTCACCGAAATCTTGCGCAATGGGGCGCGTGCTCTGTTGGCTCAGGCGGTCGAGGCCGAGGTCGCGGACTTTCTCGGCAAGCATTCCGATTTGAAGACTGCGGACGGCCACCAGCGCGCGTCGTACGCCACGGTCACCTGCCGGAGCTATGCGGGAAACTGGGTGATGACGGACTGAGATAGGCGGCGTATCGAGGCGGGTGTCGAAGCCTGCCAGAACCTCACATGGGATGGTTCGTGTCAAGGCCATCAATCGCAATGCATCAGCAGTCCCTCCGAAGCGTCGCTATCCAGGTCCAAGCCCGTGCGTGACGCGGCTCGTTTGCCGAGCCTGATCAACCTCACATTCGGTCGCCACCTTTCGCGGCTGCACCAATATCCCGCTTGCGGCGGACGGGGCTCAGGACGACGAGACCACTCTCTCAAACGGCATTTCGCCAGGGTTCTGGTCGGTTCGTCGACCTGGATCCACCAGGACTGATCGGGTCCTGGAGAATTTTCAGAATAATTCGAGGAGCAGCCGAGATTAGCTGTTCTGCATGATGGCACCTTCGATGACGACACCGGCGGTCACAAACTTCCAGAGCGCAACCAGCAGCTTGCGCGCAAGCGCCACGATGGTCGACTTCTTCATGCGGCCACCATTGCGCTGGACGCGCTCCTTGAACCATCGAGCCAGCGCAGAGCCGGGCTGATGACGCAGCCACAGCCAGGACATCTGGATCAGCGTCGTGCGTAATCTCGGATTTCCAGCTTTCGAAACGCCCTGTTCTCGATCAACGGATCCACTCTGCCAGG
>NZ_JCAMOR010000168.1:0-5516 GCF_059512385.1 Bradyrhizobium sp. Crot121 | reverse complement strand
CGTCATGCCCTCCGTCTATCAAACGGAGCGGCCCTTTTCCAACTTAGCCTCTGGTCCCAAAACCGGGGTCCATTTCATGACAAGCACGCCGCGAAACCCTTGCCAATTACGGCATGTCATGCCGATCAGCCGTATGTGTGAGTGACCTCCGAAAATCGCACTGGTCCCTGCTCATTCAAACCGGCCATTGGACGCTGAGCATGTTGTTCCGGAAAGGCATAACCTCATCAGCTGGCTCCATATCGAAATTGTATTGGCTCCTGGTCGACCGTGAGTACATGGAGAAGTGGATACTACTCCCTTGAGCGGCTGCCTGCCTTTCTCCTAGGAAGTAGGTTCCGACAAATACGATGTCCTGGAGACGTAGGCCCAGTGAAAACTACTGTTGTGGTTCGGTAAGTCGGGGTGATGGTGAATGGTGTGTTCTGCCGAGCGCTTCAACGCGGCTGAGCCAGGTGACCCAGTCCCACAGCGGTCAAACTTAACGGAGGGAGTTAGATGCAACTAGCGACAAGGGCTGCGATGTCGTGCATCACACCACGTGGCCGTTCAATTCCGGTGGCGGCCCCGGTGCCGACGTGTGTGCGTACCGGGGATATCGCTTGGTTCTCGCAACTGATCGAAGAGGCGAATCTAGACGCCTGCGAGGGCTCCGATCGCGCACCTGATTGCAAGGATTTCGACAATGATCCGCATGATCTGGCCGAAAGCGAAAGCGCCACGTCTTCTCCCTTGATTGTCGGTTCGATCATCGGCGCCATGCCGGGCCCTATACGGCGTCGGCGAGCGCCCGAAGAGCTTTCGCGATCGGTCGAACTCGCTGAGTTGACCAGGAGGATTACCGAGCACACTTTGGTCAGCCAAGATTGTGCCGGCAATACCGAGGTGCAGATCATGCTGAACCGCGAATTGTTCGGCAATGCGCGTGTAATCGTCAGTTTCCAGCATGATACCCTAAGGGTTTGCATCGAATCCGAGCGGCTTTGGCCTATCCTGCAGGTACATGGTCATCCATTTGCGCGCGATTTGTCCGATCGACTTGAAATGCGCATCGTGATGGTCGTTTTCGCCTGCAGCTCAATATTGGACGAACAAGGCAGCAACCGGCGATCTCGCACATTTGAGACACTACTCTACTACAAAGTTGAGAAGGGCGCGTGATCGATCTGCCCTGCTATGGCCCACGTGAGGCTGCCGCCGTTTCGCGTCTTGCTACACGTCTGCCGGTCCTCTTCAATATCGCTGGCATCGACGTGGAAGCTGTCATGCCAGGCTCGACACCTCCGCGCCTTCCAGCGGATTACTGCCGGGCCGTGATGCGCCCAAGCGGCCACGGGATTCGCGTCGCAGTTGACTCGACGCTCCTTCCGCCGGCGGCTGTGCAACATTGGCCGGAAATTACCGCATTGCCTCCGGGTGACGGCCTGCGAGAAATCCTGTTCGACATTGTCTTCCGAGATCTCGCGATCCAGGTGGAACAATGGTGTGGGCATCGGCCGATCTGGTCTTCGGCCGAGAGCACTGAAGCGTTTCCCTACGCATTTGAGATTCTTCGCTTGGAGCGTCCGGGCGATATCCTCGGGCTGGTCGAATTCGATGGCGGTGGACTGCAATGGATGGCCGACTGCTGCTCTACGCTTCCCGTCGTGTACGCCGTGCTCGATGATCTGCCCGTTTCTCTCGATCTGCTGGTCGCACCCATCAGCCTTATCTTGACGGATCTGCATCAACTCGCTTCAGGTGACGTCGTCCTGCTGGATACCACCCCCGTCGACCATGACGGCGTCATGACTGTTCTTCTATGTCTCTCTGGCGGTCCTTCCTTTCGAGCTTCGATCTTCGATGGCCGCCTTGCCATCCTTTCAACTGCGGACTGTATGATGGATAGACCGGATCCACTCCCGCCGGAAACCTTCGACAGCATTGATCTTCCTGTTGATGTGGATGCTGGACGCCTGACCATGCCGCTCAGGCAGCTTCGCGAATTGGCTGTCGGCCAAGTGCTGGATCTTGGTTTTGATGCCACTACCAATATCAGCTTGCGCGTCAATGGCCAGGTCGTCGCAACCGGTGAACTGGTGCGCATCGCCGAGCGAACAGGTGTGCGCGTGCTCGACCTGCGATTAGCACGAGCAGAACGATGATGGCGCTGCCTGATCCCGCGACGCTGATCGTCCTAATCGCCTGCGTCGCGATCGCCCCCTTCGTTGCGATTACCGTCACCTCTTACGTGAAGCTCGTCGTCGTCTTTGGGCTCATTCGCAATGCTCTCGGCGTTCAGAACATTCCGCCGAACATGGCGCTGAATGCGATCGCCATCCTGCTCTCGGTCTACATCATGCAGCCAGTGGCTAAAGGTGCGTATGAAGCAGTGCGCGACAAACCAATCGCATCCCAAGATATCCGCGAATTAGGGACAACGATAACGCTAGCTGCTGAGCCAGTTCGCAACTTTCTCCTGAAGAACACGTCGCAACGGGAACGGCAATTCTTCGTCAATGCGGCTCGGGGATTGTGGAGCAAGGAGGACGCCGCCGCCATAAGTGGCAGCGAATTTATGATTTTGATTCCGACCTTCATGACATCCGAACTGGAAGACGCGTTCAAAATCGGCTTCTTATTGTTTTTGCCGTTTATCGTCATTGATCTCGTCGTTTCGAACATCCTTCTGGCAATGGGCATGATGATGGTCTCACCAATGACCATATCCTTGCCATTCAAGCTGTTCTTGTTCGTTGCCGTGAACGGGTGGCAGCGCCTAATTCATGGCCTCATCTTCTCCTACGCGGGAGCAGCAACATGAATACCGCCACACTCACCAACATTGCCATTGGCGCTCTCAAACTGACACTTGTCCTGTCGATGCCCACAGTCCTCGTCGCTACGGGCGTCGGACTGATCGTCAGTGTTATGCAAGCTCTGACCCAAGTTCAGGAGCAGACACTCTCTTTCGCCGTGAAGCTGATATGCGTGAGCCTGATACTGGCCGCCACCGCGAATTGGTTTGGTGAACTTAGCCGCTATACGGTGAACATCTTCGACCAGATCGCCGGGATGTAAGTCTGAGGCCCAAGGGACTTGCTAAATTTGCCTCTCTTCGCCCGGCGGCACGCAACAAGAGCGACCGCCGCCAGCTTCCTGGGCAGCGCTAGAGTAGTCCATTCCATGTCACCACTTGATCCAGCTCACCTGCGTACTTTCCTTGTTGTCCTTGCGCTTGCGATGGCACGGGTGACAGGGATGGTGCTTGTCATGCCCTTTCTGGGACGTGGTATGGTGACGGCGCCGGCGCGCAACGGCGTGATCATGGCATTGGCGCTCCCGGCAATGGGGTTTGCTTGGGCAACGATGCCTGCGGATCTCGACATTACACGTCTGGTGCCGATCCTGGGCTTGGGGCTCAAGGAACTCTTGCTCGGGTGCCTCCTGGGCATGCCAGTTGCCGCGACTATGTGGGGTGTGGAAACCGCGGGCACGTTCATTGACCACCAGAGGGGGGCCACGATGACAAGCCTCTTGAGCCCGGCAAGCCTCAATCTGGACTCGCCGCTTGGGACCTTCCTAGCTCAGCTTTACGCTACATGGCTGTTCGTCAGCGGCGGCTTTTCCAAACTATTAGAAGCGCTCTATCGCTCCCATGACCTCTGGCCGCTGTGGAGCTTTCATCCTGCATTTGGTCCGGCCTTCGTCACCGGTATGTTAGATCTTGCAGACCTCGTGATGCTGCTGACATTGCTTCTCGCCGGTCCAGCCATCGTTGCGATGTTTCTCAGCGAGTTGGGCTTGGCACTGGTCAGCCGGTTCGCGCCGCAACTGGAGGTCTTCTTTCTCGCTATGTCGGTCAAGAGCGCAGTTGCCCTTCTGCTGCTGATTCTATCGCTCACGATTGTTTTGGCCAATGCCGACAAGCATATGCCGTCGCCTGTCGCGATCGTCAATCGCATCGCCAGGTGACTGTCGTGACCGGTAGAAAGACCGAAAAGCCGACCCCCACGAGGCTGCGGGACTTGCGCAAGAAGGGACAGGTTCCGCACAGTAAGGAGGTCGTGTCGGCGGCGGTGACCCTTGGGTTCTTCGCGCTGTTCTTCGCCTCTTTGCCTGGCCTAGTAGACCGACTTAAGGCAACGATCCTTTTGCCCGTATCATTTCTTGAAGAGGACTTCCTAATTGTCAGCCGACAGCTACTCGAGTTTTATTTCGGTGAAGTACAAAGTATGGTCGCACCTTTCCTCGGCATCGTCCTGGTCATCGGCGTGGGCGCTAACCTGCTGCAGAACGGGGCGATTTTCTCCCCCGAGGCTGTCACGCCGTCGCTGAAAAAGCTGAACCCCGGTGAGAACGTCAGAAGGATAGTCTCGCTGCAGAATCTCGTCGATCTGGGTAAGGCGATCGTGAAGGTGCTGATACTCGGCCTCGTCATAATGCTTGTGCTGCGCCAAGGTGTGCATGCGCTTGTGTGGACGCCGAGCTGTGGCATATCGTGCCTAAGTGCCGTGACGGGTAACCTGCTGCTCGGGATCGCTAGTTATGTGGGGGCGAGCTACCTTGTGGTGGCGATTGCGGACTTTGCGTTCCAGCGATGGCAGTTCACGAACAAGAATTTGATGTCGCTGGACGAAGTGAAACGAGAAGCTAAGGAAAATGAGGGCGACCCTCTGATCAAAGACCGACGCCGGCGCCTCCATTCGCAATTGTTAGCCAAGGACGCGATTGAGCAGTCGCGTAGAGCGACCGTGTTGATCACCAATCCCACACATATTGCAGTGGCGATCTACTACGATCGGCAGCGCACCCCCCTGCCCATGATCGATGCCATAGGTACCGATCTCTTGGCGCAGCAAATGATTGATGCCGCGGCCGCTGCGGGGGTGCCGGTGATGCGAAACATTCCGCTGGCGCGCGCGCTCCTGAAGGACGGCCTGGTGGATGAGTATATTCCATCGCACCTGATTGTACCTCTCGCGACGGTTCTGCGGGCGCTCGGAAAACTGGCGACTGAGACCGGTTATCGGTCCTGACTTCAGCTTGATGGTTGCTCGCAGTTTTCAACAGCCCGAAACATGCCGCCGGTGCGAAGGATCTGCGGTTCCTGTAGCGGCCATAGGCAAGAGATATTGCTTCATAACGAACATCTATTTGTTCTCGAGATAGTGCGCGTCTATCTTCATGTACGTGGGAGAGGAAATGGGCGCTGCCAAACGCGACGGTCCCATCGGCCTCGACGTCTTGCCGCCAAGATGCACGTCGACGCGAGTGGTCTCTCTTGGAGACCCGTTCGTCCCCTACTTATCAGCTTAAGCCGGAATAATCGATGCTCTTCGCGGTCGCTTGGGCATTTATTGGCCATAGTAGCTGTGACGGTGACGAGATGCTTGCGAAGCCGGGAATGTCCCGATCGGTGTTGAACTAGTACCCGGAATCAGAGCTGAGTGATACGGTGGCCTTTGAACCGGCGTTGACGGACCTTTTTCTTGGTCCAGACGAAGGGCTCGGCTTTGTCGTTGTAAGCGTTGACG
>NZ_JCAMOR010000167.1:0-5518 GCF_059512385.1 Bradyrhizobium sp. Crot121 | reverse complement strand
CATCATGCGCTCCGTCTATCAAACGGAGCAGCCCCTTCCAACTAAGCACGTGGTCCCACAATCGGGGTCCATTTCAAACCGCGATTGTCCCCGGCGAATCAAAGGAAGAACACGATGTCGGATGCAAAATTGCAGAATGTGCTGTCTTCTCTTTCGCAGACAGCGAGACAGTTGAATGCTCCGCCGGCCGGCCGGACTGCGCCGGATGCAACTTACGTGAAGCTAGATACCAATGAGAACCCATTTCCACTGCCAACGATCGTATGGCAAAGTGCAATTACCGCCCTTGAGCGGCAGTATCTTTATCCCGAAGATGACAACCTCAGCTTGCGGGAAGCAGCTGCCAATGCGTACGGCGTAGCGACGGATCATGTGATTGCCGGCAATGGATCATCTGAGATTCTGGGGCTGATCTACAGAGCCTTTCTTGCCCCCGGGCAAGAGCGTGGCAATGCTGTCTCCAGGTTTTTCATTCAATCGCAAACTTGCTATGTTGCAAGGGGCTCAACTTCTCGAAGTCAGATGTGACGAACCTCAGTCCTTGCCTATAGAGCAATTGTTGTTGGGTTGCGAAAAAGCCGCGAAGTTCGTTCTGGTAGCTAATCCGAATAATCCAACCGGAACGTTCATTCCGATCGCTGACATCGAACGCCTTGTGGCAGAATCGGACCGTCTAGTCGTGTTGGACGAGGCGTATGTCGATTTTGCGCCTGATAATGGCCTACGCCTCCTAAGCCGCTATCCGACTCTTCTGATCTTAAGAACATTTTCGAAGAGCTACGCCGCCGCTGGCATTCGCGTCGGCTTCGGACTAGGCCACCCAGAGCTTATCGGAAGGCTTCGTAACATCCAGAACGTCTTCAACATGAATGTGATCGGTCACGCGGTGGGCATCAGCGTTCTTGCGCACCGCGCCATCTACGAAGATAACCATAGGCACATCACGCAGGAAAGAGAACGAGTGGCGAGCGCACTGTCACAACTTGGATTGTCTGCAACGCCCTCCGACGCAAATTTCTTGCTAGTCCGTGTGCCCGCGGGACACGACGGCAGATGGTGGCAGCTGGCTTTGGAAAGGCAAAAGATACTCGTTGCCTTTTTCCCTGATGAAGGTCTTGAAGACTGTATCCGCGTTAGCATCGGCACAAAAACGCAAATGGACGCGATTCTCGCAGCAATCAGTGACATTTCTGGCCGCTCGAAAATGGGTATATCGCCCGCCGCGCAGTAGTAATGTCTGGTGCCGCGTCACGTATGCGATAGCACCACCGAGGGATGAGAGCGGTGGGTGGCATAACCGAGATCTGTTGTGACTGATGGACGAAAATCGACGACGGATCGATCCCTTAACTGCCACGGCCCCGTTTTCGAGGGACAACCGCCTCGTGATCAGCGGTATCGCGCACCTACTGCAGTTAACAAGGGACAACGATCGCTTTCCTGGTTGAGCCGCGCATGGAGCGTGGCTTGATCGAGCTCGCCTTCCCACCAGGACACGAACACCGCGGCAAGACCGTTGCCCGTGATATTGGTAAGGGCGCGCACCTCGCTCATGAATTTATCGATCGAGAACACGATTGCCATGCCAGGCACTAGCGCCGGATTAACCGATGATAGCGTCGCCGCGAGCGTGATGAAGCCGGCCCCGGTGATACCGCTTGCGCCTTTCGAGGTCATCATCGCCACGATCAGGATCGTGAGCTGTTGGCCGAAGGTAAGATCGACCCCGAGCGCCTGCGCGATAAATAACTTTGCCAAGCTCATGTAGACGTTGGTGCCATCGAGGTTGAACGAGTAGCCGGTCGGCACCACGAGCCCGACCACGGGCTTGGAGCAGCCGAGCCGCTCAAGCTTCTTCATCAACTGCGGCAGCGCGCTTTCCGAGGACGAGGTGCCGAGCACGAGCAAGAGCTCGTCTTTGATATAAGCGATAAACTTGAAGATCGAAAAGCCAACGGAGCGCGCGATCAGACCGAGCACGACCACCACGAACAGCGCGGCCGTGGCGTAGAACAGTGCGATTAGGCCGATTAGATTGCCGAGCGCCGAGGGTCCGAGCTTGCCGATCGTGAAGGCCATGGCGCCGAACGCGCCGATCGGCGCGGCCTTCATGACAATAGCGATGACGCCGAACACCGCGTGCGCCGTGTCGTCGATCATGCCGCGCAACTTCTCGCCGCGCTCACCCAGCGCCATCAGCGAGAAGCCGAACAGGATGGCAAATAAGAGTACCTGCAGGATGTCGCCGCGCGCCAGCGCGCCGACCACGCTGTCGGGAATGATATTGAGGATGAAATCGACGGTTTTCGAAGCTTCCGCCTGCTCCACGTAGTTGGCGACGGCTGCGGCATCGGGCTTGGCCGCAAGGCCGTGGCCGATCTGGAAAAGATTGCCCATCAGAAGGCCGAGCAACAAGGCAAAAGTGGAGACGATCTCGAAATAGACCAGCGCCTTGAGGCCGACCCAGCCGACCTTTTTCGCATCCTGGATGTGCGCAATGCCCGAGACCACGGTGCAGAAGATGATGGGCGCGATGACCAACTTGATCAGCTTGATGAACCCGTCACCAAGCGCCTTGACCCAATCGCTGGTCGCGAGCGACGGCCACAGCCAACCGACGACGACGCCAATCAGGATCGCGATCAGCACCTGAACGTAGAGGATTTTGTACCAAGTTCTCGACACCGGCGCGGGTGCGGCAGTTGCGATGGTGGTCATGACGCTCCTTCCCAATATGAACTCGAACACCGAGCCACCGCGCGTTGAGAGGCGACGGCATCAGACGAGCCTTGTCATGCCAGCCGTGCGCAATTGAAGACGGCGATGTCGGAACTCCGACAGCCGGCAGCGCGATTTGCTGGCAGTTACGTGTGTTTTTCTCTCATTAAGCAAGACGCGCACCACGCGCCGAAGCCATGCTGCCGTTCAACCGGCGAGACTGTGGACAGACTTTCTCCTAAATGTATTTGGTTGAATGCCAGAAACGCGTTTGTTCCGCCGAAGGCAGAGGCGTTGTTCAGCGCCACGCGCACCTTGCGCTCGCGCGCGCCAGATTGGGCGCGGCCTCGAGATCGACCAGCTGCTTGCGGGCGATTTAATGCTCGGGCAGCGTTTTGAGCTTGGCCCTTATCCTGAGCTCAGAGTTGCAATCGGGTCACTGGCGGAGCGGCCTTCGCATCTCCCTATAAATGGAAGCGCCGCCGGTCCCGCCCATTCCGGAAACGACGACGCGCCTCCCCGTTCAGGCCTTCTCAGCGACCACGCCGCGGACAGGTTCGTCGCCGATAGACTTGAGATTCGATCAGGCGTCATCCGTGTTCATCTCAATCGTCGATCGCGTAGGACTGCGCCACGCAGATGATGTCCGCAACTCCAGTGACTGGATGCCACACCAGGTCAGTTCCGTGGTGGTCGATGTCTCGCGGCCGCCGACAGCGTTTTCCTTGTTCGTGCAACAATTTCCTTCGCGAATTGATCTGCCATGCTGCTGCTTCCATTAGGCGCTTCGACGCGAACGCACTGCCTTTCAGCCGCGCCGCGCGACAGAAGCAGTGACGTGATTCGTCGGGCGTCAGGTGCTGTCAATGCAACATTCCGCGACATTGGTAAAATTGATTTTTTGGATGGTACGCATCCACATTATCGACGTTTGGAGACATGCGCCTAAGACCTTGATGCAAGCTGCCCTCGGGCGTTATCGAGCCTCGCGTCGTAGTTTCGCACAGTTAAAAACGACAGCCTCGATGCTCCTTCACCGGGCCATCTACGCCGAGCTCCCGCCGCGCCTGGACGAGACGTCTGCCCCAGAGTTCTCGTCGAACGGACGCTTCGTAGTGGCAGACGTGAAGGCAGAACTTATCGTATTCCGACACCCCAGGCGGCCACGTCGGGTCAGCCGGTCCGGAGATCGGAGTCGAGCCGTTCAAAGATCCAAAATCGGACATCACGGCGCGGCGGAGCCAACTTTGGGCAGAGTAATGCCAGAAGTTTTTCGTTCAAGAGGCTAGAGATGTTCGGTTGAAGACGCCGAAGTCGGAAGCTGACACGGCGCTGAGGCCATTCCGCCGCAATTCAACAGCCACGCTGGCGCTTAAGCGTGTTTGGCTGCTATGGCGCAAGGCGCGCATCATATTCCGCGAGCGGCACGCCGATTGCTGGGATGAGGAGCATAAGCCGCCGCGGCCAAAGTGGTCGCAGCCGCCCCGCTCCGAAAGAACTCCCAATGAGGCTTGCCCGATTGATCCTGATAAATGCAACCTTAATCCTGATCCTGCTCCTGCTCGGAATAGCAGCAGCGGTCAACATCAGTCCCACTATTGCCGCAAACTTCCGTCTGCCGGGCAACGAGATTGCAGCACCGCTCATTCAGACGATCCGGCTCGAGGCCGGGTTGAGCTCTCGCGCGAACGGACATTTTTGCAGCCGGATCATCCAACCCGCGCATTTTGTATCCTTCTGTCGGCCGACCAGTTCCGCCCAAGTAAGTCGATGGAGAAGCCTCTCCGGGTATCGCAAGCAGCTTCACGACTAAAGAGCGGCAAGTTCGTGCTGTGGCGTTCGAACGTGAAGTTCGCCAATCGCGCGGAGAGGCTTCAGATGATGTCTGTCGCAAAATCATCGATCTGCGATCCGGCCGCCGCACCTTATGATGGCGCAACGGCGGTGCAGGTAACGAAAGTGCTAGGTGTCAGTGCGGCGATTCAGCCAAATAAGGCCGGTGGCGCCAGCATCACACACGCCTATCAACCCGAGACCGGCAATGCCGAACTCGGATTTGTCGCGCCGCCCGAGCTTACAAACAGCAAAATCCGTTGCCGCTGGCTGGTGGCGCAGGAGTCTTATGGGCAAGACGCCGTGCTGTTGGAGACTGGCACCTACAATAAACTGTCGGCCGCCTTCGTCAACTTTCTCAAATGGCAAAAACTCCACGCGATTATCGCGCGGGGTGGCTACGTGCAAAGCTAGAGTTGACGCATGGATGGCTTTTTCGCCAGAGCTCTGGGAATCGCTCCGGCTCACGATCGAGCTCGCGAGCCTGACGACCGTGATCCTGCTGGTCCTTGGCACGCCGCTCGCGTGGTGGATAGCGCGCTCGAAGAGCCTTTGGGCTGAGGCGGTCGCCACGATCATCCCGCTGCCGCTGGTGCTGCCGCCAACAGTACTCGGTTTCTATCTGCTGGCCCTGCTCGGCCCGAGTGGCCTTCTCGCCTCTCTCTGGGGCGGGGCCACGCTCGCCTTCACCTTTACAGGGCTCGTGGTCGGATCGGTTTTGTCAGCTCTGCCTTTGGTGGTGCAGCCCATCCGCAACGCCTTCGCTGCGATGGGTGACCGCCGGCTGGAAGTCGCTGCCACTCTGCGCGCCTCACCGTTATATACCTTCTTCACGGTCGCCTTGCCTGTGGCGCGAACGGGTGTTCTGACAGGCGCCATGCTTGGCTTTACGCATGCGATAGGCACGTTCGGCATCGTGCTTATGATCGGCGGCAACATTCCTGGGCGCACCAAGGTGCTGTCGGCC
>NZ_JCAMOR010000166.1:0-5546 GCF_059512385.1 Bradyrhizobium sp. Crot121 | reverse complement strand
CTATAATCTGATCCGCATCCCCAAACTGGTTGCAGCCCAGCCAGCCCAGACCTAGCCTCCCGGACGCGCCAGCCCAACGAGGCCTCCGCAACAAAAAAAAAACGCTTCATTCCTCACGTTTTTCAGCAGACTGTTAGGGCTATCCGTCACTGTGATCGACGCCCGCAGCAGGCTTACTGTCCAAGGCGCTGGCTTCATTGCGCGACATCGGCTTTTTGGATGCTGCGCCGTCTGGCCAGATCACCTTTGCCGTATTCCATACCTTGGGATCCTCCATCGCTTCCCTGGACGAGATCGCCGAGACCGCCAATTTCATGGCTGGTGCAAAATATTTTCTGGTCAAGAACTTCATCAACGACACTCAGTTCTTCCAGTGGGACCAGTCGACCTACATCTCCTATTTCCACCGAATCAAGGACGCGACCGAGTTGACGATCCCTAAGCTCAATGAGATGGCCTATGAGCAAGTCGAAGTTGCTTCCGTCCCGTTCGTCGACTTCATAGCCAACAAGGGCCGGCACGACGAGGCCGCGAACTACTCGTTCGTGCTGCGCGGGTATGTCCGGCACTGGCTCGCCAATGTGTGGCGCGAATATGATCGCATCAACTTGACTGAAGTGGCAGGCGCCAAGTCAGTGACCGGCGGCGGCGAAAAATAATCGCTCGTTCGCCCATTGAAGGCCTGAACCCCCTACGAAACTCGCTCGATGTTAGCCACGCCCGTCTACATCATCTGCTCTCCGACCCCGCAGGTCGGCAAGACCCTCGTCTCTCGTCTTCTGAGCGAGTTCTTGCTGCTGAAGAACGGCTCTGCGCTCTCCTTCGACGTCAACCTGAAGGAGCCGTCACTCGTCGATTACCCCCCTAACATCACTGAGACGGCGGATGTGATCGACACCTACGGCAAGATGCAGCTGATGGACCGGCTTATCCTGCACGACCGAGTGGCCAAGGTCATCGACCTCGGCTTCCATGCCTTCGATGAATTCTTCAAGATGTGCGAGGAGATCGGCTTCATGAAGGAGGCGCTCGGTCGCCGTGTCGCCCCCATCATCCTATTCGTCGCCGCTAGCGACCGCGCCTCCTCGCGCAGCTATGAGATGCTGCGGCGGCGGATTCCGCCGGGGGCGCTGGTCACCGTCCACAACGAATTCGTGCTGCGCGGAGAGTTACCTGACGCCATGGATGGCGGCCGTGTACTCCGCTTTTCGGCGCTACCGGTATTTCTAAAGACTTACGTCGACCGACTGAGCTTCTCATTCACGGGATATCTTCGCGACGAGAAGGATTCGTCCAGCGAGTTGCATCAGTGGATCCGGCGGAATTACACCATGTTCCGCGATCTCGAGCTATTAGCGATGCTACAGCCGTCGCCTTGAGTCGGGCTCTACATGTGGAGAGCTCCCGTGATACAAGAGTGTTTGAGGTTTCGTCGGAGTGCTTGCGGCGCATGGTTTCCGAAAGATTGGCGAGGTTGTGTGCCCGCTATCAGGATAGTTCGGACAGTACCGATGGGCGCGTAGCGCAGGAGGCGTGCTTAAACTGGGAGCGGCGTGCCTCCCGATCGAGCCTAGCGCTTGATCGAGAGGCCATGATTGATCTAGCTCGATCATGGTCCATTCACGATGTGCCACGGGAAGGCTCGTATTGATCCGACGTGCCGTGTCGGGACGGCCTTATACGTGGTTTGAACGAAAATCACGTGGCACGTGCACCGCATATTTCTTGAGAAACAACGCCGGCGCCATTTTCACATTGTGCCCTTCTGACACTCGTCAGCTTCTTAACAGCTAACTCTCTTAGGATGAGAACGTCGATATCTAGACGGCGACGCCACCTATCATGAAGGAATGAACATCGGAGTGCTTGATCTCGGAGTAATCGGAGGCGTTGGCGGCGGTCTCGGCCGCGGCAAATGATGGTGATTGTGTTTCAGGCTTCGGCAGCCGGATTCTCGGCCGAAAATTCCATCGCTTTCACTCAATCACCTTGCCGTGCGCCAGATACGAGCTTTGCTATGTGATGTGAGGTGCCATGGAGCGAACGAATAACAATTTCAACCTGTTTGATTTTGATGTGGAAGGATTCGCGCAAGCGTACTATCAGCAGCCGCAGGTGGGGCAGCAATCGGGCACCACGAGCCCGCAAGCAAGCTTTGAACAGCAAATGGACGAGTTGCAGCTCAATTCGTCTGATGAGAACTCCGCAAAGTCTAGTTCGCCTGATGAGGGTCCCGCAGACGGCGGTGAAGGACTCCGGCGCGGTGCCCTCGGCGGTTCAATGCGGATGCCGCCACACTCGCGCTTGAGGGACAACTCGTTCAGCAGCACGCGCCACAGCGTGGACCTCCCCCGCGCTAACTTTCGAGCTTCGGCCCAAGTATCGCCGCGGTCCAATTTGCGGGATGATCTGTTCAGCAGTACGCGCTATACCCTGCCATCTGAGGAGCAGCCCGCGACTGAGACGAAGAACAGGAAAAATCGCGGACTGTGGTCGCGTATCAAATCAGGGGTTGGAAAGGCGTTTGGGGCGAGCCACGGCGAAAAACCGTCTGGCTCCACGGCTCGGCAAGAGATCCTTTCAACGAAGTTTCGCGTGGATTACGCCAAGCAGCCCGGCCGAACACGCGGGGTCCCTGAGGAGGACGAGGCGCTGTTTGAGGACTTCAAAAGCAAAGCCAGTGTCACCCAGGACGACGGCACCAAACCACTGGGCGACGGCACCATCAAAAACGCGATAGCCGATCTGCGCCATTTGAGCGCCCGCCTTAGCCAGAACGGGAGGCCATCAATCGCGGATCGAATTGGCAACCCCGAGTTGGAAGCTGGCTTGGATGACGATGTGGAAACCTATGCGAATGATCGCAGCAGGCGCATCAAAGCGGCATTGAAAAAGCTCCGCGACGTCGGCGCCGGAAGAACGTTGTCAGTCGATATCCGCCGCCTTGTTCCTTATCCCGCAGACGCAACCCTCATCGACATGTGGGCCAGCGCGGAAAAGGCGACACACAGGATTGAGCCGGAGACTGTCGATCGACACGCACGCCGCCTTTACAGGCTGAGTGATTGGCTGCAAACGCGCGACAAGGGGGCCATGGCTGGCCGACTCAATGACGATGGGCTGACCCGAGATGTTGAACAGTACAGGCAGCAAACCGAGGACACCAAAATCAATGCCGATTTGCTCAGGCTTCGGCGATACCAACAAGTCCTCGAGGCGAACAGAGCGCTAGGGTTGCCTCCTCCTGAGCACGCGCGTCCGCTCGCCGGGGAAGGCGCTCGGCAGAACGCTTCGCCGCAGGGGCTTCCGGCGACGCCGGCCACCCCGAGCGCGGGCGCTTGGGATTGGTTTAGAGAGGCGATGCAAGAACCCGCGACATCCACGCTCACACTGCGCCATAGCCCACAGCCCAGCCCGTCGCAAGGACTTCCCGCAACGCCGGCCACCCCGAGCGCGGGAGCTTGGGATTGGTTTGGGGAGCAGATGCAAGAACCCGAGCCATCCTCTGCCAGAGCCCCGTCATCAGACATCTACGGCGGTCTAGAGCCACTGGTTAACCTGAATCCGCCCACACCGTATCAATTGCGGGACGATGCTCACTCTGCGCCGGCGCCTGACTTCGCCAGACCGCCGTCGTTCGTCGGGCCATCAGGGGCCCCTCAGGATCTACTGGATATCGGACCTATCGTCGGCGAGGGCTGGCGCCACGGCTCGCAACCGGCCTCAGAAGTCCTGATCGACGTACTGAGTAACATCAATCTCCTGCCGAACCAGTTCGGCCCAAGCCGGTTTGCGATCAACGGCGAGCATTACTCGGCCACGTTTGGGCCGGCAGGGCGCAGGGACGTTCGTCTCATCCATCATCCTCGCGCGAGGCCGATGAATGAAGCTGGGCCATCCCGTCAGCCCGTCGCGGATCTTGGGTTTCTTATCCGCGGGGGGTGGCAGCACCGCGAACGCTGGCTTCCGACTTACCTTGTTCGTGTACTAGAGGGGGAGCGCCGGATGCCGGAAGTCGGGCGCCCGACATATATCAACATCCGCGGCGTGCCTTACAGGGCCGAGCTGCAGGAGACGGACGGCGGCTCCCGTGTTCGTATTTATCCTGAAGCTGGCTGAGGAACGCGCTTGGGCTGCAACCTCGGGGCAACGGGGCAGCGAACCGGGGAAGTGTCCACCGTCCAGCCACTGGCATAGGCTTGCTCGCGCCACGGGCGCCTATGGGAAGCGGCCTGCGCGATGACGGCATAAGCGTTTGGATAAAAGGAAATGGCAAAGGCAAAATTCAACTTACTTGGTGCCGAGGTCCGCGCAGCACTCGAGCGGCTGCTCGATGTGCTGGCAGACCTGGGACTTACCGCCACGCCGACAGGGTCCGGCTTGGCCGCAAGCTGATCGGAACACGCCTCAAGGAAGAAATGGGCTTTAAACCGCTGCGGCGGCGACAGTGCTTGGCATCACGCTTCTCGGCGGCGCGGCGGCGGCATGGCCGCTAGCGGCGCGGGCCTCGCGCATGTCTATTCGATCAGGATCAGACCGGGAGGGAGTGACTCGTCGTACAGACTGGCCCGGTCGGATCGTCCGATCGGAACGAACCCTTTGATTTTTGCGGTCTGCGGCGCTGGGACGCCGGATTTCTCCAGCTTGCTGGCAATCAGGCCGCGCAAAGGCATGGGTAGGTCCAGGCTCCGATCGTCGACGACGCGCGCGGCCCGGAGGAACAGAATCTGCAGGTCGAGCAACTCGGGCGTAGTCCAATCTGTCAATCGGCGTTCAAATTTGGCTCTCGTATTGCCTCATCTGAGGATGTTACTTTCGCTTGACGGACGTAGCGCCGACTGTCGGCCGGTCTGAGGTTGCGTCATTGCTCGCAGGATCGGAGGGACTGGGGACGTCGCGGAGTGCCCATCACACGTAGCGGCGGCCCCAGTCCCGGGGTCAGCGGCCTGTGCCGCACCTTCAGCCGTGCGCGGGATGATCGTCTCGACTGCTTTGCGTCTGAGCGATCGCAACAAGCGCTGCACGATGGTGTGCTGTGGAGGACCGAACTGTTCGGGGCATTGTTCAGCGAGGCGACCGAGAATTGCCAGCGCGGTCAGACGGGGCTCGGCCGTCAGCCAGCGCTCGATGTTGGCGAGGTGCGGATCGAGCATTGATGGCATTCTCATGCGCTTTTTGTATGGCTTGCGCATGCGCCGATGGATGATGCGCTGCTCCCCTAGATGCAGGTCATTGCCGAGCTCCTTCGCGAACGCTGCTGCGATCTTTGTCGGCGCCGGTGGGCTTGCTGCCGCGAGCCTACCCGATCGGGCGTCGACACGCGTGCCGAGCTCCGCCTGGGCGTCTCTCATCTCGGCCAGCAGGGCCACGGGATCGAGCGTGCGATGAAGCTCTCGAAGACGCCGTTTGACTACCTTGCTCAACCTCGGATGCCCCAGTGCTCGTTCATAGGGCGTGGCTGGAACATGGTAGCGCTTGATCACCTTCGCGCCCTCGCGTCGCTTGTCCTTCAGCTTGAAGGACGGCTGGAAGAAGTTGGTGTGCAG
>NZ_JCAMOR010000165.1:0-5836 GCF_059512385.1 Bradyrhizobium sp. Crot121 | reverse complement strand
TGCGGGATTGCCTTGTAGCCACCTTCAGGGATGAGGTGCGCAGAATATTCCTTGACCTCCGAGCCCTCGATCAGGGGCGCCACGGATGGATGACGCTTGAAGCGATCGAGCAGCCCATATGGCGTCTCTGCAGTGCTCTGAAAGTCGGCGACGATACAGCCGATGCCGATCGATATGCATTCTTTATTGGCATAGATGAAGCCCATCCCTGTCATGCCGCAAGAAATGGTGCCGGCCGCTTCGACAACGACGCCTTCGTCGCCCTTGAGATTGAAACGGGCCTCGATGGTCTCACGCGGCAAGAAGTGCATTTCCTTAACCGCGAGTGCCACCTTGTCGGGCTTGGGCCGCTCGCGCAGGCGCGCACGCGTACCGAGCAGGCCATTAACGCCTTCGGCCAGTACCACGACATCTGCGTGGATTTCGCCGTCGCGACGATCTGTACGAACACCGATGACTTTCCCATTGGCGTCCCGTACCAGCTCAGTGACCGTGGTCTCGCACAGCACGGTCGCGCCGGCCTCGCGCACTTTCGAGGAGAACCATTTGTCGAACTGCGCACGGATGATCGTGTACCGGTTCGGCCGCTCCTCGTTGAAGTCCTCGGAGCGGTAGTGCACGCCGACATGCGAGCGATCGTCCATCATCCAGAACCGTTGCTCGACGAGATGACGTTCGAGCGGAGCGTCGTCGCGGAAGTCCGGGATTAGTTTTTCCAGCATGTCGGCGTAGAGGATTGCGCCCTGGACATTCTTCGATCCAGCATATTCACCGCGCTCGAGCTGTAGCACCTTCATGCCGCGTTTGGCCATGGCCAGCGCCGCCGCGTTGCCCGACATGCCGGCGCCGACCACGATTGCATCGAACTTCTCCTCGATCATAACAACCTCCTCTAGCTCGCGATCCGGTCGCGCGAATGCGGCGAAAGCCGTGCACGAAAAGCGGCCGTCAGCGCGGGTAACAAGTGCATAGCGTCATTGACGATGCCGATGTGGGCGAAGTCGAAGATCGGTGCGTTCTTGTCGGTATTGATGGCAACGATCAGATCTGCGCCCTCTACGCCGACCCGATGCTGGATCGCGCCGGAAATACCTGCGGCAATATAGAGCTTCGGCCGGATGGTCTTGCCGGTCTGGCCGATCTGCCGGTCGGAGCTGACCCAGCCCTTTTGTACCAGCGGCCGCGAACAGCCATATTCCGCGCCGAGCACGTCGGCGAGCTGTCGTACCAGCTGGAAACTCTCCGGCGAGCCCAGCCCCAGCCCGCCGGCGACGACGGCGTCGGCGTAGGCAAGATTGGATTTGGCCGAATCACGGTCCGGCATGAAGGATAGCACCTTGGTGACGATGTCTTCTTCGAGCAGGCGGAGCGGATGGATGATAATGCGGGCGGCATCGCGCGCGAGGCGCTCTGGCATCGGCATCACGCGCGGGCGGACGGTTGCCATCTGCGGCCGGTAATTCAAAGTGTAGATCGTGCAAAGCAGCGATCCGCCAAATGTTGGACGCGTGGCCGCAAGCGAACCATCCGCGTCGACATCGAGCTCGGTGCAGTCGGCGGTGAGACCCGTCAGTAGGGTGGTGGCTACCGAGCCCGCAAGATCGCGACCGAGCGTGGTTGCGCCCAACAGCAGGATCTCTGGCTTATAGGTGTTGACGAGATCGGTCAGCGCCTTCGTGTGGGACTCGTTGCGATACTCCGACAGCACATTCTCGCTCACGAGATAGGCTAGGTCGGCGCCGTAGCAGAAGGACTCGAGCGCGGCGTTACGCGCGGCCTCGCCCTCCGGGCCGATAACAACCGCAGCGAGATCGACCTTCAGCTTGTCGGCAAGCTTGCGGCCCGCACCCATGAGTTCCCAGGAGACTGGATGCACCTGGCCGCGCTCCTGCTCGACGAAGACCCAGATATGCTTGTAGGCCTTAAAGTGCTCCGGCAATTCTCTTTTCGCTCCTGCGCGGCCGCCCGCGACCGGCGTAGGAGCTGTGGTGATGTTGCTCATAGCCTTGTCCCCCTCACAACCCGCGCGCCTGCGCCACAAGACCGGTTTCTAGCTTGGGTCGGCCCTTCAAGATGGCTTTCATCAGCAACTCGGTCGGCTGCTTCGTGGCTCCCATCCGCCTCCTCTCGGTTTGTGGCGAAGGCGCAAAGACACGCTTGACTATGATCGGCGAGCCGCGCACGCCGCATTTCGAGATGTTCTCGACGCTGGCCTCCTGCTCGCTCCATTTCACAACTGGCCCCAGCGGCGCGCGCAGGGCGTCGGTTATGAGACCGCGGCAAATCTGGCTCGCTTCCGGCATGGTTGGCAAGGCACGGCAGCTCTGTGCGCAACATCGACGCGCCGCGTTCGGCGCGGCGCTACACATCGAGCCTGGTGAGCGCGGTGATCTTACTGGAGAACTTTTCACGCAATAAGCGCGCGGCCTCGCGCGCAAACAAGGCGTCTTGTTTGACGATACTCGCCGACCCTGACGCAAGATCGTGTTGGTAAGGGGATTGACGCCGATCTGCGCGAAATCGGGAACCTGCTTGATGGAAACGATACTGTGCATGCCTTCTCCAGAGGTAGCGTGGAAACGCGAGTTACCCATTAGCGGCCAACGCCCGGTCAATCCCAGCCTCAACGGCGTCAAAGATAAGTTCGAACGGCATTAACGCGAGCGTGAGCCACAAGATGACGCCGGCGCAAGCGGCGAGCAGTAACGGTAACATGATTGGTCTTTCTCCAAATCTCATCTCGGACGGCAACAATTCTGTGTACGCCGGCGCCAATGACGGACTTGGCCGGAGAACAGCAAGTGTCGTACCAGTTGCACGCGATCGAAAATCAGAGCTCCGATCAATGACTTGAGAAAAATTGATGAGGGGTCAGTTAGCATCGCAGACAATACAATCCGCCCATACGTCGGGAAGGCGACAGCGTGGCTTCGCGCGTTGCTGTAGAGAGTTGATCTGGAGGAAGGCGAATGGCACAACACACCGCACCGACATGCAGGCAGATCTGAACTGATACATGAGGCTATTTCAGCGAGCTCAACGGCACGAAGGCCGCCGGTTTCTTGGGCTCGGCGACCGCATCCTTCAAGACCTTGAACACCCGCTGATCGATCGGCGAGGACGCCACGAAATCGGCATAAGCCTGCTCCAGCACCGCCTTGCACCGCGCCGTGACCTCCGCCTCTGCGCTACCTTCGAATTGTTCCTTGGCGAGATATTGCCCCATGCGCCTTAAGATATGCAGGCGCGCGACATTGACGATCTTGGGGTCGTAGTCGACGCCAAGCAGCGCAAAAAAATCTTCAGCCGACGAGGCCTTGTTGAGCCGATCCAGGATGCTGGCTGCCCTCTGTTTGTTGCTCATCGAAACTTTCCTTTGGGTTAGGCCCTCCGGCCGGTGGTCGGGACGCAGCACAGGCTGGTCACTTCTTGCGACGCTGCTTCGCGCACGCGGCGCTCTATATTGCCTACGTAGACTATGCGTTGGCGCATCAGTGCGAGCAGCGAGGATTTCCGCGGCGCGCCCACGGTTTCGAAGTGATCGGCCGTAATGGTGCCGGACCATGGCCCGCCTCACGCGCAATTTGTCAACGAGCGCTCGCGGATGTCGCGCCAGATCGCCACCACCGTCTCGCGCGCCACCGGCCGCTTGTGCTCGGTGGCTTGTTTTCGCACCCGCGAGAGGATCTGTTTTGTCTCCTCGGAGCTGGCGGCGAGCTGCAACTCGTCAAGGAGCGTCGTGATCGCGGACAGCCCGGAATGCTTGCCGATCACAATATGATTGAACCGACCAAGCAAATGGGGGTCGAGCCACTGATAGGTGCGTTGATCCTGCAATAAGCCATGCACATGAATGCCGGATTCATGGGTGAACACATGCTCCCTGACGATGGCCTTGTTCAGAGGAATTGCACGTGCAGCCGCGGCTGCCACTACCGCGGCGACGTTCTCGAGCTCCGGCAGCACGATGCCGGTGGCGCGCCCGTAGAGCTGTTTGAGCGCGACGGCGACTTCTTCCAGCGGCGCATTGCCCGCTCGCTCGCCGAGCCCTATGACGGTCACCGAGGCGTGGCTCGCGCCCCCCTTGATGGCGGCGAGCGTATTGGCGGTTGCGAGCCCGAGATCGTCATGGCCGTGAAATTCGAGCTCGAGATCGGTGGTCGCGCGCAAACGCGCGATCAGCGCATAGGTGGAGTCGGGATCAAGCACACTGAGCGTATCGGCAATGCGAAAGCGCCGTGCGCCCGCGGCTTTTGCGATGGCGATCAGCGTGATGAGAAAATCGACGTCAGCGCGGGAGGAGTCTTCGCCGCCGACGGCGACCTCAAGCCCCCGCTCGCGGGCGTAACTGACCACCCGCCTCACCTGCTCTAGCGCCAGCTCGCGGTCACCGCTAAGCTTGGCGGCAATCTGCACGTCAGATGCCGGAATCGAGACATTGACCATCGACACCTTGGCCTCGATCGCCGCATCGACATCGGCTTCACGCATCCGGCACCAGCCGATGATGGTGAGCGGGAGACCGGCCTCAACGATGGCGCGGATGGCGGCGATCTCTTCACCGCCCATCCCCGGCGTCCCGGCTTCGATCTCGGTAACGCCGGCCCGCGCCAGCGCCCGCGCGATCGCCACCTTTTCGTCGGTGGTGAAGGCAACGCCAGGCGCCTGTTCGCCGTCGCGCAGTGTCGTATCGTTGAGCACGATCGGACTTCCCGATGCCGTCTCGGACCATGACGGTTTGGCAGAGGCGGCGGCGATCATGCGAAGCTCCTTGTTGTCTTTGGCAAAGCAAGGCTTCAGCAACCCGCATGCCACGCCGGCACCCGCCCCAAGCTGTTGAACAAGCACACAGTTTTTGGCTCAGCCGGGTTGTCGCAAACGCGACAGCGTGGCAAAGTCGACGCGTCGGCTTATCTCAGGGCGCGATCGCTTGGCATCAACTCGGCTTGCGACCCAGATGGATGATCAGATCGACGCGCGAGACTGCGTGGCCGGCAGCGGCACGGGAACATTCACAAGCAGGGGATTCGCATCGGGACCGTTGAGCAGGATATCGTCGCCGCCCAGATAATAATGCGGATGCGGCGTGGTGTTGGTGTCAAAAAATGATCGCGAACCGTCAACACGGATCCGACCCGATAGGCCGGCTCGCGTGAACTGGTTCAAAGTCTTGTAGACGGTAGACTGTGAGACCGGAAAGCCGGTCTCACGCGCCTCGGCAAATAACATCTCTGCGGTGACATGCCGCTCGCCCCTGGCAAACAACAACTCGCTTAAGATCACGCGCCGGCGCGTCGGGCGCAGCCCGGCCTTGAGCAACATATCCTTCCAGCCGGCGTCGGGACATTGCCTGCTGAATTGGGCGCAGGTCGTATCCACCTGCACCTCGTCGAAGCCAGCGCGATCCGCGCGGTCATCGGTTGGAAGTCTGGCCAACGGACGATCCATCCCGTGTTGCTCACATAGGCCAGATGCTGGCGGCGTCCGGGTTAGCCGCCCGCAACAGAACGTCACGCCGGCGCTCAGCCATCCGGCTCTCGCCACTTTCATCGCCAAAGCAGCGGTTGAAGTCCTTACATTGCGTGCACACCGGTGTCGTGCACATCACAAGGCCGTCGCCCTCGCACAGCATGCGATAGAAGAACCGCTTCCAGCGCATATTGTTGACATTGCGCGCGGCGAGCGGCGCGAAATGGCGGCTTAAGAGGCGGGATAATTCGCCACGATTGCGCAATCCGAGGTCTTCCCAGAGGTGATTTGGCTCGATCGCGCGACGCGCGATCATCGCAGCCAGCCAGTTGCCGATATCCCCTTCGGTCGAGCGTTGCGTGAGCAG
>NZ_JCAMOR010000164.1:0-5988 GCF_059512385.1 Bradyrhizobium sp. Crot121 | reverse complement strand
CTCCGGCTTCGCCACGCCCACCGCCGTCATTCCGGGACGATGCGCAGCATCGGGCTATGATGTGCAATTGCACATCAGAGAATCCATTTCTCCGCCGTCGCCCGCGGCCTGATGGATTCCGGGCTCGCGCTGCGCGCGCCCCGGAATGACTACCGGTTATTGCTGAGGTCGAGAGCGGACCCCGGGGTACGCTGACGCTCCACCCGGGCTGCGGCCCTGAAGGTTTGGCTCGGCGCCGGAGCTAATTTACTCCGGCTTCGCCACGCCCACCGCCGTCATTCCGGGACGATGCGCAGCATCGGGCTATGATGTGCAATTGCACATCAGAGAATCCATTTCTCCGCCGTCGCCCGCGGCCTGATGGATTCCGGGCTCGCGCTGCGCGCGCCCCGGAATGACAACCGGTTATTGCTGAGGTCGAGAGCGGGCCCGGGGTACGCTTTCGCTCCACACGGGCTACGACACCTTTGGTGTGGCCGCACCATCTCCTCACAACACGCAATGCTGTCGCAATGCCGCGCGTCGATGATGCGCGCGTCTTGATCCGAATCGCATCTGGGGCTTGCGGCGCGGCGCCGGGACACTGTGCTTATTATTGCAAGGTCATGGACTCATGTCTCACGATGCCACATCGTTTTTTCTCTCCTGGCTGTTCAACCCGCGCCGGGTCGGCGCGGTCGCCCCGTCCGGCAACGCGCTTGCCGAATTGATCACCCGCGAGATCACGCCGTCATCCGGCCCGATCATCGAGCTCGGCGCCGGCACTGGCGTCTTCACCTACAAGCTGCTGCAGAAGGGAATCAGGCAGCAGGATCTCACCATCGTCGAATACGGATCCGAATTCGTCCAGATCCTGCAATTGCGCTTTCCCGGCGCGCGCGTGCTGTGGATGGACGCGGCGCGGCTCGGCACGGTGAAGCTCGCCGATGACGGCTCGGTCGGCGCGGTCGTGAGCGGCTTGCCGTTGCTGACGATGTCGCCGCGCAAGGTGCTGTCGATCGTAAGCGGCGCGTTTCGCTATGTGCGTCCGAACGGCGCGTTCTATCAGTTCACCTACGGACCGAGGGCGCCGATCCCGCGGCCGATCCTCGATCGGCTCGGGCTGAAGGCCACGCTGGTCGGGCGCACCATGAGCAACCTGCCGCCGGCCTCCGTCTATCGGCTGGTGCGGCGCGCGCCGTCCCGCTTCTCCACGCTGCGTCCCGGCGCGATCGAGGATCAGTCGCAGCTTGACAATCTCGACCTGCGGCCGCGATTGGCAGTTCCTACGGTGCTGGAGCCGAGCTAAGCCTCACGCCGCGCGGATATTGGCGAGGAAGCCGTCGACCTTGCCTCGCAGCATCTCGGCCTGCTTGTTGAGCTCTTCCGCCGAATCCAGCACCTTGCCCGCGGCCGTGCCGGTCTCACCCGCGGCGCGGGTGACGCCGTCGATATTGCTGGAGACCGCGCTGGTGCCGTGCGCGGCCTGCTGCACGTTGCGGGCGATCTCTTTGGTGGCCGAGCCCTGCTGCTCGACCGCCGCCGCGATCACGGTGGTGATCTCGTTGATTCCGCCGATCGTGCCGCCGATGCCTTCGATCGCGTGCACCGCGTCCGTCGTCGCGCCCTGCATCGCCGCGACCTGCGCGGAGATCTCCTCGGTCGCCTTCGCGGTCTGGCTCGCCAGCGACTTGACCTCGCTCGCCACCACGGCAAAGCCGCGCCCGGCCTCGCCGGCCCGCGCCGCCTCGATGGTGGCGTTGAGCGCCAGCAGATTGGTCTGGCTCGCGATATCGCTGATGAGCTTGATCACGTCGCCGATCTTCTGCGCCGCCGCTGAGAGGCCTTGCACCGTCACATTGGTGCGGTTGGCCTCCTCCACCGCCTGCTGCGCGACGCGGGTCGATTCCGCGACCTGGCGTCCGATCTCGGAGACCGAGGACGACAATTCTTCCGTCGCCGCGGCCACGGTCTGCACGTTGGCCGAGGCCTGCTCGGCGACGGCGGAAACCGTCGTCGCCTGGCGGCTCGCTTCCGAGGCCGCGCCCGACATGCTGTTCGAGGTCGTGCGCAGACCGGCCGCGGCGCCCGCCAGCGCATCGAGCGAACTGCGGACGCTGTTCTCGAACTCGTCGGCCATCTTGCCGAGCAGGTTGATCCGCTCGGCTTCGGCCTGCTTCTTGAGCTCGTCCTGTTCGCCGCGCAGCCGCGCTGCATCGATCATGTTGTTCTTGAACACCTGGACCGACTGCGCCATCGCGCCGACTTCGTCGCGGCGCTCCTGCGCGGGGATCACGGTGTCGGTCGCGCCGTCGGCGATCTTGCGCATGGCGGCGGTCATGCCGGTGATCGGGCCGACGATGCTGCGTCCGATCAGGAAGCACATGCCGGCAACGAGCAGCAGCGCGACGGCGAGGATCGACCCGATCCAGCGCGCCTCCGACCAGAAGATCGCATCGATGTCGTCGAGATAGACGCCACCGGCAATGGCCCAGCCATAGGGTTTGAATTCGGTCGCATAGGAGATCTTCGGCACCGCCTCGCCACCGGCTACGCGTGTAAAGCGGTACTGCACGAAGCCGCCGCCCTGGGGAGCCATTTCGACCTGCCGGCGGGTGTAGAACACGCCGTCGGAATCAGCCGTATCCATCAGGTTCTTGCCGTCGACCTTCGGATTCGGATGCGACTCGACGACGCCCTGCTTGCCCAGGGCATAGAAATAGTCGTCCTTGCCGAAGCGCAGCGTGCGCAGCAGCGCCTTGCTTCGTTCGAGGACCTGCGCGTCGGAAAGGCCGGCCTTCCTGGCGGCCTCGTAGTCCTGCTCCACCGTCTGCTTGGCGAGTAGGACCAGATCCTGCAGCTTGGCCTTGCGATCCTCGAGCAGATTGTTCTTCAGCGCCTGCAGGCCGACAAAGGCCACGGCGACAATGCCGAGCACCGAAACTCCGACCATGATCATCAGCTTGGAGGAAATCCTGAGATTGCCGAGCATCGCACACCTTTTCTGGAGCTTCCGGCGGCTTCGGCCGCCGATGGTTCCGAAAGGATTAATGCGAATTGGTGAAATTGCCCCTAATGGACGCGACCGCAGGACCTTCCGGCTGCAGTCGATCACCTCTTCAAACAGAGCAAATCCGCGTCGAAACGTCACGCCTTTCGCGGCGAGCACAATGCGGGGCCGTAGAGCGCGACGAAGCCGATGAAGGCGATCGCCCAGGCGGCGCCGGCCACCGTCAGCAGCGGGATCATGTGCGCCGGCTCGAGCGAGGCGCAGATGCGTGCGAGTGCGGCGATAACGATCGCGGCATAGATCACCTGTGTCCCCGCGGAAGCCTGCAGCGCGCGGCCGGTATGGCCGAGGGTGGCGCGGGTCATCACCGCAAGCGTCATCCCGCCGATGGCGCCGCCGGTCCAGGCATGGATGCCGGCGCCCACCGGAACGAGGTCGATCGCAGCCAGTCCGGTCAGGATGAAGCCCACCGGTATGAACGCGTAGGCCAGGTGCAGGATCAGCACCAGGCGGTCGGACAGGGTCCGGTATCCGGCCCAGCGCCCAAGCCGGATCAGATGGAAGGCGCCGGCGGGCAATAGCAGCGCCGCGGTCAACGCGCCCAGCGGCATCGCCACCCAGGCCAGCAGCGCGATGCCGCCTGCCGCGACCGTGATGCTGTCGAAGCCGCCGAACGGAGTCGGCATCTGGCCGGCGGGTTGGCGCGCGAGCCAGTTGCGCGTGAAGCTCGGAATGATGCGACCGCCGATCAGCGTGACCAGCATGATCACCAGCGCGATCGCAAACCGCGTCGAATAATCGGCGAGCCCGTTGAGATGTGCCTCGATGTGGAAGGCCAGATTGGCGAGCGAGAGCAGCGAAACGATCGCCACGACCGGGAGGTTGCTCCATTTGCGTCCCGCCACGATCTCGCGCGCGGCCGCCGTCGCGAGCAGCGTGAGGAACGCGACATCGATCACAGCGGTAGCAGCCCATCCGATCGATGCCGAGAGGAAGATCGCGATCCGGCCGGCGATCCAGGTCGAGACCAGCGCTGCCAGCGAATTGCCCTGCAGCGGCAACCGCCCGGTCCAGTTCGGCACGGCAGTCAAAAGGAAGCCGCCGATCACGGCGCTGACATAGCCGAACAGCATCTCATGCACATGCCAGTCGCGCGGCGAGAACACCGTGGTCAGGGCCAGATGACCTTCATACACCGGCAGCCAGATCACGATCATCGCGCCGGCATAGGCCGAGCTGAGCAGAAAGAACGGCCGGAAGCCGTAGGAGAGTACGGCCGGCCCTTGATACTGGCGCAATCTTGGGATCGACATGGCTGCCATCCGCTCATGTACTTGTTGCTACTTTCCCGCCTCGGCGGGGGTATATTGAGTCTTAGCGTTCCGAGGTCCTGCGCGATTTGCGTCAGGACAACGTTCCGGAGGAATGTGGGCAACGGCCTACGGTTCCATCTCGCATGCGGTGCTTCGCCTGGGGAAGCAGGCTGGCCGCCGGATCGAGACCGGCATCGAGATCGATTTTCCGATCAGCCGCCAGGACGTCGGCCGAGATGACCGGCACCGCGCTGCACACGGTCAGCCGCATCTTGAGCGCATGGGAGCAGCAGGGCCTCGTCGAAGGCGGCCGCCAGCGCATCGTGCTGCGTGATCCGCACAAACTGTTCGCACTGGCCGAAGGCCGCATTCCCTCTGCTAGGTCCGGTGGCTGACGGACGCCGGCCGCAGGGGACGCACCGCACCTGGTATGATAGGCTTCGTGGCGATCCCGTAACCGAGGGTTGTGTCGCGGTAACTCTACCCGCAAATTGCGGGTTCCGTCTCGTGGTCCCGTCCGTTGCTATCGTCAACCGGCCGGTGTGTCGGGCGGATTGATCGGCCCGTCCGGCATCTAGAGCATGATCCGGAAAAGTGGAAGCCGGTTTTCCGAAAAGATCATGCTCAAACAAAGAGATGAGATCATGATTCGATTCCGTCTAATCGAATCATGATCTAGTGGTCCGCTACTCCGCCGGCTTGCTGAGATTCGGCGCGACCACGGTCGGATCCAATCCGAGCAGCAGGGCACGCTCTTTTCGCTCTTCGGCCAGAAAGCCCAGCTCGCGCTCAAGCGAACGGGCCACCGCTTCCTGGGCCGATTTGCGACGTTTGCTGTTTTCGTGAAGTCTTGGCGGTTGGGTAGTCACACAAGGTCCCCGTGTCATGAATCTGTCATGGGGTGATCGCATGGACGATTCAGTCGCCCCAAATCAAATACTTTTTAGTGGCTAAGTTTGCGCACCGTCCTAATACCGACAAAGTATTCATGCAGCGAGATGAGTGTTCGGCATGCACGCGCGCCCATTCGGCCGGATGAGATGATGAAGAACAGAAGTCCGAACGCTGCCCCCTACATCCTGACCGCCCTGGCGCTCGCCGCCGCGATCTGGACCGCACTGGGCTCGCCGCACAGCGAACGGCCCGTCACGAAGCAAGTGGCCCACAGCAGCGTGGCGCCGTGAGGCTGCGTAGCGGCCGCTGATTCCTGATCGTGTAAAGCAGCGTCCTCAGCACATTGATTCGTGTAGCCGGGCGCCGCCTCAACCACCACTCTTCGTCATTCCGGGGCGCGCCTCTTGGCGCGAGCCCGCAATCCATCGGACGGCAGGCGCGAGGGCGAAATGGATTCCGGGCTCATCGCTTCGCGACGCCCCGGAATGACGATGTGGCTGCTTTCGGTGCGACAAATCAACCCGACGGGCAAATCAGCAAAAGTCTGTCCAGCCCTGCAGCGAAAAACATTCCGCTTTCGCCGTCGGGCAAATCAGTGATTTAACTCCGCGCGTCTCACGGCGAATGAGGGGCGGCTCGCGATCGTCACGAACGTTGCGGTGAGATGCGGTGGACGCAGGTATTGCGAGAGACGAACGCAACACCGGCGGACGGTGAAGTCGTGTGGTTCTGGCGCCCCGACGCTGGCGCTAAGCTTCTAACGAAGTGACGGTGGCAAGAAAGCCCGGTCAC
>NZ_JCAMOR010000163.1:0-6390 GCF_059512385.1 Bradyrhizobium sp. Crot121 | reverse complement strand
CGCACGAAATTACTTCGCTGTCGTCGCTATCGCCGCAACTCTGCTCTGGCTAAGATAACTGTCCACGCGACCTAGGCCACCATCATTCCGTTTCACGTAACAAAGCTGCTGACATGACGCTGTCAGCAGCCAGCGACTACGCTGCGGGCCGCGGGAGGCGATGGATGGCTTATAGGCTGCACTGCGTCGGCGCTTCGGGCAATTCGTTCAAAGTCGCATTATTTCTTAATTGTGCGGGGCTCGACTGGGAGCCGATCGGTGTCGATTTCGCTGGCGGCCAGACTCGTGACCCTGCTTGGCGTACCGCAATGAACGGAATGGGTGAAGTTCCGGTTCTCGAGTTTGACGGTAGACGGATGAGCCAGTCGGGGGCGATCCTAACATGGCTCGCGGAGACTCACGGCATGTTCTGCCCTGTTGGCGCGGAGGAAAAGTTTGAGACCTTGCGCTGGCTGCTGTTCGACAACCACAAATTTACGGGCAACTTTGCAGCGCACCGGATTCTCCAGTCAATGATGCCGGAGCCCGCGCATCCAACTGTGCTTGCCTATATGAGATCGAGGGTCGAAGGCGCTTTCTCGATCGTTGACAAACATCTTACTAATCGCGGCTTCATGCTGGGCGACCGCCCGACTATTGTGGATTTTTCTTTGGCTGGATACGTATACTATCCCACAGAGGAGACTGGCTTCGATATTGCTGCGGCGTTTCCCGCACTCAACAAATGGCGCGAGCGCGTGGCGTCGTTACCAGGGTGGAAGCTGCCGTATGAACTGATGCCGGTGGGCAACTCGCTGCCCGTGCGGCTCTGAGCGATCGATGGATCATGCAGCCGCTAATGTGGCACCTCGCACTTTCCAATTCCAAGGCAGCAGTTCGTTGATGCGCTTGGCGGGATGATCCGGTAGGCGCGCCAGCACGTCGGCAAGCCAAGCCTGCGGGTCGACGTCATTGAGCTTGGCGGTGGCGATGAGGGTGTAGATGGCAGCCGCACGCCGGCCGCCCTCGTCGGACCCAGCGAAGGTCCAATTTTTTCGTCCCACGGCGACAGCCCGTAGCTCACGCTCGGCAGCATTGTTCGACATGCAAAGCCGTCCGTCATCAAGGAAGCGGCTAAATGCATCCCAGCGGCTGAGGCAGTAATTGATCGCCTTGGTCGTGTCGTTGTTCCTCGAGAGCTTGGCGCGCTGCTCGCGCAACCACGCCTCCAGCTCGACGATCAGTGGGCGGCTACGCTCCTGGCGCACACGCAGGCGCTCCTTCGTAGCAAGACCGTTGATCTCGCGCTCGATGGCGAACAGGACATCGATGCGCTTGACCGCCTCGGCCGCGATCGGCGCCTTGGTGAGCCGTGCCAGATCAAAGAACTTGCGTCTGCCGTGGGCCCAGCACGCGGCCTCGATGATCGGACCGCCCTTGCGATTGGCCTCGTAGAGCCTCCCAAAGCCGGCGTAGGCGTCAGCCTGCATCAGTCCGGCATAGCCCGCCAGATGCTCCTCCGGATGCGCACCGCCACGATCGGGCGAGTAGAAGAACACAGCCGCTGGCGGATCTGGGCCGCCAAACGGGCGATCGTCGCGCACGTAGGTCCAGAGCCGGCCGGTCCGGGTCTTGCCCTTGGCCAGGACCGGCACCGTGGTGTCATCCGCGTGGATGCGCTCGGCTGCGAAGACGAGGCTCCGGATTGCGTCGACCAAAGGCATCAGGGTTGCCGCGGCGGCACCTACCCAGTCCGCGAGCGTCGATACGTCGAGGTCGATGCCTTCACGCTGGTAGACGTCGCTCTGACGATTGAGCGGCAGATGCAGGCCGTACTTGGCAAACAGAACATGAGCCAGCAGCTGGGGCCCTGCACGCCCGCGCGCAATCGGATGCGAGGGAGCCGGCGGCTGGGTGATTGCTTCGCAGGCCCGGCAGACGAGCTTCTCGCGCACGTGCTGGATCACCTTCCACTGGCGCGGAACGAGCTCCAGCGTCTCGGTCACGTCCTCGCCAATCTTGCGCAATCGGCTGTCGCCGCAGCATGGGTAGGTGGCAGGCACCGGATAGACAATGCGCTCCCGCGGCAAATGCTCCGGCAGCGGCCGGCGGGCTGGCTTGCGGCGCTCGAACGATGGCACCGCGATCTTCTCGGCTGCCATCTGTGCCGCGGTCTCGGCTTGCGCGGCGTTCTCCTCCAGATCGGCGAGCTGTAGCTCGAGCTGGTCCAGCAATGCACCTTGCTCGGAGGACTGTCCGAACTGCTCATGCCGCAGCTTCTTGATCGTGAGCTTGAGCTTCTCGATCAGCAACGTCCCCGCCTGTGCTTCCGCCTCCGCGGCCAACCGGGCCGCCCGCTCGGCGCGCAGCATCGCCTGCAGCGTGGTCACATCGTCGGGAAGAGAATCATCAGCGCCCATCGCCGACCAGAGAATCACAAGACGTGATCTCTGTCCGAACCGCTGATCCTGCCACCGATTCAAATCCCAGCGATCAGCCAGCCGCCTGCGGTCGCCAGGTATGTTGCGGCAGCCGCCAGTCGATGCCTTCCAGCAGGTAGCCAAGCTGGGCTGGGGTGATTGTCACCACGCCATCAGTCGACGACGGCCACAGGAAGCGGCCGCGCTCCAGCCGCTTGGCATAAAGCGACATGCCCAGTCCATCGTGCCAAAGGATCTTGATCAGCTTGCCGCTTTTGCCACGGAACACATAGAGGTCGCCGCCGTGCGGGTCTCGCGTGAATGCTTCCTGCACCAGCAAGGCCAGCGAGTTCATGCCGCGACGCATATCGGTGTGGCCGGTCGCAATCCACACCCGTACGCCCGACGCAATCGGGATCACCGTAGGCGTCCATCTGCCAGCGCCGCCACGGCGGCCTTCAGCGTCGCCGCGTCGACCGTACCCGTGATCCGCATCCGAGCCCCGGCCGCAAACTCGATCTCGATCGACCCGCCGCTGCTGGCCGGCGCGACCGGACCAGGCGTCGGCCCTGATTCCGCGACCACCATCGCCGGTACGAAGCCAGGTTGGGCGACATCCTTCGGCTCAGGCCGAAACGACCGCCGCCATCGCAGCAGCAATGAGCGCGAAACGCCATACCGCCGCGCCGTTGCCGCGACCTGGCGCGGCGCCTGTAAGCTCTCCAGGACGATCTTGAACTTCTCGTCCTCGGACCAGCGCCCCGCCGGCCCGTGTCCACCACCTCAAGCCGTTCGACTTGGGCACTGCGCCTATCACTGTCCATAAGGACAGTTCTCAACAACACACCTCATTCGGCAAGGCGGCCTTCACCGGACGGATACACGAAATCCTAGGAGACGTACGATGCACATGATTGATTGGACTGAATATCGCGCGCAAATCTTCTTAGGCGTCAACGCCGTCGGAAAACTCAGCCCCGACACGGTGAACGGCTATGTGCAGCTCGGTGCCGCGAATGCCAAGACCGGCAAGTTGGACGCCAAGATGCGGGAACTCATTAGCCTGGCTGTATCGATCACTCTTCGATGCGATGGCTGTATCACCGTCCATACCGCCGCGGCCCAAAAAGCCGGCGCGACGAAAGGGGAGATCGCGGAGGTACTGGGCATCGCCATCTCAGTAAATGCTGCCGCCGCGCTCGTTTACACCACTCGCGCCTTCGACGCCTATGAGGCTCTTGTGGAGCAGGAAGCCGAAAAGGTTCGATGAGCGAAGAGACGCAAATGATCGTCGTCGACTATCTGGACAATGGAAAACGCCACGAGCCATTTCAACGCCTCCGGACTACTTCACTGGCGTTCGATGACGTGCTGGAAGGCCTGCGATTGGCTATTGAAGCCGCGGACATCCTCGTGTTGCACGAGATTGACGCTCAGGCTGTGGTTCAACGTAGCAACTATCAGATCGGACCGACAAGGCAGATCCTATTCTTCCATCCGCGCTTCATGGCTCGACTTCTAGCGGCGGATCCGTCCGCGCTGCTCGAGGTGCCTCTGAAGTTCTCGGTGATCGCCGGATCAGGGGGCCAAGTATTCGTGCGGTGGCAGGATCCAGAGTGCCACTTCGCGCGATACCAGAACGCGGAGCTGTCGCAGCTTGGGCGCGAACTCAGCGCTACCTGCGAGCGAATAGCCGGAGCGGTGAGCTGATCGCTGGAGGGGCCTACGAAGGCGTGTCCGCTTCCTTATAGAAGCGGTCGTCGTCGCCCGGGTCGGAAAGTTTCGATCGCTTTATCTGCTTCTGGCCCATTTGCGACCTGCCGGTCCGGCCGAATGTCCGGTCCACCTGAAAACCGTCCGCGTCGACGGGACACGGGAATTTTCGACCAGGTCGCGCAACCCGAGACTCAGGACTGTTTTGGACGATTTATAGGGCACAAAAAAAGGCCGCGACCCCTTATTGGAGTCGCGGCCAAAGTCATTCCTGGAAGTAGCGATTACTATTTCGCTTGAAGCTTTGCCGGTGCGCGCCGCGTACGGGTGAGGTCGGCACCAGGTTGGTCAGAACCACGTCGATCGTGAGGTGGTTCGGAATGACCGAATTGGACGCTTCCAGTGCGTTCCGGTTATGGCAGCAAGTGCGCCATTACAGGCGTAACCATTCCCTTCACCTTCGAAATGCTGCGGTAGCGAAGCCCGCCGAGATTACGAGCTTAGCGGTTTCGGTCCACGCGAGTCCGCGGGGTCAAATGGCCGCCCACCACCGCTCTATGGCCTCGGAATGGTCTGGCAATGAAGAAGGAGACGATGCACCGTGTCGTATGATTTTCTTCTGGTATCGTGGGGTACTTCCGGCAATCTCAATCCGCTGCTGACCGCCGGTCGCCAGTTGCGGCAGTGCGGACATCACGTCAGGGTGATGGCGGATCCGGCGATGCGTGACGAAGTCTTGGCCGCTGACTTTGACTTTGCCACCTGGCGCCGTGCGCCGACCGGACGAGCAGCGGACCCCGCGGACGTCTCCGGCTTGCGCGATGCGTTTCGCCGCATCATGGCGGATCCAGCGCACGACTATGCGGCTGACATAAAGGAAGAAATAAGCAGAGCTGCAACAGATGCCGTGCTCAGCATTGATTTGTTGCTTGGCGCAGTGCTCGGCGCAGAAGCCGCAGGCGTGCCCATCGCCCTGCTCTCGCCGCATGTCAGCCTTCGGCCGCTGGCCGGGGTGCCGCCCGCCGCCAGCGGCCTCGCGGCGCCGAAGACGGCGCAGCAGCGAACTGACGTCGACGCCGCCGCTCAGGAGATGGTGGCGCTTTTCGACAGCTTCCTGCCGAGCTTCAACGCCGTCTGTGCGCGGATGGGCGTGCCAGGCGTTTCCCATGTGCTCGACCTGTTCGACAGGGCGGCGCGCGTGTTGCTCGCGATGAGCCGCGCATTCGATTTCCCGGCCGACTGGTTGCCAACCAATCTGCGCTATGTCGGCCCGCTGCTCGATCAGCCGAGTTGGTGCGGGTCGTGGCGCGCGCCGTGGTCGACGGATCGGCCGCGTGTGCTGATCGCCGGCAGCACCGGCGCTCAGGGACAGGGCGAACTGGTGCAGAAGATCATCCATGCGATGGGTCAGCTTGACGTCGAGGCCGTTGCGACTGCCGGTCCGAACCTGGACGTCAATAGCCTTGAGGCCCCGGACAATGTGCATTTGCTTCGAAGCGCACCGCACGATGCGGTGATGCAGGAGGTTTCGCTCGTCATCAGCCAGGGAGGTCACGGCACCGTCAACCGCGCGCTCCTTAACGGCGTTCCCCTCCTGGTGCTCCCGATGGGTCGCGATCAGGGCGACAATGCCATCCGCGTGGAGGCCAAGGGCGCCGGCCTACGGCTGCCGCCGACTGCTTCGGTAGAGGAGATCGCTTCGGCAGCTGCGCAGCTGATCCTGAAGCCGCAATTTCGCCTAGCTGCGCGCCGGCTCGGTGACGCCATAGCAACTGACATCGGCACCGCCGGACTGGTCCAGGAGATGGAGGCTGTTGTCGCAATCCAGCCCCGCCATCGCGCAGCCTAAGCCCCCTTATCGCCTCCCGAAAACCGAGCGGCAGTGATCACCCATTGCGCATCAGCCCTGGCTCCTATGCCTTTAGTTGGCTGCTCGGACTTTTGTCCGCGCTGCCGACTTTTGGAATCGACATGATGCCGGCGACTGTGCAGCCCTTGGGCACCCCCACCTCCGACATCGGAAAAGCCGAGCAACATTAGCACGCGGGCGCTGTGTGGGGGGATATCATGCCCACGCCGCGCTCCCCGACTTCCGTGGCGGCCTCGAAGACGGTGCAAGGAACGCCCAGCTGATGCAGCAACAATGCCAGCGTCAGTCCGCCGATTCCTCCTCCCGCAATAAGAACGCGCCGATTGAGGAGTCCTAGGCTGTGTGGACTCTTGGGATTCTCAAATCAGACGGAACGTGATTCAAGGCTTTCTTTTAGGAGGAAGCCTT
>NZ_JCAMOR010000162.1:0-6461 GCF_059512385.1 Bradyrhizobium sp. Crot121 | reverse complement strand
GCAGCTTCAGGACCACATCGATGCCTACGTCAACGCTTACAACGACAAAGCCGAGCCCTTCGTCTGGACCAAGAAAAAGGTCCGTCAACGCCGGTTCAAAGGCCGCCGTATCACTCAGCTCTGATTCCGGGTACTAGCTCGCCGAATGGACTGGCCAACCAAAACTCTATACGCCCGAGAAGGGCGATTCCAGCGGACGCGGCAGCTCCATCTCGGTTTTCTCGTCGGCGCGGAGGGTTGGACGCCCGGCTGGCCTGCATGTGCGCTGCATCGCGGGAGACGGTCGCCAACGAAACTGCGCGCGCCGAACTCGATTTCGCGTTGTCCACGCTCGCTAACTGGACACGCAACCAGACAGGCAAGCCGTATGATGAAAGCCGTCGGCCCGACTGTAGAGAATAGGTGGGGCTGACGTCGTCCCGCATTCCTTTTGCTTCCGTCCGCCCTAGCCTGCGATAGGGCACGCCCGCGTGCTTTCAGAATCGGGGGCAGCCTCCCCACATTGCTAGATCCATAAAATCGCGTGCGGACGAACGCGAGCGGCGCGGCTTCACGCTGTCCACCGAGTGAGGCGGCAAGGCGGCGAACGTCGACGCCAGCACCATTTTTGGTCGGGTGAATCCGCGTGCCGGCTTCGCTTCCAATGAGGCCCCATTTGTGGGGGGAGCCGAGGCGAACAGGTGTTAGTGACATCCAAAACGCGCTCGAGACAAAGAAAGCCCTCGGCGGCTACAACCGCCGAGGGCTCCGTCTGGGCTGGCAGGGGGGATCGCAGACCCAGACGTGACAGGACCGTTAGGCAGTGAAATGACGATCCTGTATCAGGAGTTCTGGGAGACTCGCTTTAGAGTAGGCTGGCCGTGCATGCAGGGAGAGGGGGAACAATCCTGCGAAGTACAAACCCCAGTCACGCGCATCAATTCAAGCGACATATCCATTGACCCTAGCCTTGTAATCGAGGTCTTTGCCCCAGGAATCAACTGATTGAAGGCAAGCGCCTTCAAGGCGGAGAGCGTGAAGCGCCGACGCCACTGGCATCCCCGATTGTGGTTTGCCATGGGCGCCGTCGTGGTCCCAGCCGGCTTGGCTTGCGCCCTTGCGCAAGCCGCGCTCGGCGATCGCGCGCTCTCGTCAGAGCGTTCAGCGCTCACCGAAAGATGCGGTCGGTTCGCGCCGAATGGTGCCGGTAAGCGGTCATGCCCTGCTGTAGCGAGGCGTCGAGCTCATCAGGCAGCTTGGCGAAAATTCATGGGCTCCTCCGAGAAGACGACGGTCGTGACGCGCTACATCCTTCCGCGAGATGACATTGCAAGAGCCGGGCCATGCGGAAGGATCGGGATTCTTCGGCTATTTTGGGGGCTAGCTGCGGAAAAGCTGGAGGCGCACGCGTCTGCTCGATGTTTGTCACGTCCGCAACAAAAGAGACCGTTGCTGTAGCAAACGTGACGATGAGTGGCAGTTGTACGTCGGCAGACCGAGAAGGATCGGCGCAGAAGCGCGCGGCGCGCATCTTGGTTCGAAGCTTGCATGGAGAAGCAAGATGGTGGAGCAAGCCAAGCGGGAGCAAGGCAGATCGCGATGAGGGGACCAGACATCGAAGCCCTGATCAGGAAAGGCTTTTCGGACGCGGAGGTGTCCATGACTGATCTAGCCGGCGACGGCGATCATTATGGCGCCCGCGTCGTTTCGCGCGCCTTCACAGTCAAGAGCCGAAGCAGCATCAGATTGTGTATGCGGCGCTCAACGGGATAATGGGTGACGAGCTTCACGCGCTCGCGCTGACGACCGCGGTCCCGAGCGGTGCACTCGGACCTTGTCCCCCTTCAGATGAACCCAATCGAATGCGTGGCGGGCTCATGAACTCAGAAACGGAATTCGAGCTTCCTCAACTCTACAGGCATCATGTCTTTGCCTGCCACGTCCAGCGTCCGCCTACTCATCCGCACGGCAGCTGCGGTGCAGCTGGTGCGCAAGCCCTGTGGGACAGGACGAGCAAGGCGATCGAAGTGCAAGGGCTCACCGATATCGGCTTCACGGCGGCGGGCTGCCTCGGCTTTTGCAAGGCCGGTCCCTTGATGGTGGTCTATCCCGATGGCGTCTGGTACCGTCCAACCACGCCTGACGACATCGACGAAATCGTCGAGTCCCATCTCAAGGAAGGTAAACGTGTCGACCGCCTGGTGATGGTGTTGAAGCGGAGCTGAGGGCTCGGTTAAAGGCAGCTTGCGCGGGCTATCAAGTTAGCCTCGGCTTCCATCTGACGACTGGCGTCTCTGGAATCCTGGGTTACCCTCTTTCGCCAGGGTGATGAGTGGTGGTGACCTCACGGTCCTTCATCAAGAACTCCGTGCCCAACCGGGCCCTTGACCTTATAGGTGCGGCCTTCGCTTTCGTCGGGATCCTCGGTAAGATGGATGTTCCTGATCAGGGTGCGCGCTTGATCACCGTGGACGAGCCTTTGGATTTCAAGTCCCTGATCACCATGCCCTGCCACCTCCAGCGGCGAGCCGTTTGAATCCCTGACGTTGATGTCCTTGTGGCGCTTTGCGCGACGCTCGCCGAGATGGAAAATGGCTTGATCAATCACTCTTACCCTTCGATCTGGTCCGTCACCTCATGTTGACTCCGCCAATAGCGCAAAGCTAAAGCGAATGCGGCGCCGGGCCCGGCTCCCGGCGCTGAGAGAGATGACGCTTCTTCGAACCGTCAGCTCGCTCGATCTTTTTGTTTGCGCAACCCGGTTTCCACTTTTCCCCGATCGTGCTCTTGGGTCAGAACTTGTAGGTGATGCCGCCGCCGACCAGCCATGGGTCGATATTGGCGCGCCCGGTGACCGGAATCGCCTTGTTTACGGTCGCCGAATAATCCGGCCGCAGCCACAACTTCTTCACGTCAACGTTGAAGCCCCAGTGACGGTCGAGCATGTAGTCGAAGCCGAATTGGACCGCGGCGCCAACTTGGTTGCTGATCTGCAGGTCGGTGACCGCGAGGCCAGCGACCGGCGTGTTGCCCGCCGACTGGTTGAAGAATACGGTGTAGTTGATGCCGGCACCGATATACGGCTTGAACGCGCCGAAATCGGTGAAGTGATATTGCAGCGTCAACGTCGGCGGCAACAGCCAGGATTTGCCGATGTCGAGCCCGTTGAGCGTCCCGGTGCCGTTGATGTGATGCTTGGTCGCGCCGAGAATGAGTTCGGCGGCGATGTTCGGGGTGAAGAAATAGGTGATGTCGAGCTCCGGGACCACTTGATCGCTGATCGAGAGCCCCAAATTCGGTGACGACAGGCCCGGAACGCCGAAGACGTTAACCGAGCTACCTCGAGCATCCGGCAAAACGCCGAGCACGCGCAGGCGGATCATCCAGGGATTGAATGGTTCGACCGGCGGCGCTTTGGTGTAGATCGCCGCCGATGCGAGATCGGCAGCTTGCAGCGACATGGTGGCCCCACCGAATGCCTCACGAGCAGCGAGGCTGTCGTCAGAATTGTTCTTGTTCTCATCAAATTCTTCGATTCCCAAGTCAGCGCGGGGAGTCGCGCGACGTCTCTGTCACACACGCGGCATCGCGAAGGATTTGATGCGAATCAAAATCGGGCGGTCGAGACACGATCAAGTCGCCATGTTGCGAAAGGATCACGACCGTAAGGCGTGATGACTGACTTTTCTTCGAATCGTCATTCCGCTCTATATTTTTTGTTTGAGCATGATCTTCTCGGAAAAGCGGTTTCCACGTTTGCGGATCACGCTCTAATGCAATCCAGCTACAGCGGTAACGCGCGATCGAGGGGCCTCGAAGTTGCGCCGCCATGCCCGCGCATACGCGGGGATTCATTGAGGCAGCAATGTTCGCCAAGTTGCCCGGCTTCCTCCTCTATCTGAAGGGTGCCGGCCGGCAATTGACTAATCAATTCCGCGTCGCCCCTTGTTCGGAAGTCGGATTGGAAATGATCCTGGTGCGGCATATGGTGGCCGAGCCGGGCGCGAGCGGCGAGTTTGGCGTTGCCTAGCCGATCTCGACATAAACCTTCGTATCGTTCCGTCCTACCCTTTGGATACCCGACGATTACCTACGTTCAATTGAGCTGCTGATGGCGGTCGTTCTAGGCTGCGTGCTGCCCTCCTTGGGCGTTTCCTCCCTAGACTTCGGCCGCTTGTGGCAACGCAGGCGGCCATTTCTTTGTCAGATGGCCGCTGACTCGCATGGCGCTCCTGTAATTGGCTCGGAAACGAGTGGGCGGGCCGTAAATGAGCGTCATCATCGATACCAATCTAGCCGAACGCCGAAGGCTAAGCTTGATGAGCTAAATAAGAAGGCGATCGACGCCATCACGTCCGGCAAGCTCACAGATGGGCGCCAGTATCAGCGCAATGTGGGGTAAAGGCGCCCGCCGCCGCTGCGCACCTGCTCGCTTAGACGCTGGAAGACATCCTGAAAGACCAGGAGGAGAGGGATGGTACGTGTTTCGACATTGGAACGCCGTTCCAATTCGGAGGACGAGAAGGGCCGAGCTGATGAAGCTCGTTGGCGATCTGTGCACCATCGAGCTGCTGAACAACAAAGGGGTCAGCATCTACATCGAGCCGGAGAAGATCGATGGCGGGCTCATCCTGTCGACCGGCGCGATCAAGGAATCAGTCTGGCAGGACACCGTCGGCCTGGTGCTCAAGAAGGGCAAGACCGCCTTCAAGCATGAGCCGCAGACCGGCACCTATTTCCACGGCCAGGATGTCAAGGCCGGCGATTGGGTTGTATTCCGGCACGGCGATGCTCGCCGCGTCCGGATCAAGGGCGTGGATTGCCGCATGGTCGAGGACACGCTGCTCGACATGGTGGTCGACAACCCCGACGTGATCACACACCGCTGATAGTGACACCGCTTGGCGGAGCTTTCGGGCGCACTGAACTAGAGCGGGTCGTTTTGTCGGCTTTGAGACCAATATCCACCACATGACGCTACACACACCCAGTACGAAGCGACTGTAGCCAACTTTCAAAATCGGCACATCGCTTGCTTCATTCGGGGCACCATCACCGGTCGCAGGCGGGGCGGTGCTGTAGGGACGGACTCGGCACGTCCTCCATGGCGTCCGGCCGCCCCGCCAATTTGTTGTGGGGCGACATGAAACAGCCCTTCGGCGCCTCGCTCGGCTTGATCGATGTCACTACGAATGTCGATGCGGTCGAACTGGAACGTGCAGCGAAGCGTCCACTGATGTCCGGCTTTCACGCGCAATTCAGCATCGGCGAATGTGCCGGCTCCGCCGCGATGACCGCATTGGCGGGCTGCACCTTGGGGCTTTTTCATCAACCCTAATTAAAATTATAGACGCGCGTGTAGAGCCCCGATCGTCTTCAGCGAGCCTGCTGCCGCGCCCGAAGAAAGGGGAGCGGGGAAACTCCGCTTTCTTCGCCTCTCGTTAAACTAGCGAGTAGCGTAGCTCACCCGCTCCGGCAGTACCCTCCGGCTGCCTCGCTCGAGCATCGCTCGAGATCGTCCTGCATGCTCCGCCCAAGCAGCGACAGCACGGGCTCATGATCGAATCCTGCGCATCTTGCGCCGTCGGCGTTGATCAGCGGGCGCCTTATCTGGAGCGGATCGCTCAGCATCAGCGCGAGTGCGCTCGCCGCGTCGCTTATGTCGGGATTGATTTGGCCTGACTTGATACGGGGCGCGGCGCGGTTGAACCAGGATCCGACCGGCGTATTGCCGAAGAACTGGCGCAGTTGCTCCGCGCGCCACGGCTCCTTCAAGATATCCTTGGCAATCACGTGGTGGCCCGCGGCCTTCAGCGCCTGCATCTGGCGCGCGTTGGTGGCGCAGCCGGGTTTTTGATAGAAAATGATCGTCGCCATGGCGTGGCCTAATTCAGCACCCTGAGCTGCACGATGGGCGCGGTGGCGCCGCGTTCGAGAATACCATCGACCTTCTTGCGGACGGCTTCCAAGGTGAGAGGCTTGATAAGCACGCCGTGCGCGCCCGCCTTGATGCCTTCGGCCGCGGTGGCCTCGTCGGATTTCTCGCAGACGATCAGGATCCGCACCTCGGAAAAATGGGCCGCCAATTGGCCGATCAACGGCGGCCCCTTTTGTTTGAAAAAGGAGGCGCCGAGCAGCACCAGATCGGGCTTCAACCAATCGACGCGCCTGACAAAAGCCTCTTCAGGCGTTGCAAGCTCGTGCGTTTCGATCTCATCGTGCAGCATAAGCTGCAAAGCCACCCGGGTGATTTCGTCATCATCGACCACGAAGACCGGTCGCTGGTCTTCCGCCTTCGAGGTTTCGACGCCCATCTGCATTATCGCTCTCCAAGCGGCTTGTATGAGAAATTAGCAATTTCCGTTCCACGCATGAACGCATCGAAAGGGCCCGCGCCAAGCCGGCTTTTGCCCGTTTGATGCTTGCGATCCTTGTTCGGCTTCTGACAGCGGCACAATTGCTGTCACCTTCAAAACACCTGG
>NZ_JCAMOR010000161.1:0-6473 GCF_059512385.1 Bradyrhizobium sp. Crot121 | reverse complement strand
CAAAGCCCAAACGGTGCGAGCCATCTTGTTGGCGAGAGCGACGGCGACAAGCATGGGCGGCTTACGAGCGAGCATGCACTCCAGCCATGTCCCTTGCGATGGACCGCGTCAGCGAGCCAGCTTCACCACCGCACTCGCCCCGATGATGAGGAGACGCCGCAGCGTTCGCTCACTACTACAGGTCTCCATCAATTCGGAGGAGGCTCATCCGACGCGCCAACTGACGCCGGCTGCCGCTCAGCGGAAGGTCAAGTCAGATTATGACGGCGGCGCTTCTGCAGTGAGATAATCCGGTTGAGCAGCGCGCGCTGGCGCGCCACCGCCTCGTCTTCGTCCGACTCCAACACAGGTCCTGTCTGATGAGCCTTTGCGCCCGCGAATGCACGGTCCCCCGCCTCGTGCTCGCACCGTTTCCTTATTGCCCCCTCATCGGCGGCGCCAGGTTGCGCTTCCTCTTCCGACGTTGAGGTTTCTACCTCATGTCCGATCCGACGATTATCCGGATCCTTGTCGACAACATCGAGATAGTTCTCGCCGTGGGCGAGATTGATGGAATCGGTAGCGAACGTGTCTGCTTGATTAACGGCAAAACACCCGCGGTCGCTTGTGCAGACGATCTCTTCTCTCTCCTGCACGCACTGCAACGGCTTAGCGGATGCGGCAACTTGCTGAGTAATGGGCTTTGGCTCCGGCAGTCGGCCGGTCTGGCTCTCGAAGATGCGCCTTAGTATGCGGTCTGAGTAGTATTTCACTTTGGGCATTTGCAGGGGTGGCTGTCCCTTGATGAGGACGATCTCGCTGTTCTCATCGATCAGGCGGACCTGCTCCGGCCGCATCAGGTTGGCTCCCTGATCCGAGAGCTGGATGTTGGTGTCGAACATTCGGCTTAGCGTGAATGACTTCGACTTGGCGCGGAACGTGTAGTCGCCGACCGCCTTGGAAATGTAGATGGGCGTCTCGTCGTCGGCCGCGGCCATGAAGACCTGCACCCCGGTGTTGCTGAGGAACGTCTCCCTCCCCGCCTGATCATACAGGCCGGTTAGAGCCGAGAGGCTCTGTACGACGAACATGAACCGGCCCTGGTAGCCCGCGATTGTGGTGACGGCCGTCTCCACTGACTCCAGCTTGCCGAGATGCTTGAACTCGTCAAGCAGGAACAAGACCTCAAATATCTCATCTTTGGTCGGCATAGAGCGCTGCATGACCGCCACTACTTGCTGAAAGAAAAGGCGAACCAGTGGTGCGATGACCAAAAGGTCATTTGGGCTCACACAAAGATAAATTGTGGTCGGGTCGCGGCGGAGATCGTAGATCGAGAAGTCGCATCGCGTCGTCGCCGCTTTGATTAGCGGGTCCGCCCAGAGGTTAAGGCCAGCATCTCCAAGGACCGACGTGTAGGACGTGAGAATCTTGGTGTCATTTCCTGCCATGTTATCAAAGATGCGGCGCGCTTCTTGGTTCTGACACTCCTCCGCCAACTGGGCAAAGAGCTTGTACTTTTCTCCGGGCAAGGTGAACAGGTCATAGACGGCGCCAATCGTCGGCGTGCCACGCTCGATGCAAGCGAGCACACCGGCGGCGAACAGATCCCTTGCGCCATCGATAAAGCCTTCCGACCCTTTGCCCTTCGGCGTGAGCAAGTTGTAAGCAAGACGGCGCGCTTCGCTAAACTGCCGCTCCGACGGCATAGAGACGATGTCAAGAACTGGATTGTAGCTATGGGTGCGCCCTCCCGGGTCCATCGGGGCGAATTTAACGATCTGGTCGCCCCGGGCTTTTCGCGCGCGCGACGTCAGCTCGAACAGTTCGCCTTTAACGTCAAGCGCCAGAACCGAGCCGTTGAACGTCAGCAGCGTAGGAATAACAATCCCGACGCCTTTGCCGGCGCGGGTCGGCGCTACCACCAGGCTGTGCGGCTGCTCGCCATTGCTCAGATACTGACCCGGCCAGCCCGGACCCACCGTCTTGCCAAAGATTGGTCCGGAAATCCTGTGATAGGGTACGATATAGCGAGCTTTTTTCATCTCACCAAAGCGCGCCCAGCGGGCCGTGCCATGGTGCTGAGGCTTCAGCACTATCGCGGCTAGCATAAGCGACGCGACGACAGCCGTGAGGCCGATAATCGTCACTCCGCGGTAGAAGACCTGCGTCACATAGCCTCGGTAAAAGGGCGCCTCGTACCAAATTGCCAAGATGTCAAAGTTCTGGATCGCCTGGAGAGTAACGCCATCCTGGAAATTAGCATAGACGCTCGCCAGAAATACGCCGAGCGGCAGCGATAAAGCTGCACCGAATGAAAGCCTTTCAAGTTTCTGGCTGGACCCCAATGATCGTCTCATGTCCTGAGTCAACAATACGCATCGCTAGCCCCGGTCACAGTAGCAATGCTGCGCCGTGCCGTTTCACGTCACACGATTGGGCATTCGATTTTTTCAGCCATCGACATCGGGAGGGCCCACGCCGCTCTTGGCTTCGCACTCATCACCGACAAGGAAATCGGGCGCGGCATCTATGGCAGCGTCCCTCGCCCGCGCTTTATGCTGCATTGCTTCTGCAGCCCTCATTTGCTTGGCATTTTTCTCATGCTCTTGAAGGGCCCTTCAGGCGCGTCTTCAATTTTACTCCCAACACTGTTGTTGTAACGACCTTCGCATGGCTGCCCACCTATTTCGTTTCACGTTTGTACAACTTGCCAAGGGTATGTTTGGTTTCGGGTAATTGGAAGGTGCGTTCGTCGAACGTGGCCGACCTTTTGTTCCAAAGCCTTCGATGGGACGTAATGTTTCTGCCCAGCTCGTTTCCCTGCGGATCCAGCAGAGATGTAAGAGATGTATATGACTCTCCAGTTCGCTCAGCTTGATTGGTTTTTTTTAATGTCGACCATGAGTTGGCTCTTCTGCAAAGTTTTTCGATCTAAAGGGAACCATGGAAGGCTGTCGAACTCATGCACAGCGCCGCGTGGAACGGCGTTGCCGGTTGTCCTTTGACAACCGGCTTTCTCCACTTACACGCGCGGCTGCGTGCGCACAATTGTCAGGTTTACGAACTACGGGCATGGTCGCGTATTCTGTCGTTCCGATCGTCGTATCTGTCGCTTGGCGGCCGCTGCGGCCTGCTCGTATCGCTGGTGCCGCCCGACTCGCCGCCCTGACGCGACAGAAGCTGTTCCGTTACGCTATTTGGAAGATCCATCTTTTCACCCTTATTCTTCTCTTGGCCAGCCCTCTGCATAGTTTGAGCAAGTGACGTGAATGAGGGTTTCGTGTAACTTACGCCGCTCGCCTTTCCATCCTGGGCGTAGAATATCTTTTCTGGCGGGTACGTATCCATTATGGATTTGCCGTCCGGCAATTCAATTGAATGACCCTCAACAAGGGTCCCATCTACCTCCACGAGTACGCGATCATGGGATGCGTACTTATCAAGCATCTTATTCCAAAGCGCATTTGGTTTGAATGTGCCCCATTGCGGGTTGATGCCATGCTCTTTGCACACCTCCCGAAAGTATTCAGGATGCTTCTTTGATAGAAAGTCCGGTGTGACGAACGTATTGCCCTCCGGCATTCTGACTATAATCCGATGGTCCATTGCATCCATGGAGGGTGGTCCCTGGACGGCTTGCACCGCTACGTCGTCGGGTAGTAGGTCGACAACTTCCTTTATCGGGAAGTATGTCGTGTCGATCTTCACATAGGCAGTGTGGGTATCCTGGTTATAGCCGCGGCTTTCGCCGACATAGTCGCGTAAGCGGTGCGTGGCCTGATTCTCTCCAAGCGTGCGCTCGATGAAGTCGATGGTTTGGTAGCCATGAAGTTTTGACTTCAGCCATATGGTGCCGCCGAGACTGGCTTCTAGTTTCCTAGCCGTACACTCATGATAACCATCGTCCGGAAGGCGCGAAAACCCTTTCATGACTCCGCTCTTCATTCGAAGCATGATGTCGGGAGCTTGCTCGCCGCTAGTGTGCGGATTTGTATGGGCGACCTCTCGTCGCCTGTACCCGGCTGGAGTCTTGTAACGTTGCTCTTCGCCATCGAGTTTAAAAGTCGGAACGATTTCGGGTTTTCCACCCTTAAGCACTATCTTTCCGTCATTATCTCTCTTTTTTGTTTCGCCGGCTGGGAACAGGTCGTTATCACGCTCCGCGGTCAGCCCAAGTGCTGTCGTGAGTTTCCTGAACTCCGAATTTTTGTATTCTATCGTGGTTTTTTGACCGTCGGCAGCCGTAATGGCATTCCAAAGTCCATTCTTCGTATAGTAGTTGCCTGCGTACTCGATGTAGATAAGCTCCTCGTCCATCTGCTTGGCGGTTTTGTTGCCGAGCTTGGGGAGAGCCTGAAAGTCCGCACCAGTAAAAAACGTGTATACGTTCTTCTCAAGAGGGTCTTCGAAACCGTTCGAATTTAACAGCACTATGCTGAGGCCGTGTTCTCTAAGCGTGGTGTCCTTGACCGCAATCAACAGGTCGTCGGTCGAGGGAAGTTTGGCGGCATCGGTGCGCCGGTTTACCCTGAGTTGAAGCGCAGCCAATCTTTTAGCGGTGACGTCGAGATTATCGCCGACCACAGAGGGGCTGCCCGTATTGACGACCTCGGAGCCGTCTGGATTATCGACGGACTCCATCATGTTTTCATCATCTGCAGCCACGTAGCGATCCTTCAGTAAACTTCGACTTTCAGCGGTGAATGCTCGTTTTCTGCTTTTCATCGCGGGCCTTAACAGCTTTTAGCAACGCCATAAGCCGGCGTTCACGAGAATTCATGAATAGCTTGGGATCGTCCATCGGTGCGTAGTCGTCCGCGTCGATATCCAAAAGCGTACTCAGTTCACGTGATGGCCGAACGCTGCTTACAGTTTGACCGCGCCCGGAGTGAGGTGATGGACGTTTTACGAGCGGCAAGTTGACTTTCCTTTCGATATCGAGCTCAGAAGTCGCCGCTTTGTTATAGACCTCTCAACTCCTGGAGCGTCAACGTTGAATCGAGCTGCATTTGTAATGTGTTCGTATCGGAAACGCTTCTCGTTTAGAGCTCACTCTGAAGTGAGCACCGCCGGCGCGTCGAAGCCTGCCAGAACCTCACATGAGAGCGATACGCCATGAACGAGCATAGCAACATTGTCCCATTGCGTCAGCCCGATGAGATCGACGATCCACTGGGCCGCTCCGTTTGCTAGACGGAGGGCATGATGACGACGAAGACACGACGCAAGATCGATGCGCCGTCGAAGTCGCCCGGGTAACGATTCGGGATGGCGCGGTGACCAGCGATGGCGATCGGATTCGCTTCACCTCGGCGATCCTGCCGTTGTGGGCACGGCGCACGAAGAGTTTGGACGCACTTTTGCCGGTGCTGTACCTGCGAGGCATTTCGACAGGCGACTTCCAGGAGGCGCTGGCGGCGCTCTTGGGCAAGGATGCGCCGAATCTTTCTCCGGCGGTGGTTTCCAGACTGACGACGGAGTGGCAGAGCGAGTACGAGCGTTGGCAGAAGCGCGATCTGTCGGCGCGCCGGTACGTATACGTGTGGGCGGACGGCGTCTTCCTGCAGGCTCGCATGGAAGACCACAGCGAATGCATGCTGGTGTGACGAATATTTTGCGATCTGGGGCTCGGCAGCTGCTTGCGCAGGCTGTCGAGATGGAAGCCGAGGCGTTTCTCGCCGCGATGAAGGGCTTGAAGCCTCCCGACGGCCGCGATCGCCTCGTGCGGCACGGCCATGGTCCAGTGCGGACGATCCAGACGGGGATCGGCGCCGTTTGAAGGCAAAGATCGCGCTGGAAGCTGTGCGGGAGCAAGCGACGGTGGCCGATCTGGCCCAGCGCTATGAGGTTGAGCTATGCGGGAAGGTGGGTGATGACGGCCTGAGATAGGCGGCGTATCGAGGCGGGTGAAGGCGTTGTCGAAGGCGATCCGCCGCACCTTCGGTTCGGCCGCTGCGATCCAGCGTCACCGACGGCGATTTCCGGGGCCATCTTCAGCCCACGGATTTTCGCCTCGACGAGCAGTTCGTGCCAGCTCTGCGCGCTCTCGCGCACGCCGACCTGGAAGCCGATGAGTTCCTCCTTGCCTTCCGGCGTCGCGCCGATCAGCAGGCGCGCTCGGCTTCTGGAAGGCGCTCGACGAGGTCTTTCCCGCCACGCGACATCAGCGGTGCTGGGTGCACAAAACCGCGAATATTTTGAACAAAGTCTCTGTGTCGGTACAGGCCAGCATGAAGAAGGATCTGCGCGAGGTCTATTTGGCGCCCAACCGAGCTTCGGCCGAAGTGGCGATCGACGTCTTTGCCGAGAAATACGGAGCGAAGTACGATAAGACGGTCGCGTGCCTGACGAAAGATCGCGACGCTGCTGGCCTTCTACGAATTCCCCGCCGAGCATTGGGACCACTTGCGGACGACGGATGAGATGGACAAGCGCTTTCTTCATGGCCGAGACGAAGATTGCAAAGGTCGCCGTAAGTCCATTCTTTTGTT
>NZ_JCAMOR010000160.1:0-6478 GCF_059512385.1 Bradyrhizobium sp. Crot121 | reverse complement strand
GCATCTTCCGCGGTGGGAGAAGTACAATGTCCGTCTCTATCCTCAAGCAACTCGGCGCGGCGGCGGTGCTGACTGCGATAAGCTGCGCGCCGGCTCCGGCCCAGCCAGTGATATCCGAGCCCGGCTATTGCGCACAGTTCTATCCAAATGCCAATTGTCAGAACAAAGGGCCCGGGAACCCCTACACCGACCCGAATTACCGGCTGTATGGCGGCCAGAGCTCGGGACCGTGGCCGAGCGGTGAAACTGTCGGCATGGCGCCGAAGCGGCCCCGCGGACGCGATCTGTCCCGACGACATCCCAGCACTAGCCCCGGGCGGTGAGTGCTAAAGCGGGTGGCGCGTCACCCGCCGGGCCTATGATCTTCGCTGCGTTCGTTGCGCATCTCCGGCTCCCTCGCATTCAGGCGGCGGAGATCCTCGAGCAGACCGCGCTGGATTGGATCAAGGCTTTGCGGAATCTCGCCAGATCCTGCTTGGAAGCGCTCCTCGTCGGGCTCCAATCTGCGCCGGAAGATGAGTCCGCCGCAGACAAGCGCGAAGCCAATGACGATCAGCGCGACACCTAGAGCACGCATTTTGCGACCGCCAAAAGGCGCATTCTATCCCGCGTCGCTGCGGCACCCAATGCGCTATTTCCGCTCGGGAGGCTGCCAGAACGGCCGCGCGAGAACCCATCAGCGGGTTTCGCCACCGCGCGATAGCGTGCCACTGCAGCGAGAGGCGACCGGGGCACCAAGTCGAGGCTGATCCCCGGGGCCGCATTTGGGCCTACGGCTTCTTGACCACGGCACCGAGTCCGAGATCGAGCCTAACCATCATGTGTCGCCATGGCTTGCAGGGTTGTTTGTTGTCCCCGAGTATCGGCGAAAAGGAGCAGGTGCCGTATGGTTCGAGCGATCGAGGATCAAGCGCGACAGCGAGGGCTTTCACGGCTCTACCTGAACACCACGGATGCAGGGGGTCTATGCGAGGCACGGTTGGGCGGACCTTGATCGCACTAACTGGAAGGGCTTCGACACAACTCTGATGGCTCGCGATCTCTAAAGGCGCTGCGAAGGCCGTGGCGGAATGAGGCGCTCAAGAGGAGCAGCGGCTGGATCGACTCGGTGAAGCCGTGATCCAGTTCAGCATAATGTTCGATGATGCCGGCCTGCAAGATGCTTCAAGCTGGTCCGCAATCTGAAGCAGATGTATCCGAACACCGACGCGCTTGGGCGAACGGCTCAAGCTGTATGTTGAGGAGAACTTTCCCGACTAAACCCGTCCACCGCCAGCCTGATCTTGTGCGCGGTATGGTCAATGGTGATGCAGTTTATCCTCGTCAGCGCGCCGCTGGTCCTGAAGAACAGTTTGTGGCCGAGCTTTAGCTCGGCGTCGACGCGGTGGTGCCCCTTGATAAGCATGCCGTCGAGGTTGGTCTCGCCGATTGCATCGCCGGCTTCGTTCACGATTGTTCGGATCATTTCGCCTCTGTGATGTGCTCCGGCGCCGCCGCGATGGTTCGCAGTCTACCCAACCTTGTGCCGGCCCCGGCGTTCCAACCCAGATGTACCCGAGCAATGATACACTCGGCGAGCGCATCAAGCTTTATCATGGCCGGCGTATGCCAGGCCTCCCGGGCGAGGGGATGTTCGTTGTCTATGGCGCGCAATGCGATGATCATAGCCGGATAGCCTGCACGGCACCGGGCTCGCCTGAAATGGCGCGCTGCGGGCTACCGAAGTGGTCTATCGTGATCCATTCGCGGTCAAGTGTCGGCTCATAGAGGTCGAAGCCGTCAGGGCCGGAAGCGACGACCGGCATCTCCGGATCGAGCTTCTGCAGCTCAGCTATCAGGTCTTTGACTTTCATGGGCTTGCTCGTTGCTAGTCTGCGCCGCGGTGCCGGAGCGGCCATGCTGGCTTCACAGTCCTCTGCGGCCAGGTCGCTACCGAACCGAAGCAACACATCTTCAGCGCGGCGGCCATGAGGCTTACAATGGAGCCGAGGACAGGAAACGCATCGCTAACTTTGGGCTCTGCTCTTACCGCCTCCATCCAACGCGCCCGGCGTTGCTGACGTTCCTATAGACTGGGCAGCCGCTCTCCGCCCAACGCTCGCCGCCCACGTAGATGTAGGCCTTGAGCGGTGGCCGGTCGGAATGGTTCGGGTGTGCAATGACCTCGATGGTCGGGGTAGTTCGAAAGTGACCGGCCGACTTTCTAAACGCCGTTTTAGACCCACAGGCGGCCTCGGCTGCCGACCGATTCCGCTTCACAATGCGCAGTTCCTTTGTCGAAGCGGAAAACTCGGCTCCTCATTGAAGGCAGAGGTTGTTGGCCGTGACCAAAGCAGATATCCGCGCCGGTTTGCCGGCGGATCGGCCTTTCAGCGATGCGCCGCCAGCCAAGCGATGATGCTTGGCCCGTCCTGCAAGGATTCCGAGGTGCTGCAATGCAACGCCGTCTCGCCGGGGTTTTTGATGAGCGAGGCATCCTTGGTAGGCAACGCATCAAGCAACGGTTCAATCGAGGCGAGCGGTGCAACCTTGTCTGCCGTGTTGACGGTCGCGAGGGTCGGGACGTCGAGACATGACGGGCCAATCGTGCGACCCAGCACGGTGAGAGTGCCTCGACAGAACTGGTTTTCCCGATACAGCCATTCGGCAATCTGATGGACCAGCCTCCCCGGGAGCGGGGCCTCGTCAAGAGCCCAGCGCGCAACCCGCGCATGGACATCCAGCGCCCGCAAGTCGTCAATGCTCATTGCCGCATCCATCAACCGGGACCATACGAACGTATCAGGGGCGGCGAAAGCGCTTGCATGCGACAGCAGCGAGCCCGGGATGATGTCCGCTTCACTCTGATCAGGCGGAATCATCGAGACGAGCGCATCGCGAAATCGGTTCGTCGCTGGTTGAAAGCAAACGGGCGCGCCGAGAAGCAATAGACCGCGGACAGCTCGCGGTTCGCGTGCGCTAAAGGCCGCCGCCAACGTCCCGCCAAACGAGTGGCCGATCAGGAAGAGCTTTGTCGCTTACGCGGCCATCGATCTTACGCGGACGTACGAGCCCGGCGCGTTTTCGATAACCGGTAACTTGCCGCCGCCCGGTTCGCGGGCAGGAACGCGGCCTGCATCAAATTGCGTGACCCATTCGTCCCAAAGCGGCCACCACGAGCCTTGATGAGGCGTAGCGCCGGCGAACCATTCCTCCGGACTGGGCGGCAAATTGTCGTTCGCCCAGTGGCCGTACTTGCTGCCTGGCGCGCTGATCACGCCAGCCATATGGCCCGCAGCGGATAGAACGAATTTGACCGGCCCGGAATACAAGCGTGTCGCCGCATAGGTCGATTCCCACGGCGCAATGTGGTCTTCGCGCGTGGCCAGAATGAAGGCCGGAGTCCTGATTTTCGACAGATCGATCGGCATATCCGCCAACGTGATACCGCCGGGTTTTGCCAAGAGATTTTGCTGATACATCTTGCGTAAATAGAATGAATGCATCGCCGCTGGCATGCGCGTCGAATCCGAATTCCAAAACAAAAGATCAAAGGGTATCTGTTCCTTGCCGAGCAAATAATTGTTGACGACGAAAGACCAGATCAGGTCGTTCGCGCGCAACATATTGAACGCCGTCGCCATATCTTGCGCTTCCAGATAGCCGCGCTCGCGCATCCGCCTTTCGAGAGATGCCAGTTGCTCTTCGTCGATGAAGACGGCCATGTCTCCGACTTCGGTAAAGTCGACGAGCGTCACGAAATAGGTGGCGCTCGCAATCCGGTCGTCGGCCTTCGCGGCCAGAAAAGCCGCCGTCGAGGCAAGCAGGGTTCCGCCGAGGCAATAGCCAATCGTGTTGATGCTACGCTCACCGGTCGCGGACTCGATCACGTCCAGTGCGGCCAACGGTCCCTCGAGCATGTAATTTTCAAAGCTCTTTTCAGCGAGCTTCTCATCGGGATTCACCCAGGAGATGACGAACACCGTATGCCCCTGATCGACGGCCCATTTGATGAAGGAGTTCTTCGGCTGAAGATCGAGAACATAGAACTTATTGATCCACGGCGGCACGATGAGGAGTGGCCGCCTCCGGACTTCTCTGGTCGACGTTGCATATTGGATCAATTGCATAAGCTCGTTCTGGTAGATGATTTTTCCTGGCGCCGTTGCGATGTTTTCGCCGAGGCGGAAAGCCTTCATGTCGGTCATTGTAATCGCAAGCCGACCATCGCCGCGTTCCAGATCGACGAGAAGGTTCTCCAAACCACGTAGCAGGTTTTGTCCGCCAGACTCCAGCGTCGCGGTGAGGACCTCCGGATTGGTCGCGACGAAATTGGAAGGTGACAAAGCATCAACGAATTGGCGCGTGTAGAAATCGACCTTACGAGCGCTGGCCTCGTCCATGCCTTTAGTTTCGCGGATTGCGGAAAGAAGCGACTTCGCCGCAACGAGATAGCTGTCCTTCACAAAGTCGAAGATAGCGTTCTCGCTCCAGTCCGGATGCTTGAAGCGTTTGTCTTTCGGGGGACCGGCCTCGCGTGCACGCAGCATGAGCATGCGTTCCGCGGTTTTCTGCCAGATACCTAGCGTGTCGTAGAATAGGTTGATCTGGGCGCGGGCGACTACCACCGGGTCGGTCATCATCTTTGTCACGAGCTCGAAAAAGTCGAACCCGAGCGTTGACGTGTCGCCCATGCCGAACTTGACCGCGTCCGGCTGATGCGACACAAAGCGCTGCATCAGGAGCTGGCTTTGTTTCGCGATGTTCTGCAGTTGCGCCGCAAGGGCAATCGGATCCCAGGTGGGCTGCGTCTGTTTGTCGGCCATAGCTCCCTCCTGTCATTGTCAGGCTTTACCAGAGCCGTTCGGATAGGCTCCAAAAGACTAACATCCGATTGGGTGCGGTTGGAGAGCGATGAATCACCGTTTCGCCATCAGGCGAACCTTGGGCAATTGGCCAAACGCAAACGCTACCGTTGTCGAGACGATGACCGGCAAGCGCCGCTCAAACGTGCTGCGATGCAGCTAAGCGTTGTGCATTGCGGGAGTTCCTTCTTGCGACGTCATCCCAAATATTTCTCCAATGTAGGTAAGGGGGAGCGGAGCTTCCGTCTCTGCAATGCTCCAAGGTAGGGGCTCGACGCGCAAGTTGTCGCCCGTCGGCTTCCTCGCCGCTGGTACTCTCCAGATCTCAGACCCCGCATTGATACGTCTGAGGGGACTAGGGCGCTCGCTTACTCTAATGCGATTGGCTTAAGGTGCGTTGGCCATGGCGTCGATGGCGGACTGATGAGGATTTCGCACCAATGGAGTCAGCTGGCCAACTGATAAGCAAATTCGACAAAGCTTATCAGTCCGCCGTGATTCTCGGCGCGATGGCATTTCGCTGATCTTGATTGGCCCCTCCATGGGAGCCCTCCACGGGAGGTCCTACGCCAGCTGCAACTGCAAGAAATTGCCACCCCGGCAGACCAATCCGCATTCGAGCTGTCACGACCGTGCTGCTGGGATCGCGCTGGGAGCGGTAGGTTTGCAGCACTGCGAATCGCACAGAAGCCATCCCGGTTTGTTCGCCCGGATCATCCGGCGGCGATGCCAGTGATTACATGGTCCGCAACGGCAGGGCCGGGCGAGACCCTGCAGAAGAACCAAGATCCGAGCGGAGCTCTGCAGTCTTTCTGCTCTGCAAGTAGATCCAGATGATCCGCGCCATTTAGTTGGCGAGCGCAATGGTTGCCGAACACGCGCGGTTTGCGCGCCAGCATCTGTGCGAGCCACGACTGCCTTTGGCGCGCCGCGTCGGCTACCGTTGCACGAGGGCGCTGTGAGCGTGCGTTCATCATTTATTGGGCTATGCGCTCAGCTTACCTCACCGTTGGTGTTCGAGCTTCAGGCCCGGCTCGTGCCAGTCAGGGCCGCCGAAGCAGACGTTGTCACGAGAAGATCCGGCAGCCCGAACGAGTTCTTTCGGCGCGCCGGAGAAGCTCCGCCGCGCATCCCAGCTGCCATATTCTCTGGTCCCGGACTGCAAGGAGAGCACCGGTGTGTCGCTGAAATCGGTCAGCAGCAGCATGGGCGAGCTGGAGAGCAACGCCTAGATCGTGCCGATCAGCCCGTTGCCGAGCACCCCAGTCGTTGCATGGCATTTCAGCGACGTAGTTCCAAGACCCGGGACGAGAAAGGCTGGGCGGACGCAGACTATCACGCGGATCAAGGCCGATCGCGCGCCGATAACTGAGCGTCGATTTCGTTCATAGCGTTTCGGCCCTGCCGGCGTGCGCAAGAGTTGTTCACACCAAGGTGCAATTGAGCCACCAACTTCAGGGATCTACACCCACGTCGTGGCGATAGATGACTGAAAAAGTGCGTTGATGATTCCGACCGAAGGCATCGAGGTCGATCGATCGCCCCCAGGAAACTATCGGAAAGCAGCGAGAGTAGTTCAGATGGCGGACTTCGCCGCAGCTGTCGTTGTGGGTGCAACAGCATTGCGGCGCTTC
>NZ_JCAMOR010000159.1:0-6547 GCF_059512385.1 Bradyrhizobium sp. Crot121 | reverse complement strand
CCCCAACAGCGCTTCGCCGTCACACACCCAAGGTAGGAGCCGGATGCCTTAATTGGGCCCGTCCGGATCTGTGCGGGTTGCGCCTTGCAAGCGCGTTGAAGTCTGCCGTCTGCGATGACGGCCGCGGCAAAGCCTAGCGAGCAGCCGCGAACCAAGTCTTGCGTGGCGTCCGGTAACGGCCGCTGCGAAGCGTAGACAGGGAGGTTGTAGGCCGGAATGAAGTGAACGGGAAAATAGCCCCGAAATCGATCGTGATCGGAGTAGCTGACCCTCTCCCGTAACGGGGAAGGCGGAACCAAAGACCGCGCGAACGCGAGCAGTCTAAAGTGCTCCCGGGGTTCGTACCGCCAGCATGCAACCAAAGGCGTTGACGTGAACAAGGGAGATCCATCCGGTTCAAGCGCACGCTTGTAGGACCTGCCAAGCCGAAGAGGTGAGAAGGGTCTGATGACCGGGTGGAAGTCATACTGACTGATAGTACTCCGAGGACGAGAGAGCCGGCCACACGGGGAAGCGGTCAGCGGTAGTTGAATTGTTCTTGGGCGACATGGGCTCCATGCAACGGGAGTTACGGCCTTCTATTCAAAGAGAAGATCAGCTGACCATGGAAACGAAACTTGAACAGATAGCAGTGAAAGCTCGAAGGGAGCCAAATCTCCGCTTCACCTCGCTGGCCCATCATATCACGCGCGACCGGGTGCTGGAGAATCTATCAAAGATTCCGAAGCGATCCGCCGCCGGGGTGGACGGTCAGACGGTGGAGGCGGCGAAGGAGAGCTTCGAGGGCTGGATAGAGCCGGTGCTCCAATCCATCCACCGCCAGGGATATCGCGCGCCTAACATTCGGCGGGTCTATATCCCCAAGCCTGGCAAGACGGAGAAGCGCCCCCTCGGGGTTCCAACTGTCGCCGACCGGGCGCTCCAACGCACCACGGCTGAGGTGCTGTCCGCCATCTACGAGCAGGACTTCTTACCCTGCTCGTTCGGCGGCAGGCCGGAGCTCAGCGCCCATCACGCCTTGGCGACCCTCAATGAGGTCATCGCCGGCGGCATGATCGGCTGGGTGCTGGAGGCGGATTTGAAGAACTTCTTCGGGAGTCTCAATCATGATTGGGTCCTCCGGTTTGTCGAACATCGAGTAGGCGATCCGCGCCTGATCAGCTTGATCCGGCGTTGGTTGAAAGCGGGCGTCTTGGAAGATGGAGCGGTTCATCCGAGCGAGCAGGGAACCTCGCAAGGTGGATCGATTAGCGTGCTGCTGAGCAACGTGTACCTTCATTACGTTCTCGACCTCTGGTTTGAACGCGTGGTGAGGGGCCGGTTGCGGGGCGAAGCCCGACTGGTACGCTACATCGATGACTTTGTGATCTGTTTCCAATATCGATCGGACGCCATCCGCGTACAGGATGCCTTGCGTCTACGGTTGGGGAAGTTCGGCCTCACTCTGGAGCCGACCAAGACCAAGTTGGTCGAGTTTGGTCGGTTCGCGCAAAGACACGCTGGCAAACGCGGCAGGAACCGCCCGGAAACTATCTACTTCCTGGGTCTGACGCTCTATTGCACGCGAAACCGAAAAGGTAACTTCAAGGTTGGGATGCGCACCGAGAAATCTCGGCTACGGCGCAGCCTTACGTCTCTGCAAGAGCTAATGCAGCGAATACGACATCAAACGATCAGTGAACAGGTCAGCGAAATCAACGCCGTCCTACGCGGCCACTATGCTTATTACGGCGTCGCTGGAAATCTCCGGAGCCTCGTAAAAGTCTATCGGGTCGTCGAGCGTTACTGGCGCAAGATGTTGTGCAGCCGCAGCTGGGCAGGCCGTCGTCGTCTCACTTGGGATGCCTTCAACCAAATCAAAGAGCGGACACCATTGCTGACACCAAAACTGCGCCTCCCATACGGGAAGCTGCAGGCGCTAGCAGTGCTGTGAACCAACCGCCGAAGAGCGTAGTGCGGTAAATCCGCACGCTACGTTCTGTGGGAACCGGAGGCGGGCGACCGCCTCCGGTGACCCGGTGGGCGCTCAGCAATGAGCGTCCCTACCGCGAACCTTTTTTGTCTGAGGTGGGCGCGGCGAGCTTCGGCCTGGTCAGCTCGGCGCCAGAGCGACCACGCGAGAACTCGGTCGATCGCGATGCGCCGTTGAGCGAGCTTGATAGCGATGCGACGGATTTCCGTAAGCGAAGCTTTACTCCCATTTGATTGATGGGTTTCCGCTCGGTTTGTGCTCTGCGATTCTTGGCTGTTCGGGCAGCAGCCAGGAGGAGACTGACGGCGATGGAACTATCGAGCGAGGAGGCCGAAGCTGACGGTTTTGCGGGGAAGCTTGCGCGCCGTACGCGTTCTCGAGGCCGGTTATGGTCTGCGGAGATCAAGGGGCGTGCTGTTTTAGAGAGCATGAAGCCTGGCGCCCGCGTATGTGAGGTCGCACGGCGTTATGGTGTCAAGGCCCAGCAGTTGACGACGTGGCGCAGATTGGCGCGTACTGGCCGGCTCGCATTGGTCACGGACGAAGCGGCGGATTTCGTGTCGATCGAGCTGAGCGATCCAGCGGCGTCAGGCAAGACCGAGGGGCTCGTCGAGATTACGATTGGCAAGGTTTCGGTTCGCCTGGACGCGGACGTGTCCGCGGTGCGGATCGCTGAGATCGTAGCTGCGATCGAGCGCGGCGCATGATCATTCCGGCGCAGGGACTGCGGATTGTGCTTGCTGTACGTCCTGTCGATTTCCGGTGCGGGCAAGACGCGCTGGCCGGCCTCGTGCAGAACACGCTCGGGCTTGATCCGCATTCGGGCCTGATCGTGGTTTTTCGTTCGAAGCGGGCCGACCGGCTTAAGATTTTGCTATGGGACGGCACGGGCCTCGTTCTGGTCTACAAGCGCCTTGGCGATGGCGGCCATTTCGAATGGCCGCGGATCAGTGACGGCGTCATGCGTTTGACGCGGACGCAGTTCGAAGCGCTGTTTGACGGGCTGAACTGGAAGCGCGTGGGCGAACGGATCGTCCCGACGCCAGCTGCGGCGAACTGACTCAGGGCTGACGATTTGTTTCGCACGGCACCTTGGGATGATAGCTTGCGGATGTGCCACCGTCCGCGATTGATCCCGCCCGTCTTGCCGCGCTGCCCGCCGATTTGCGAGCGCTCTTCAGCGCGCAGGAAACGATGCTCGAAGCCGAGCGTCGTCGCGCTGATGACGAACGGACGGCACGCCTTCATGTCGAGAACAAACTAGCTGCGTCCAAACAGATCGTCGACCGTCTCGAACTGCTCGTGAAGGAGTACGAGCGCGCACGCTTCGGCAAACGCTCGGAGAAGTTCAATCCCGATCAGATGCAGCTGGTGCTCGAAGACATCGAGATCGCCATCGCCGAAGTCCAGGAGCGCCAGGACGATCGTGCGCGCCGCGCCGGCGCGGCACCGTCGGGTCGCCGGGCCAGCCGCGCCGCCCGCGCCTTTCCCGCGCACCTGCCGCGCATTGAGCAGGTGATCGAACCCGAGAACCTCGAGTGTCCCTGCGGCTGCGGCCAGATGGTCCGGATCGGCGAGGATCGCTCCAGACGCCTCGACGTGACGCCGGCCCAGTATCGCGTGGTCGAGGCGGTGCGACCGCGCTACGCCTGCGCGACAGGATGCGCCGGCGTGCGCCAGGCGCCGGCGCCCGCCCATCTGGTGGAGGGTGGCCTCCCCACCGAGGCGATGCTGGCGCAGGTGGCGGTCGCCAAGTTCAGCGAGCACATGCCGCTCTATCGTCAGTCCCAGGTTCTGGCCCGGCATGGCATCCTCATCGATCGCGCCGTTCTGGCGGATTGGATGGGAACGGTCGCCTTCCACCTCGCGCCGCTGGTCGAGCGCATGAGCGTCGTGATGAAGCAATCGGGCCGCTTGTTCATGGACGAGACCAGGGCGCCCGTGCTCGATCCGGGCCGGGGCCGAACCAAGACCGGCTATCTGTGGGCTGTCCTGCGCGACGATCGCGGCCACGGCGGCGCTGATCCACCAATCGTGGTCTACCACTACGCGCCAGGACGCAGTGGCAAACATGCCGAGCATATCCTCGACGGCTTCGACGGCACCGTTCAGGTCGATGGATACCAAGGCTATCACAGGCTCGCACGACCCGAGCGTCAAGGCGGCGCGCCGCTGCGGCTGGCCGCATGCTGGTCCCACTCCAGGCGCGAGATCATTGCCGCGACTCCGAAGGCCGGCTCACCCATCGCCGAAGCAGTCCTCGCGCGCATCGCCGCGCTCTATGCAATCGAGAAGGAGATCCGTGGCGCCGACGCCGCGGTCCGACAAAAGGCGCGCAACGAACGATCACGGCCGCTCGTCGTCGAACTGAAGAAGTTCCTGCGCGAGCAAGCCGCCCGCCTGTCGCCGGGCAGCGAGATGGGCAAGGCGATCGCCTATCTCCTGAACCATTGGGATGGGCTTACCTTGTTTCTCGACGACGGCCGCATCGAGCTGGGTAGAGTCGACGACTGGCGCGGTGGCTACAGGTTCCGAGGAGTTGCCGTTTGCCGGCAGCTTTCGCTGAGTGCCGGTGCCTCATTTCGGACCATGGCTCCGTTTCCAGTCGCCGCTCGTCAAACCGGGCGTGCGGATTTCCCGCACCCGGCTTTCTCTCGATCCGTCAAGCCTTCGCTCTCGGCATGTCGGCGCGCGCTCTGGGGAGGCGGTAGAGGCCAAGCGTTTCATGCAGGTACTCCTGCGAGTAACGCTTGAAGCCTCGCCCACGCGCCCCAGTGCGCTGAACCAACCAATGTCGCAGACGACGATCGACGTATTGCCGAATGAGGTTGTAAGTTTCCACCACTGGGCCTTGGTCGAAGTAGCCGCACCAACCGCGTAGGATGCGATTGATGACAGCGACAGTGTTCTCCGGTGTGTCCGGGTACCACTGACGTGTCGTGCGGTCATGGATCTGTTTGAGCAATCGTCGAATGGCTTTCTTGGAAGGCCTTGTGCCCAGAAAGGCTTGACCTCCCTTTCCATGGAAGCGCCCGATCGTGTACCCGAGGAATGTTACGCTATCCTCCGGGACCCGAGCGAGCCGCGTCTTGGTCTCGTTCACCTCCAACCCAAGCCTGTTCATTAGCGTCTGCATCCGCACCATTGCCGTCTCGGACGAGCCGGGGCGACAGCAGATCACGAAGTCATCCGCGTAATTCACGATATGCGCATCGAGTTGGTCTTGGTGTCCGTGTTTGCGCCAAGCCAGCAAGAACCGACGAAAGTAGAGATTCGCCAACAGCGGGCTCAGGGGTGAGCCCTGTGGAGTTCCTCTTTTCTTCGTACGGGACTCCGCCGTCCTCGTGGTTCGCCGACCGTCTCTCTCGATAACCGCGACTGTCAGCCAGTCTTTGATCATTGAGAGGAGCCGACCGTCGGCAATCCTGCGTGTGAGGCATTTCACCAGTGGTGCATGCGGAATCGAGGTGAAGTAATCCCTCAAATCCGCGTCGACGATCTCCGATCGTCGATGGTCTCTGATGTGCCAGAACACGCGGCGTACCGCCATCTTGGCGTCCAGTTTCGGGCGGAAGCCATACTGGTTGTCCAGCAGGTCCGCTTCGAAGATGGCGCCGATCACCAGCATCGCCGCCGTCATGACCGTCCGGTCTTTTACGGTTGGAATGCTAAGCGGTCGACGTCCGCCATTGCTCTTCAGTATCCATACTCTCAGCAGGGGCTGTGGTCGGTAGTTGCTCGACATCAGCTCCTCTCTGGCATTTTCCAGCCATCGCTCGCGTCCCTCGGTTTCGATCTGAGCAAATGTGACGTCATCTACCCCAGGAGCGCCCCGATTTCCACGGCAGCGCCTGTAGGCTTCTTCCAGCACATCCAATCTGCAGACTTTGTCCCAAAGAGAGTAGAATCGATAGTCCGGTTCAGCCTTAGCTTTCGCCTGCAGCGAGGTTTGAAGTTTCTGAACGGATATTTCCGGTGTTGCTAGGTTCATCACCAATCGCCGTGTTCTCAACTGTCGTTCTCGCATGGATCGAGTCAGGGTCCCTTTCCTCCGCCGGCGTTACCCGACATCACCGGTACTGCGAACCCATCCGCCATCTGCTACCGCCGACGCTGGCCCTCACGGGTTCGTCGTTGGATGTAGGCTTGTGCCCCCCACGGCGGCAGACTTCCCTTGTTGCTCACTGTCCATGTCCCGCGCGTGCTGCCATCACTACCCCGGTGGGACCTTGGGGTGCGTTTCTCGCTCGCTTCCCCCACGACATCGGCCTTCCCCGTTAGAATGGCGGGTCGGCTCCCACAACGACATTTCGAGGCCTGCTCAATGTTCACTCACGTTGCGGCCCGCGCGGACCGTCGACCCTCGAAAGGGCTCATTTTCGGAGTGCTTCAGGTCATTCGTCGCCTCCTGACCCGCCCCGAATACTTCCGGCTGGAGCGAGAGTTAGCCAGCCTGGGTTTCCACCAGGGAGAACAGTGCGCCTTGCAAGGCACACATACGGATGAGATGGACAAGCGCTTTCTTCATGGCCGAGACGAAGATTGCAAAGGTCGCCGTAAGTCCATTCTTTTGTT
>NZ_JCAMOR010000158.1:0-6639 GCF_059512385.1 Bradyrhizobium sp. Crot121 | reverse complement strand
CAGAAACGCAGTGTGGTGACCGCATCGGCGTAATCTTCAGCGAAGCGGCGGAAATTCGGGGACAGTTCGGTGCTCTCTACTGTGCGTGCGTTTTCTGCATACCGGCGTAACGCATCTTCCCAGACCCGAATGCGTGAGGCTGCCGAGATGAGCCCGTCGAGATCAAAATCGTTTGCGTCGGTTCCAAACGGCTTGGCCACTCGCGCCAGTGCATAACGGAGTACGTTTGGCCCCACCTCGCGCGCCACTTCATCGGCCCAAAGAGCATGATCACGACTGGTGGAAAACTTTTCGCCTTCCAGCTTGTAGAAATCCTGGACGGAGTGATTTTTGGGAATTGGGTAGCCGCGCGCGAGCAGAGCGCCGGCCACACCTAGCGTGTAATAGAAGCGGTTATCTTGCCCCATGAAGAAAAGAAGCTCGGTGTTCTGGTCGTGCAACGTCGCGTTTGCGTCCAGACCGGCGCGGGCGCATTGCTCGCGAATTCCGGTGTCGAAGCACCAGAGGCCCTCAAACCATGTAAGCAGCGTTTGGCCGATCAGAGAGTCAGGCTGTTTTACCTCCACACCGTGCCTGAAATGGCGGGTCATCGGCAAGCCGCGCACCTCCCGGTGTAGCCAAGCGCGCGCCTTGGCGCGTATCGGCTCGGGCCATGTGCTTTCTCCAATGGCTTCGTGCAGTGGGCGAGCGAGACGTGGCATGTCGAACACGGCCTGCGTGATGGGTCTTAGCACAAGATCGCGGCCGCAGGTGACGTGCCGTGCGTCACGGATTGTGTCGTGCTGAAGAGCCAGCCCGCAGTTCTCACACAGATTGCTGTCGCAAGGCGATGAGCAAGCCGGGCAACGGCCAGTTGCGAGCGAGTCCGTAACGAGCTCATCGCAATGGTCGCAATACAGTTGGACGCCCTGCCGTACGTCGACGTAGCCGGCCCCTTGCAGCTCGCGGAATATAGCTAGCGCATTTTCCTTGTGAATCGCGCTAGATGTGCGCACGAACACATCGGGAGTAATTTGCACGGCGCGCAAACACTGTAAGATCTGGTGAATGTATCGTTCTGCGACCTCGCTAAAGGATTGGCCGAGCTTTCGTGCCGTTTCGAGCGTATATGTGCCGTGCTCGTCTGAGCCAGTGATGTAGTAGGCCCGATGGCCGGTCATGCGTTGAAAGCGGACGAAAATATCAGCGAGTAAATACACGCCGCCGATGTGACCCAGATGTAGTTTGCCGTTAGGGCAAGGCGGCGCGGGACAGACAAAATAGGTGCGCACGTCAATCCCACCAAATCGAGATAAACTTGAGAGCGCTGTCTTGGCTGATATTACGGATAGTGTGCGTCTGATGTGGCGACATGTAACACAAGGTCGTTTCGCTAACCTCACGGACCTGACCGTCGACTTCGAATTCTCCACGACCAGAGATCAGCACCCAAAGTTCGTGCTCCTGATGATCGTGCGGGTCGACCGCATCGCCTGGAGCGAGCTCCACGACTGAAGCGCCAAATGCTGGGCTGAGACCCTCCGGGAGATGCTCCAAAAGGCGCCAGACCAGAACGCCGTATTCGGTTCGCATCAGAGAATGATCGGCCTGCTTCGTGTACACGTTGGTCTTCCTCAAACGTGGCTATCAGTCGCGATAGAATATGCCATTGGGAATCTTCAGGTTTTCAAGATCCGCCACCGCTTCCTCTGGTGGGTTGTAGGCGCGCTTCATGCGGTTGTATTCGGTGCGTGTCGGACCTCCAGTGGATGCGCGCTGGAACACCAAGTGAATCGCACGACGCGACCGATCGCTCTTGTTTGGCAGTGAGTAATGGGGCGCATAATCGTCGAAAATGAAAGCATCGCCAGCCTTCAAGTGCACCGGCTCCCATGTGAAGGTTTCGGCGATCTCCGGGCGAATCACGCCGCCGGCATCCATCGGAAACACTCCTTCCTTATGGCGAGCTGGCGTGAAGAAAAGCCCACCGTTACCCGGGTCCGAGTCGTCCACGGCAATGGATGCAATTGCGTGCACCATGCGTTCGGGTATCTTGTGCGGGATATGATAGATGTCCTGATGTGGGCGGTATCCGCCGCTGTCCGGATACTTGAAGATCAGAAGTTCCTTCAACATCCGTGTTTCCTCATTCAAGAGTGTCTCGACCGCTGTACGAATGCGGCCATCGGCCAGGAGCGCCTCCCGTAGAGGGGCATGGTAGTCTAAGAAGTTCTCGGCCTTGGAGATAATCTTGCGGCTGTCACTCGTCTTCTCGAACCACAACATCCACTTGTCGGAGCTTACATCCCAACGTGCGACTTCCTCAACGAAACGAGAAATCTTGTCGCGCGTGGCTGGATCGAAGAACTGTTCCAATCGAAGATATCCATCCTTATGCCATTTCGATTGTTGTGCCTCAGTCAGCATGTGTGAGCTCCTTCGTAAGATGAGACGGATCAGTTGTGCTTTACCCCAGGCGGCTTGCTAGCACCGCATTAAGAGCGGTCGCGCTCAATAGGCTCAGCAACATCACGTCAGGGCCGAATCCACGGACCAACTGCCCTCCGACCAGGGGAAAGCCGAAGAGCCCGAGGAAGTATGCGAGCGTAAAGATCTGCGAGGTAGTGGGCACGGAGACGCCGTGCTCGCCGGCAAGATTGACGGCTATCGTGTTCAAGGTTGAATAACTTAACCCATAGCCGGCGGCAAAGAGGACGGTGGCCGCGATATAGAGTGAGGTGCTGCCACCATTGAGAAGGAACAACACCAGAGACGCAGCGGTCAGTAGGATGAGCGTGAGCGCCAGTCGCTGTAACGGCAGGCTGCCCATGAGGTGAGCGACCGAGAAGCGTAGTACCACGCTCGTAGCAGTAAAAACGAGAAAGAACAGATCGGAATTCAAGTGACGTGATGCGGAATACGCGCTCTGATATGTGGACAGCCCCGCGAACATGCAGGCTGAAATCGCAATCATGGCGATGGGGAGTGCTGTGCACTTCTGAAGCAGTGTCGTAGTCGCGGCCAGTGTAATTTCGACATCCGGCATCGGCACTGCCGATAGCCTCGACATCGCGCGTCTTGTAAGGTCTACGCAGGCGGCTGCGATCACGCACGCAATCGCAAGCACCGCATAAATCGTGGCCAGCGAACCAGTGTATTTTGCAAGCAAGTGACCAAGTGGAGCCGCTAGGCCGAGCCCAGCCATTTGTGATCCGGATAAGACAGTCAAATACTGAATACGTGCTGAGGGACGTAGATGGCGGATGATCTGCAGCGGTGCCAGAATGAAGAACACTGACCAAGAAGAGCCCACCAGTAATCCTCCACCGTACGCCGCTCGCCTATCGAGGGCAGCGCCGGCAAAGGCCAGCATGGCTAAGGCCATAAATAGCGAGGCGACAGTCAACGTGGGCAATAGGCCTATCCGCTTTGCCAGCCAGCCTGCCAAGCAACAGGAAACGAGAGTGGCAGCCATGCCGCTGGAAATAATAAGACCCGCGGCTCCACTATCCGTTCCGAGCGCATGCATGTAGTCCGGCAATAGAAAGCTAGTGCCGTAAGCTGCTGCAATGATAATGGAGGCAATCAAAAATGGTGCAAAGGCGCGGTAGTCGAGCGTGCCTGAAAGCTGGTCGGCGGCTTTAGCCGTTCCATCCGCAATCCGGCCCCGCAGCCGTGAGGTCGAACCGCCGTTCATATGCTACCCAGTCGGGTTGATGGCATCGCAACCACACCGGCGTCTCGTTCAGACGTGTCCGAAGGTGCGTAAACCTCAATCATCTGCCTGTCGGATGTATTCAAATAGAACGGTCGGCCGAGGAGGCTATTAATAATCAGGCTGTTGCGGTACGCGACCAAAGATAGATTGGCGCTCTGCAATCCGTGCTGCACGCGGCTTTGATTTTGTAGATATATTGGTCCTGGCATGTGCCGACTGAAGCGGACTGCGTAGTCCGGGCCGAGTACGGGCAGGCCGTCTTCCATACACGCGCCTTCGAGGAGGGCCTGCAAGAAGGGCGGCGTACGTGGCTGGAAGCCTGTAGCAAGCACTATACGATCGACGAGGATGCAGCTATTTCGCTGCGTTGCGATCTCATTTAGATCTACTCGCCAGCGCTTGTTGTGGGACGTGACGTCTTTCACGACTACGCTGGACAACACACGAAATCGGTCGGCCAGCGTGCCATCCAGGCTGCGTTCGTACAGCATTTCATATAGGCGGTTGCACAAATCGACAGAAATACCATCGCTCGTAAGCATCTCGCCCTCGACTATGTTCCGGCGTTGCTGAAGCGGTAGAGCGTGAAAGCGACGGCTATAGGCGGGCGTGTAAGCCTCATTCACGAAACTGTTGTCGTCGATGGCAAACAAGTTCGAACGCGACGTTGCCCACGTGATCTGGGTGGATACAGAACGAGTAAGAATATCCTCGATGATCTCAGCCCCGCTCTGACCGCCTCCCACAACGAGCACATGCTCGGCTGCATACGGTAGCTGCCGCTCGAGATAGTCGGCTGCATGGTAGACGGTGTCACATAGCAAAGATCTGGCACAGGCCGGGATCTTGGGCTCTACGCCAACGCCGACAACAACGGCGCGCGCCAAGTATGTGGTTGTATTCGTGCTGATGCGGTAGCCATCCCTAAAAGGAACAACATCCTTGACTTCCTCGGAGAAGCGGAGCGTATTGAGTCGCCCTGCGACCCACCGGTAATACTCAATGAACTCCCGCCGGGACGTTGAAGCATTGCGCTTGTTGACAAAGCTGTAGAGCCGACCATGCAGTGCCAAATAGTTGAGGAATGAATATGGGCTAGTAGGATCGACCAGGGTCACGCAATCCTTGAGCGGCGACACCTGTAGGCGACTGTTCGGCAGCGCAAGGCCTGGATGCCAAAAGAGTGCGTCTCGCTTCTCCAGGAAAAGTGCGCGGAGCGGAGTAGGTTCAATAAGCGCTGCGAGGCTAAGGTTAAATGGGCCGATGCCAATTCCGATGAGGTCCAGCATTTCCATAGAAGTCTCTTTGAGCTCGTGTAAGTTCTTGACGTTGGCGCTCGTGTAAATTCTGCTCGGGTCCGGGCGCGTCGCTTCATTACTGAAGCACGTTTGTGTGACTTGGGATGGGGCAGCGGCTTGGCCCGCAATGGCGCGTCTTGCAAGCCGTCTGCTGAAACCTCTCATTCGTGGGAACACTAAAGTCCGGCTGCGACCATCTTCACCCACCCATCCGGTGGTCTCTGCTCATCAGCAATCGCCGTGCCAGCCACAAAATCTCGACTGCGCCTCGTTGGACGAGAAGAACATGCCCACCTACAGCATTTCGTGCGGAATTGCCCCGGCAGCTCCGTCGGATTTACGACATTGAGGCGGCAATCGGACATCCACATACGGAATACCGAGCGCACGGATCCATGGCTGAGAAACGAACACACTGTGAATGCTCATCTACGCCGACAGTGCTCAAACCATCATGATCTTTCCACGCATTGTCAGCCCTTCAGGCCTCGCAGACCGCTCGTCTGTGGTGTCGCACCAGGAGAGCTGCGTCGCACTACGCGGGCAGCAGACATCTTCGGCTCCGCAATGTTGGCAGTTTCTCAGGTAATGGCGGTGGACAGTTCCGCTTTGGCTGATTGCGGCGGCCTTTTTTGGGCTTAGCCAAGAGGCCGGTGAGCGTAAACAACAAACAGCGCCGCCAAGCGCGAGGAGTTTCTGGTGACGGAGCCTTGCCGACGCGCGCCCGTGCGGGCGATCTTCTGATTGGCTAACGTGCGGCACACACCGGCTTGTGCGCTTTCGAAACGTGAGTAGCCTCAAAGCATGTCCTGTTCTAGTAAAAACCTCCGGCCGCAGCGCGCGACCGGAGGCTTGCGTTGGAACGTTAGCACATCGTTGTCCAGCGTTAACTGCTCCTTGCCAGCGCCGTTAACACGCCAGGTTATGGTCCCCCTGGCATTTTCTTTAAGCCACGCACTCAGCGCACGCAGACGTGTAGCTCGCTTCTGCGCAGACTGCCCGAGCTCCGCAGTCGGGTTTCTAAGGTCCTTCAAGGCTTGGCCGAGCGTGGCCTTGAACCGCCCCGGGTTTGCCGGAGGCTCCAGCTCCTGAGAGGATGGAGCCATGACGAGCAAGACGACGAACAGATTTTCACCCGAGGTCCGGGCCCGTGCGGTTCGGATGGTTCTGGATCACGCGAGCGAGCATCCGTCCCGCTGGGCGGCGGTGACCTCGATTGCGGCCAAGATCGGCTGCACGCCGCAGACGCTGCATGACTGGGTCAAGAAGGCCGAGGTCGACAGCGGGCAGGCGTTCCGACCGACATGGCTGAGAAGCTGAAGGCCCTGGAACGGGAAGAACCGTGAGCTTCGGCACGCCAATGAGATCCTGCGCAAGGCGAGCGCCTATTTTGCGACGGCGGAGCTCGACCGCCGGTCCAAGCCATGATCGCCTTCATCGACGATCACCGTGGGACGTATGGGGTCGAGCCGATCTGCAGGGTCTTGCCGATCGCCCCTTCGACCTACCCCGCCCATGTGGCCAAGCGGCGCGATCCGACCAAGCTGTCGGCGCGCGCCAGGCAGGATGAAATGGACCCGCGGAGCGGGACCGCTTGAACCGGTTTGTTAGTTGGAAACTGACTGCTCCTGATCCCTTTCTATC
>NZ_JCAMOR010000157.1:0-6846 GCF_059512385.1 Bradyrhizobium sp. Crot121 | reverse complement strand
AGGCTTCCTCCTAAAAGAAAGCCTTGAATCACGTTCCGTCTGATTTGAGAATCCCAAGAGTCCACACAGCCTAGCCCACGTTGGACGCGGCCCCGCTGGGGCCGCAATATCCACCCGTCCTAGCCAGACGGGAAATCACGGCCGCTTGACTCAGGTGGCTCCCGTCTTCGGAAGGGATCGGCGACCTCATCATGTCCGCTGCGACTGCTGAAGAACATCAGAGCCATCAGTCCGCAACCGATCGAGAGGGAAAAGAATGTTCCCAGGCCGAGCGCGATCCAGCCGTGCTTGTCCATGACGGCCTCACCGCTCTCATTCCATACTGAGACGGCCCAAACGACTGTGAGGATCAAGATACCGAATAGGACAGCCAAGAGAGTTATCTGGCCCATGCCGAGGCGTTTCATGGTCGCACCTCTTAGTCAGCTCATGAGCCTGAACAGACGGTAGTAGGCCGCGGTTCCAAAGCTTGTTCACGGCTTTTTCTCTATCCTATAATGTGCCATGGCCCCGAAACACCAGCCATGCCGCCATCCGGCGGTCACCAAGTCAAAGCCGATCCCGGGCCCTCATCTAGTCTATGGATTCCTGACCACCGCGCCGAACGCTGTCGTAGAACCGATCCATGACAAGGCCATGCCGGTCATCCTCACGACGGACGAGGAACGCGACGTCTGGCTCGGCGCGCGATGGGATGAGGCCAAGGCTCTCCAGCGGCCCTTGCCAGACGACGCCCTGAAGATCGTCATGCGTGGCCCCGACAAGGAAGACAAACTCGCAGCATGAAATACATCGAACCCGGCCCCTACGCCGACCCGGAGAAAGCCGCGCGCCGCTTCGCAATCGATCGAGGCTGGATGCATGAGAGCGGCACCTACGCGAGGCTGACGGCCGCCGGCAGCCAAGTCCGCGTCTGAGCCGAGCGCGGGTGATTGTGCGAGCCTCAGCCATTCTTCGGAAAGCCGCAGCAGTTGCTGCTTGTCTATCGGACAACCGTCTGCGCAGCTTGTTGGCGGTATTGCTCGGCTCGCGTGCGACAAATTTCTGCATGATCAGCCATAACCGACACACCGATCTGTGCGCTCGCTCCCTCGCGCCAATGGGCCCTGCGTAGAAGCCCAAATTCCCCACTCGTTTAACGTTCCTAATAGCAAAGCGGCTTAGGAACGGTTGCGGAAGCTCGTCGTTTTGCCGTCGGAATGTCGTGGTTTGCGGTCAATGCCTCGTTACTTTTTTCATATCGAAGGACAGTTCCCGTTTCGCGACGAAACCGGAACGGAGCTTCGAGACAATCGCGCTGCTTGGCGGGAAGCTCTGTCGCTCACCCGCGACATCGAAAGTTCGCTGCAGCCGGGGGAGAGCTGGAGCCTAGATGTCAAGGCTGGCGACCGCGTGCTTTACCGGATCAGGATCACGAGCGAAGAAGGATGAACATCGAGTGCGACCGGCTCTGCCGCCTCAGCCACTTAGTAGGCGAGCGCCAGGAACGAGCGGACCAGCACCGCGTGGGACGTCCGTCAGGCCAGCAGCGCTTGGATGTTCTACGCCTAAGGCGGGACGTCGACCAACGTCCCGATCAAGCGCAAGAGGGCCTGGTGCTCAGGTCCTTTGACGTCGCTGCGCAAGAACTCGCCTACCTCGATATGTGACAATCGACCACCGGAAGGCGCATTCGGCTGATGGATTATGAACGCATTTCCATTTGTAGGCTCGCGTCCGAGGAACCACGTGTCTCCGTTCGGACTACGATACAATTCTCTTCTTTCTGACATGGTCAGCACTTTCGCTCTGTGCAGCTTTAGCTGTTGCTGCCGCTTCGCGAGCCAGTCGCTCCGACCTCAACCGCTCTCGGTTTGCATGAAACGCCTTTTGATTGCGTTCATACTCGGACATCGCGACCTTGGCATCCGCTTCCCTAAAGGCCTTTTGAGCCTCTCGCCGGGCCGCGGTCGGCTTCTTCGATTCGTGGGTATAAGTCATTTCTGCCTCCTCCAAGGCCCCTAAGTAGCTCTCGGCGCCGGACTCGCGGAGCGGGTTGCCAGGAGCGATCACGACCGACTCCTGGCGGTCCTGACGGTTCCAATTTCAGCTTCCCTCGCGATTTTGCTGAACGCCCTGACAGCCTGATATATCGAAGTAGGATCGTGAATTAGCGCCAGAACGCTTGTAGCCTCTACGACAGCGGTTCACTTAGGTTATTTTGGAAAGGATCCGCGGCTTCATCCAACCAAGGCGCGCCACGTCCTTCGCCCGTCGAGGTCGTCTCAGTGCCGAACTTCTTTCAAGCGGACAACAACGCCCGTCGGTTCGGGCCGATGTGTCCTCAATGTCGTAAAGTCCGCATCAGTCCAATCCGCGAGACTTATTACCTCTCCTTCCTCAGCTTCCATCCCAGGAATTTCGAGCAGTTCCAACACGTGCAGTCCCCTGGCATCAAGAAAGAAAGTGTGCTGCCCAAACATTTCGCGGAATTGTGCGACTGCCGGATGATCCTCAGCAAGCACTTGCGCTTGAAACTGCGAGAGCGTTCTCGTTATCTGGGCTTCATTCAACTTCATGATCCGTTCCTGATCTTCAGCCCCTGAAGCGCCCCTTCGTAGGTTCCTCCGTCGTCGTCGTTCAGACCTCGTTAGTTGGCTGCGCTGTGGTGGCGGGCAGCGTTTGCATACGCTTGCTCACGACCCTTTCCCTTTTGGGTGGCACGACGATGAGCCCCTCGCGGATGGCCTGCTTCCGAGCCAGCTTACGGGCGCGGCGGATGGCATCTGATTTCTCTCTGGTCTTTTTTTCCGAGGGCTTCTCATAGGAGCGACGGCGCTTCATTTCCCTGAACACGCCCTCGCGCTGCATTTTCTTCTTGAGAACTCGAAGCGCCTGGTCGACGTTGTTTTCGCGAACAATTACTTGCAAAGTTGCTGCTCCTTCCGAGTTATGGGCACCAGATCAGCTATAGTGCTGCAGCCGCGAACCGTGGCGACGACGCGGCCGATGATCCCAGATTGAAGGAACGGATTGCCCTTCGCGTGCAACAGCCCGCTCAATCCCGAGATCGAGCGGGCCGCGTCATTCCAGTACATCCGTGGAATGACGGAAAACTTTTATGCGAGGGACAGATTGTCTGCGCTGTCTTTACCGCTCTTCCGGTCGGTCCTGACCTCGTAGTTCACCCGCTGGCGCTCGGCGAGTCCACCAAGGCTCGCTCGCTCGACCGCGCTGATATGAACGAACACGTCCTTACCGCCATCGTTGGGGTGGATGAATCCGAACCCCTTCTGGTCATTGAATCACTTAACCGTACCCGTCGCCATGATAACTCTCCAAAGCGCCGCATCTCGCGTGAACACACACGAGCTCCGAATTCAATCCGACGATGTCTTTTGAAAAGGGCCGCCTAGACCATTCAACAAGGCACAACGGCTAATCGAACTTCCTGAAGCTATATAGCTCCCCTGGGAATACAAGGGGAAATGCGAGAGAATTTGCCATGGCATGCTACTATTGAGTTTGTCACTAAGAGGATGAGAGTTGCCGACAGCTCGCGAATTTATCGAGTTCTGGATCGAGAATAGCGTTCACGCCGCTGAGCAGTACGGGACGCCCGGCGCCTCGCAAGACGTGGCCGAGTTAACGCGGTGCTGCGTCGAAATGGCCAAGAGCGAGGGGATCACGGAAAAGGCCATGCGTGATGAGGTCGGCGACTTGGCTGAATATATCCGAGGCCGATTGAAGGCAGCGAACAAGTCCGAGTCGGATCGTCGGAAATAAACCTACTGGGCTGGAACGGAACCGCTTGGCTGCCGTCCCCTCCAACAGCTTCGCCGAGTACGCGCCTGAACCGAACCCGGTGACCAACAAAAAGGACGTCGTGTGGTTTGCCCTGAACGAGGACCGGCCGCTTACGTCCTTTGCCGGAATCTGGACCGAGTTCAAGGGCGACCGCGGCACCAAGTCGAAGCCGGTCCCCGGCCCTCACCTCGTATATGGTTTCCTGACCACCGAGCCAAACGCCGTCGTGGAGCCGATCCATGACCTGACGACGGACGAGGAGCGCGACGTCTGGCTGCGCGCGCCGTGGGATGAGGCCAAGGCCCTTCAGCGGCCACTCCCTGACGACGCCCTGAAGATCGTAATGCGCGGCCCAGACAAAGAAGATAAACTCGCAGCATGAAATACATCGAGGACCGACCCTACGCCGATCCGGAGAAGGCCGCCCGCCGCATCATGGAGCTCGCGCACGAAGTCGTGCCGGTGCAAGATGGGCGCATTCACGTCGAGAAAATCAACTATCCGTTCGTCTTCCAAGACGGTGGCTCGCCGGTCGAGTACGGGGCTGGACGAGCGCTCGCGATCGAGCGCGGCTGGCTCTGGATGCACGAAAGCGGCACCTACGTGAAGATCACTCCGGAAGGCGCCAAGCTGTTTGCTTGACTAGCATCAATTCATCATTCGCTGATGTGGCTGGCCGGTGACATGGCCACCGACGTGCTTCACCGCGCATTGAGGAACGAAGCAGTCGCAAGAGCGTACTTCTGGGATGGGCGAAGATTCCGCAAGCGGGGTGATAAATCTCGTAACATCGGAAAACTTCGTGGGAGACCATCTATGGGCTGAGAAACCGCTCACGGTAGACCCAGGCAATATTCCAGAAGTGCTTTGCATAGGAAAAATCAATCTGGCGTCGGGGCCTGGGACGCTCATGACACTCACATTTACACACGTTCGCCCAAAGGCAGGTCCGCTACTCGATTCGGATCGGATTGAACATGAAAGCGTCGTGCGTGCTCGCATTGTTATGACGCTGGACAATTTGATTGCATTGCGAGATTTATTGAACAGTTCGATCCGGCAAACGCCAACTCCTTCCGCCAGCAGCGGGGCCGCCAAGGTCCATCAGCGGCGCGCTCGGTATGCTGCCATGCGAAGCGGCGACGATTTCAGCGTCGGCAACGAATTTTCGAAGCGAAAGCAAATCCGACATCTTTTGTGCGAGCACATCGGTATCTGACGCGAGTAGCTCGCAAAGCTCTTTGGCACTGCGTGTTGAAGCGCGCATACCAGCCGCCCTCCTGAAAAGGAAGTAACCTGATATGACCGGGAAAGTTCGGTAATAAACACATTGAACCTTTATATTTTTAATATATAATTTAATTTCACATTAAATGTCGGTCAGTAATAAAGGAGAAGGCGATGAAGGGCGGTTTTGGCATAGCCGCCGCGATTTTGGCCCTCACTCTGACGACGATCACCCTGCCTGCGCAAGCCTGCAATGACAGGGGAAATTGCGAGAACGCGCCCGGTCAGAACAAAAACGTCAGCGGAGCCCCCGGGCCAATCGCTGGTGCAGGTCTTCCGATCCTTGCCATTGGCTACGGCGTCTACTGGCTGATCAGACGCCGCAGGAATCAGAGCTGACATTTTCCCTTGATACCAAGACATGCTCAAATAGGAGGGAACGTCGGTCTCTCCGCACGCAAGATCACTGCGAGAGCAGGCACGTCGGCATGTCTTGACGATCGATATTGCGTGAAAGCTTGGCTAGTCGCCATCAAAACCGCGGCAAAGACAACCACCAAGGCAAGTTGAAGCATATCTTCCATCGTCATCGCGCCCGGCACTCCTTGCTCCTCAGTTCCGCTATCTTTCGCCCTCGCTCCCATAGCTCGATGTCGTGGCCATCCACCATCTGCTCGGCGTGCTCTTTCGCCGCGTTATCGTCAGGAGCCAAGAATTCGTATCGGTCCATAATGCGTCCGTCCCGACCTAGAACGAAAATGCGATACTCCTGCATGGCATCTCTCTGAGGTAGGTCCAACCGGCATCAGGAAAACTCGGCAATACCAAAAAAGGTTTCCAAGTTCCGGAGTCGGAACAGCGGCAAAACACCTGGACCACTCTGGGCCGGAACGAATCAAGTTGCGCCACTTTGAATCGGCCTTCGTCGCGTGGAGTCATCCGAGTGGCGTTTCAGCGTAAGAAGCCGGCCGCGATCGGCACCAAGGGCCCTACCCCCGGCTTCATCGAGCCGGCGTTGGCGACCCAGGTCGATCGGGTGCCTTCCGGGACGCGCTGGGTTCACGAGATCAAGTTCGATGGCTATCGCGTCCAGCTTCACCTTGCGAACGACGACATCAAGGTATTCACGCGGCGCGGAAACGACTGGACCAAGCGCTTTAAGAAGATTGCCGCCGACGCTTACGTGATCAATGCGGCATCCGCGATCGTCGACGGCGAGGTTGTCGTCCCGTCTCCGGACGGCACCACCGATTTTTCAGTCCTGCAGAATGAGTTGAAGGGCAAGTCCACCAAGATCGTGATGGTGGCCTTCGATCTGCTCTATCTGAACGGCTACGATCTTCGGAAGCTGCCCCTGAACGAACGTAAGGCGCATCTCAGAAAGCTGATCGAGGAGACCCCCATCCAATTCAGCGAAAGCTTCGACCTCAACGGACGCGAGATGTACGAGCACGCCTGCAAGGTCGGACTTGAGGGCGTGGTTTCGAAAGTGCGCAGTAGCCGCTATGCGTCAGGCCAAGCCGCCGAGTGGTTGAAGGTGACTTGCCGCCAGCGTGAGACGCTGACAATCGCTGGGTTCGCCTTGGACGAAGGCAAATGGGACGGGATCTATCTCGGTCGGCGCAAGGGCGACGAGTTGTTCTATGCGGGCAAGGTCGACCACGGCTTCGACAAGGCATCGGCCGCGGACTTGCAGAAGCGCCTGACGCCGCTGATTAGGAAGACCCAGCCCTACAGCAGGCGCATTGCGCACAAAGGCATCTGGGTCGAGCCGAAGCTGCTCGCCGAGATCGAGTATCGCGCCAAGTCGGCGGAGGGCAAGGTGCGGCATCC
>NZ_JCAMOR010000156.1:0-6923 GCF_059512385.1 Bradyrhizobium sp. Crot121 | reverse complement strand
AGGCTTCCTCCTAAAAGAAAGCCTTGAATCACGTTCCGTCTGATTTGAGAATCCCAAGAGTCCACACAGCCTAGCCCTCATCGAAAACGGTGCGCTTGATCGGAGCAATATCGAAGCATTGGCCGATCGTCTCGGAGTAGGGGCCCGGCACCTCGCGCGCCTGTTTGCCGAGCACCTCGATGCATCGCCCCTGCAAGTCGCGCTTTCGCTTCGTGTTCAACGTGCAAAGCGTCTCCTCGATGAAAGCGATCTTCCAATTCCTCTCATCGCCAAGCGTGCCGGGTTTTCGAGCGCAAGGCGCATGAGCGCATCTTTCAGCCGGATCTATGGCCGGTCACCATCGGCGTTTCGCAAGAACACGTCGCCAAAAACGAAAACGAGCTGAGCGAGACGGAGCGATATGATGCTGACCAAGACCTTCGGGACGGTGGATGCCGAGACACAGAAAGCGATGAGTGGATTGGAGTTCGTGCAGGGCCTTGCGAGTGGCACGATTCCTCTCAACACCTTGGCGCAAACCTTGGGATACGATGTCACCGAAGCGACACGCGGTCGCGTTGTCGTGACGCTCATCCCAACTGGCGCCCACTTGAATCCAGCCGGCACGGTCCATGGTGGTCTCACGGCGACGCTGTTTGATAGCTGTATGGGGCTCGCGGTCCAATCGATGCTGGACATGGGCGTGGCCCAGACAACGCTCGAGTTCAAGATTTCTCTTGTGCGTCCCATCACGCCGGAAACAGGCCAGATCAGGGCCGAAGGAACGGTCTTGAATTGTGGACGCCGCATCGGCACGGCCGAAGGGCGTGTCACTGACGTCAAGGGCCGATTGCTCGCTCATGGCACAACCACGTGCCTCATCTTGCCGAGTTGAACCCGACGATGGCGCGCTACGGCCGATAAAGACTGGCACTATTGCTTCGCCGCAGCCCTATGATCTAGCGGCCTGTTTGCTCCCTCCAACCACCAGGACCGTGACTTGACGCTTCACCTTAATACAAGAGACAATAGCGGGTTACTGGAGCGGAGCGACAGCGATGCTGTTTCGTCTCGCATTTGCCCTTGCGTCGATGACGGCGCTGCTGGTTGATCCCATTGACGCCGTATCGCAGGACCTGCTGCGCAGCGTCGACCTCAACAGTCCCGAAATGTCGACATCGGAGATGACGCGCGCCGAGGTCGAGGCGCTGCTCAAGATGGCGCCTGAGGACGGCGCCGGCCAACGCTCTGCGGATTTGCAAGGAAAGCGGCTGTCGCATCTCGATCTCTCAGGCCTCGACTTTTCCGGCGGCAATCTTCGCCTCGTCAAGCTCAACCGGACTCGCCTGAAACGCGCGCGCTTCGATCGGGCCACCCTGAACCAGGCCTGGCTGGTCGACGCGGATTTGACGGACGCGTCTCTCGTAGGGGCATCGCTGCTCGGCACGCAGATGCAACGCGCCAAGCTTGGCGGCGCCGATCTGAACGGCGCTCGCATCACCGCAGATCTTTCAGGTGCCAACTTGATTGGAGCCACGCTTGCGGGCGCCGATCTGAGCGCTGATATGCGCAACCAATCGATGGGCCTGATGCGTGGCGTGCTCAAATCTGCCGATCTCAGGAATGCGGATCTGAGCGGTGCCAATCTCTCGCGCACCGATCTGGGATTCGCGCAGCTGCAGAACGCCAATCTGGCGAATTGTAACCTGAACCACGCCGACCTTGCGGGAGCCGACTTGTCCAACGCCAATCTCGCCGACGCCGATTTCACCGAGGCAGACCTCGCCTCGGCCCTTTTGCCCAGTGCAGCCGCGTTGGAAAAGGCGCGCAATCTGGACAAGGCCCGGAACTTCAACCTGGCTCGGCGCCCACCTTAGCGATCGCAGTGAGCCAAAACCTGGCATTTCGGCCTGAAGCGATCCGCGTATCGCCGCCAACACGATAATGGAAGGTGCGAGCTGCCGTGATTTCAGATTTCGCAAAACGCCTTGAGTGTCGCGAGCAGCAGCTCATCGTTGGAATTCGTGCCATCGGAGGGCCAATGGCTCCGTTGCGATGGGCAACCCACACCGTCTCCGGCACGTAAGCGGCGGCCAATCAGAACAGAATATGGTCTAGCGCTCTCCGAGCCTGATCACCCGTTCGAATGCCGCGTCGACCCCATCCATGAACGCCAACGCGCGGGGCAGTGATGGCGCCTCGTAGATAATGGCACCGCCAGGGCCGCCCCACATGATCTCGACGTGCCAGTGATCGTCGACCCGGGCGATCGACCCGGCCAGCGTGTTCGGGGCGCGCTTGATGTTCACCCTGTCGTCGTCAACTTGATCGGTTCGGAACGTTGTCATGGTTCGGCCCTTCTTTGTCTCGGGCCTCCCGCCTGGACTACGGCCGTATGTAAACTCGCCCCAACCTTTGGTGTTCCAAGGCTGACCACGTCTGGTCGCCAGGGACAGTACCGGTGATGGAGACGCCAGTGGATATTCCACAACGTGCGTTACCAGGCGCCGGGACGTTGCAGGGCGGGCCGACCGCGCCGCAGCCGCAGGCGTGCTCATGCTCCTATCCGGCCCTGTCGTTGGTCAGGTGCTTCAGCATCGCCTCACACGCATTCTCGGCTTCAGCGAAGGTTTTGAACGGCGAACCGCCCACTCTGATCGCAGGCCTGTTCAGATCGATGGGACGCCACGAGGCAACAAAGCCGGGCTCTCCGTGAAGCCCGGGGCCGGTTCGGCTCTCATTACTGATCACGAACGAGAACCCGCGGCTTATCGCGCTCCAAACTTGGAAGTCTTCCGTCGGACCGATGATGCGGCTGAATTGCATGATGCACCGAAAGCCCCACATCAGAAGGATATCGCTTCGCCGATTGGGAAAAATGCAGCGCTATTGACGTAACGACCGTTTTCCCCAAGCCGGGGGTGAACCGTCGGCTGGGCGGGGCGCGAGAAAAAATTCTTAATAATTAAACTATTTAAATTTTAAATAAGGAATTTATTACCATTATTTACGCCTGGTCAAAATGCAGGAGAAATCTAATGAAGATTTTATCTGGCATTTCCGCCGCGTTTTTTGTCCTCGCTCTGACGATGATTGCCCCGCCTGCAAATGCCTCCGGCGGTCGCCATAGAGGAGACCACCCCCACCACATCAGCGGAGCCCCCGGGCCGATTGCTGGCGCCGGTCTTCCGGTGCTCGCCATCGGCTATGGCGTCTATTGGCTGATTAAGCGCCGCCGCAAGCGCGACTGAGGTTCTGAAACAAGGCGGCATGATATCGGCGAGGCGTACATGCGGCATGCACGTGACGTGGAGAGGATGCTGTCCCGGTATCGAACCCTTTAGGGACTTCGATAGTGGACAGTCGTGCAACAGCCGCCTGTCGCGTCCGGAGAGGAAAGGTCCCAGCTTGGCCCCGATGCTGGGACCTTTCTTTCCGCAGAGCTCCCTGCCAGATCAGCGATTTCAAATAAGCATCTCGGCAGCTTCAGGCGTGATCTTCACGTAGGTGCCGCTCTCGTGCATCCACAAGCCTGCGCTCGATCGCGAACTTAAACCCGGCGCCGTATCCGGGCGGCTTGGCCTTGTCCTGAAAAAGAAACGAGTAGTTGATTTTCTCGATGTGAATGCAGTCCGTCTGTTTCGCTCGACTGCACGCACGCACTTCACGAGCCGGCGAGCGGCTTTCTCCGGACCGGCATAGGGGGATCTAACGCTGGCTTGGAGAAGGCATCGTACTGCTGCTCGTCGTACTGCTCGTCGGAGGCCACATGCCCGGTTTGGCTTTTCACGACCTGCTCCAGCTCAAGTGCTTCGATGGCAAGCTCATCCGCCAAACGCTTAAGCAGCTCGCGTTTGTTCGGATCCGTCGCCGACATGGCCATGACGGCACAATTGTTGGCATCCACCCGAAGCTGGTGCAATCTTCCGCTGAGGTCCTTCATGGCTCACGTCCTCGCTGGCCTGTACGCTACGCGGACGTGGGACTCTAGCCAATCGACGCTAAGTCTCTGTTCGGTTGAGCACAGTTCGCTACTATTTTTGCTCGGGGGAGCTGCAGAGGGGTGTGCGCCCGCCGACCCTGCGGCGCATTCGAATGCATCCAAGCTGAACCCTGGCCAGCACTTTGCGGGGAGCTGAGTTACGCGTTTCTCGCAGTCGATTGCACGGAGGTGTCAAAACGGAAAAAACGAAAAAACGCAAATAAACCAGTGCGTTACGTCGTGCGGAAGTGGCGTGCCGCGGCCGATGAAGATAGGCACTATTGCTTCGCAGTTCCTTTATGACGCCGTTGCCTGCCGCGCGCTACAACCGGTAGTGATCCGACACCGTGCGATTTCGTGTGTTGCAGCCCGTGGGGCGCTCTGGCCGGATAACCTGCGATGGACTGCGATCTTGCGGTAGCTGTGAACTTTCAGCCCGGACGCGAGGCGACGCGGAACAATCTCCTTGCCCAGCCGGCTATTGACTGCAGGGCGGGCATAGCTCGGATGAGCCACTCCGGAGTCCCGATGTCTCGAAGCATCTCAACTTGACCATCGGCGTGGCGCTCGATGAATTGAGCATCACGAAAATAGTCTGGGTTGGCTTGGTACCAATTTAGATCTCATGCCGGTCTTCCCAGAGCTGGGCGCCGTCAGGCAATCGAACGGCAAAGGCCAACTCTCGACGAAAACAGATCGCCTCGATTCTCGCGCGCTGATCTTCGTCGTATTCGATTCCGAACCGCTCCAGCTTTGCGTGCGTGGCTTCGTGCACGATAGCTGAGGCGATCTGTTCTATATTCACAGCCGAATCGGCCACGGATCGCTTGTCGAGCACGCACGCCTTGAGTGAATGCTTGTATTCGGCAAGGCCGCCCGGCAGCAGGAAAATCCAAATACGCTCAAGGTCCCTGATAATGCGGGAATACTGCAAGGGACTGTGCTGCTTTACGAGAAGCAGCGCACGTTCGACGCGCGGCAAGTGCTCCGGCGCAAAGTAACTTCCGATCCAAATCCCATCAACCTGCCGACCATAGGACGCCGCCAGCTGTATCCTGTCGATAAGGCTCGGACGAACTTTGGGCGGCTTCTGGCGTTCCCTGCGCATCCTGAACTCGGCGTTCGATGCCTGATTGATACGATACGGTACTTTCGGCCCGCTTACCGGCACGGCCAAAATTCTTACCGGTTGCGTTAGGGGGCGCTAACGAAAACTACGCTCGTTGCGGCTTAGTGTTGCTCTCAACCTCAGAGGTGCCGCAGAAGGGCAGTATCTTGTGCGAGAATTGTAGCACCTCAGCGAGAAGAGGGATCATTTCCACTTCGGCCCAGCAGAGATCGGCGAAGTCGAGGTGTCGTCTGTGCCCTACAGGTCGAACGACCGAATATTGGAGTATGGCAGGTCTACTTCCGAACCGATGCATGCGGACGCTGGTCACCGCGTACGAGGCGAAGAACGCTTTCGCATAGCGGCAGACTGATCGCATCGCTGATGGAGCCGACGGCGCTTGCTTCGGGCCGCAACGGCTGTTTGGGCGCCGGAGCCTACATCAGCCAAATGGCTGTCGCCAAGGCTAAAAATCCGACCAGCGCGCAAGCGAGGAAACCACGCTCAACGGCATCCATGGCGTCATTTCCTTTCGTCATCGGCAAATACCTCCGGGGGCACATTATCTACCTTAAAGCCGTGGTGAGCGGCATCGTTCCCCCGCAAGTTGCCGCGTTTTCCCGGTTGTCTGGCTGAGGAACGCACGCGCTAGCGCCGGAGTTTTTCGCTGGTAAGACGATCTAGTCAATCTCGCCGGCTCGATTTGCGAGCATTCAAGCGGAGATCAGCGCAGGTAAGTTCATTCTGATCTGTCGGGAATCTGACTCGTCGGATTCGCTCAGATAGGCTGTCTATGTTCAAGAGCAGAATAAATCTCGCTTCGGCTTAACACAGGTAAGTGGACCGCCGCTCGGGTGAGGCGATGCTATTTTTTCCCGAGGGAGGCGTAAATGGATTTTCCAATCGAAGGTGGTTCTAAAGAGGACTTTCAAATCGTGATTATCGTTATGGACAGGCTGGAACAGGAAAGGGCTCAGCTGCTTGCCCTTCGAAAGAAGGTGTCGGATGCGGCCGCTGGGCGAAAGCTCTGCAGTGCGCGTCGCACTCGACCGCCAAGAACGACGCCAAACCGAGGACATGAGCCATGAAGGACCTCACCGGGAAGTGGCACCAACTTCGAGCTGACGCGAAGCACTTTGCCGACCTCGGCACGTCGGCGACGGATCCACGTCAACGCGAGCTGTTTAAGCGTTTAGGTGTTGAGCTTGCTATCGCGGCGCTTGAGCTGGAACAGGTCGTGAAAAGGCAAAACCCGCATTTGGACTTCGACGAGCAGTGCGATGTTCTGTCCAAAGCCATCGCCGGGAAATGAATCATCGGCGCTTGGCTTGCCCGATCGCTGTATTTCATGCTTGCGAGCTTATCTTCCTTGTCGGGGCCGCACCGGAGATAGGCATCAGGGGAGAGATTGCGAATGCCTCGCGGGATCAACCCTCACCGATATTGAAGCTAACGATCCGGATAGGGTTGCGGTACTGGCCCTTCATGAGGTGGCACCGACCGCCGCAACCAGAGTCCCTCATGTGCGTTGATAGCGATGCTCAATCGACGCCCGATAGTGCCGTTGAAGCACTTCTTTCGCACCTGCGTTGCGAAGGGCAGCCAGTTGGAGCGCTTTCTGCTAGAACACGGCGCCGCCTACAACGATCGACGTCCAATAATAGTGCCGTTAAAGCACTTCTTTCGCACCTGCGTTGCGAAGGGCGGCCAGTTGGAGCGCTTTCTGCTAGAACACGGCCCCGCCTACAACGATCGACGTCCAATAATAGTGCCGTTGAAGCACTTCTTTCGCACCTGCGTTGCGAAGGGCGGCCAGTTGGAGCGCTTTCTGCTAGAACACGGCCCCGCCTACAA
>NZ_JCAMOR010000155.1:0-7156 GCF_059512385.1 Bradyrhizobium sp. Crot121 | reverse complement strand
CAAATCGAGATCGACCGGTTGCGGCTCGCGGCCGCGGCGTGCGAATGCCACGGCAATATGCGACTCGAATTCGAGAACATCTTCGCGATGAACACGGCCCGACCTATCTCATTGGCCGTGCCGGATGAAGGGCGTATCCCCTGAAGGGAAGCGTGGTTTTGCATCACAGTAAATCCAGTTGCCCATGTCGCAGAAGGGTCAAAACCCGAAGAACTCAACCGAAGAAATCTAGTCCGCTGTGCCTCGCCAAGCGGACTTCGGTGACGTAGTTCACCACTTCGCCGATGGGCCAATAGCAAATATCGCGCGTACAGCGGGCCAAGAGGAATGCGTAACAGTGGCCGCCATTTCTAGGATTTCGCGCTGCGCCGCAGTAGTTTGCTCCACATCTGCCTCCTCTCCTTTGTAAGTGCGATGCGCTGCATCGAGATGACTGTCTTCTTGTCGGGTGAAAAGCAACAAACTCTCGACCAACCATACCGAGCGAAATGCGCGTTTCTTGCTGCGGTGCGCCTAAACATTGCCTTACGTCATAGCCCGAAAGTGCCAGAATTTACTCATCTTTTGCTGACGCGGGAATTTCTGCATGTGCAGGAACCCTGCCTCATGAGTTTGCATTGTCTATTTGTTTTCCATTTGTTGTGAGGCCGATCATGCGTCTCATTTTCAGGATGGTCGCGATTGCGGCAGCCCCGGCTTGGATGGGGATACACACGGACCCTGCTGCAGCACAGAACTTCGATGAGAGATGGTCCATCATTCCAAAGGCACACGCAGAGCCGGTACCTGAGGCACGCGACCAGTCTAAACAGGATTCGCAAACGCAACCTCCGGTCGGGGCAGAGCCGACACGTGGTTCGGAAGATCGCTCAGCGACTCGTTCTTCCAACCGAGTATTTTCCGGAAAGGCCTCCTACTATTCGTATCGGACAGGAAAGACAGCGAGCGGCTCTTCGTTCAACCGGAGCTTACTGACCGCAGCCCACCGCAGCCTGCCGTTCGGCACGCGAGTTCGCGTCACCGACCTTGAGAGCAACAGGTCGGTAGTCGTTCGTATCACCGACCGCGGACCGAGCGTTCGTGGCCGCGTCCTCGACCTTTCGCTCGGTGCCGCGCGGAGGTTGGGGATTACGGATCGTGGCGTGGCCCAAGTTCGCGCTGAGGTACTCTAAGCTTGTCCCTGCTAGGGAAAGTCTTCCAACCGCAGCATGAAATGGAAAGACACAAAGAATCAGGAGATGAGAGGCGATAGCGTCGTCCTTCGCCATCGCCAGCAGACCCATCTCTCGGCAGAGTTCGACGAAGCGCGCACATACCCTGCGCAGCGCCAGGCCGTTGTCCTTGCGGAAGTCCGCAATCGTCTTGTGATCGGGAGCGAGCCGACCCAGCAGCCACATCACCTTGACATAGCGCCCGGCCTCTCGTTCCAGCCGCCGGCTCGACTGCACCCGGTTCAGATAACCGTAAATGCAAAGCTTCAGGAGCACCGAGGGATGGTACGACGGCCGACCGGTGGCCGCCGGCTCCACACCCTCAAAGCCCATCTCAGCCAAACCGAGCGCATCGACAAATACGTCGGTCACGCGAACTGGGTTGCTCTCGTCAATGAAGTCATCGAGACATTCAGGCAACAGCGTCCGCTGCCCACGATCCGCCTCTTCAACGAAGCGCCTCATCGATTCCCCCAAAAAATCACAGGAGAATCATAACAGCAGCCCAGTGTTTTCACACAGCCAGGGTCACGAGCCGTAATGCTCGCGGCGAGCAAAGCACGTCAGCTCTGCCTGCGAAAGAAGACATGAGCGAGACCTGCAAATCCGTCGCGATGGGCCAGTAGGCGACATCGCGGCGACGCGCTGAGGAGGCCGACACTGGGGTGGCCTCAATCGTCATCCTGCCGAGGGAACGGCGGGTCCGAGCATTTGGGCACTAAAACCCCGGCATGAGAATCAAATAGGCACCAAGCCGGACCTAAACTTTATAGAGCGCTCGGAACGAAATTTATCTGACGCGGTTTAGCGCGAATGATGCGTCGCTTCAGAAGGAGCTGAGCATGAAGAAAAGCATTCTTGTTGGGCTTGCTATCCTCACTGTCTCCACTTCTGCCGCTTCGGCATGGACTCATCAAAGCTACCGGAATAGCCACCGGCCTCACTATGGTTCCGCCTACGGCGCGACTAGGGCCGCCCAAAGCGAAGCCATGACCAACCGCGCTTACAACGCTTACAACAACGGCTATTATGGTCCGGGTTATGCGCGTTCAGGCTTCTGGCCGGCCGATGCAGCCGGCGCGGCGATTGGAACGGCCGGGGCCGTCGCCGCTGGCGCAGTCAATACCGCAGGCGCGATTGCAACGGCACCATTCCGGCCGGCTACTTCCTATGGCTATTACCCGGCTAATTCCTACGCCATGGCTCCGGGCGGTGTGAGCAGCAAGGACCACGCGCAGTATATGAAAAATCTGCGCGACTCCGGGTATGATCGGAAGAACGACTTCAACGCGAACGGGACCGTAAAGACGCAATAGCGCCAGGTCTCGTGGAACACCGAAGCTAGCGATCGCAAGACAGTAAAAAAGCCCGGAGGCGGAAGACCTCCGGGCGGCGGGCTTTGCGTGCGCAAAGCCTTTGCCCGCTGCGCCTTGCCATAGGCGCGACTGTCAACCGGGCGTCAAGAGTCAGGGAACGGCAACAGGCTTAAAACAGGCTCAAAGCGTCGGCAGCTAACGGTGACCGCACAAGCAACTGGCTCGCGTATCCTCGGCTGGTACGCAGCACTTCAAGCAATCCATGTCTCTTGTGGGTCAAAAGCGCCGTTTGAGAAGTCGGCCGGTCACTTCCGGTCCACCTCGGTCAGCGGACCATTTTACAGTTTGCCCGCACCCCGCATCGGGACTAACCAGACAGTGTAAGTGCCGCACTAGGGTCCAGTGCAGTGATCGCCGCCTGCACTGGCGGCATGCTTGCCTCGATGGAGGAGACATCGGCCCGAGTGGGGCTTCGTTTTGCGTGTGGTGGCTTCCGAGCCGGTCTGCCGCTGTTAGCTTATCGCGCGGGCCGAGCGTATCGCGCCATACGCTCGGCCCGTCCGTTGTCTGGCCGAGCGACTGTGCACAGGATGGCGTGCGGTGGGGGTCCGACGCTCCGTCACCACGAATGCAGCAGCAAGGATGAGACCCGCTCTCATCTGACCTCATCCCCTCACGGCGATAATCCTCCGCCTAGCCGCGCGAATAAGCTCCCTGATATCGAAGACCAATGGAGTCAGGGGAACTGACCTGTTCCGTGAAATGAGACCCGCGTCGCACTGACAGGTGAAACCTTTCGAACTCTCGGTGTTTGGATTTGCTAGGAGAGTTGACATTGAAGCGAATCCTGAAACCGATCACTTATGTCTTGGCCGCCCTGTATTTCTTGGCGGACGCGGTTTTCATGGCCATCGCCAAGCCGATCTCGGATTGGCTGGCCAGGCGTGTGGTGCTGAGGCGATTGCGCGCCTGGATCAGATCGTTGCGGCCCTACCCGTCGTTGGCGTTGTTTTCGGTGCCGGTGATCCTGCTGGAACCGGTCAAACCGGTGGCGGCTTATCTGGCTGCTACCGGTCAGATGGTGAGCAGTGTTGTAACGTTGATCGTCGGCGAGCTTCTAAAGCTCGTCCTGGTCGAGCGCCTGTTCAGTCTTACCCGCGACAAGCTGATGACAATTCCTGCCTTTGCTTGGGCGTACACAAAATTCCGCGAAGCCAAGGCATGGCTGAAAAACACCGAGGCCTGGCAAGCCATTCGCGCAATAAGCAAGGCTGCCCGTCAGTATCTAACCGAGATGAAAAAATCCGCTGCAGTGGCGTTTCGGCGGCCTTGAGAGACTGCGGTTCGCGGCAATCCGAAAAAGGTCTGTACCCGAGCCGGGCAAGCCTGAGCGGGTCGCATTGCCCCCAGTCTTTCGTTGCGCGCCAGCACCCACTCGGCCGGCACGTAGAGATCAGCGAAAGCGGCAGCTCCAGCGCCAAGGTTGCAGCGTCGCCACATTGCCAAACCGACTGTGAAAGATGGGAAGGCTGACGTGACTCACCTTCGAGCGGCACCATCGAATTGATGTCGCATTTGAGTCACGAGCCGGCGTCGAAGCTCACGCTGAGCAACGTCCGCCCTAGCCGTGACAGCGGAAATCCTGAAGGCTCCCGGTGATGCTCTTGCGGCAACTTCGTCACGATGCGGTGCAGTCGACCGGGCCACCATGCCAAGGCGGTCCACGCGACCGAATGCGTCGTTACCAGTCGAGTCCGCCATCCGGCTCAGATTGCCCGTCCCGCAAGTGGCCTGATAGCTACGCCGCCTCGAGTAGGAGCCAGCCTCGGGTCATATTCTGAATTCGTCCATCCGCCGGCCTGATGCCAACTGCTTTGCCAGCCAGTGCGGGCACTTGCCTCGACCGGCCCAGGTCTCAGCCGGATCATCGGGATTTCGATATTTCGGAGAGACTCGCGGATATGGTCGCCGTGCGGCAATAGGCCGTTCTAATCGATTCAATCTGTCGACCAGCCGTCGCCTCTCTTGAGTGATCTTCTCCTTCAGCACGTCCGAGATTTCCACGTGCAAAGTCCATAGATGGTCAAGATCCATTCTTTCGAGTTCAGCGCGTCTCATTGATGTGTCCCCGTTCTCGAAGTCGCAGGCCCACCGGGTAAAAACTAAGATTTCTCATCTTGGTTAAACTGAGACTAAAATGCGCAATTAAATCGGATTTTGGTGGCGAGCGCGGATTATCTCGGCGCCTCTGAGCCGTTCTCCGTTCAAGATTCGGGCCTCGAACTTGCGGCGCGGCACCGCGGTTGTTCTCGAGGATGCCAATTCCACCAGGGGGCGCCAGCCGACGGTGCGAAATATCTCCGGCCGTTCGCCATATAGCCGGGCTACGCGCATCATCTCGGTGACGAGCAAGGGGTCGTGAAGATCGAATTGCTCGCGAACAGCCCGCCCGAAGCGCTTATTATTTGGCGTGGCATCGCGCAGCGCCGCCAGCTTGCACCCAGATCGATCCGACGCTCTATATGCGCTAGCCGAGCCGCGTCGGTCGTTGCGCGTGCCGCCGCGGCTTCGGCTTTTTTGTCGCGTTTTGCTGGTGCAGGAGGTTCGAACTGGCGACGGAGCTCGTTGAAGAGCACCGACGCGACACCGTATCGCTGAGGCCCGACGTCCCGGTTCAGTTTGGCTTGGCGCTGGGCCGCGGCTATATCGACGCGATCGAATATCTCGAACCAACGAAGGCCGCTATCTGCCCATTTCGGGTACGCGACCATGATGTCGCTGATGGCGTAAATGGCAAATACGTCGAAGCCCTGCCCCGCTGGCGAAACGAAGACAGGTCCGTTCGCCAAGCGAAAATGAGATCAGCTTCTCAATCGCAGGTGGCTGTCCTGCGTCCAGCCCGACGTCCCTATCATCTCTCAGACCAACTGCTCAGATTTGCCGTCAATAGATTTTTCTTGATCTCTCGGTGCACACGTCGTGCACACGCCGCCCTCTAACCAGTTGAAAGACTTGAACTCTCGCTCCAATCCATCATCGGAGCCACAGAAAAGCGATAGTCTTGCGATTTCAATACTTTATCCTATGTTCTCAATGGGATGAACCCGGAACATGTGCACTCCAAACTAGTCGAAATTGCACACGTTTGTACCTGTTTTGACCTCTCAGTGCACACGTAGCGTACACGAATTGGGGAGTGCACACGGCCATGGCCAGCCTCACTCAATTGCCGTCCGGAAACTGGCGCGTCCAGGTGCGCCGCAAGAACCGTTACGTGTCAGAGGCCTCGCATATTCACGGAAAATGAAAAGTGCTGATACTTCTTATTCGCCCGGTCTATATCAGTCGACTTGGAGCCTTGAACTGGTCGTTCCCGGTCTGGCTCAGCGTATCCTGTTGACGAAACCGTCGACCTTCGCGCGCAGCGCTTCTGCTTGCGCGCCGGGCTCGTCCGCCAACCCTCGCACGTTTGCTGCTGTCGAACCGGTCGCTTCGGCCGCCCTCCCATCTGTCGATTGATCTCGGCGATCGAGTTCGACAATTGCTCAGTGGCAGCCGCGACCGTCTGGACATTCGACGCTTATTTCACGCAAATTCCAAAATCAGTGCATCCACCGCGAGCGTTGCGCCGGCACTGGCGTGGATCTTCTTCACGGTGCCGTCCTGCTCGGCTCGGAGCACGTTCTGCATCTTCATGGCTTCGACGACCGCGAGCGTCTCACCGGCCTTGATCTCCTGCCCTTCGCTCACCGCGATCGAGACGATGAGGCCAGGCATCGGACAGAGCAGCTTCTTGCCGCTGTCGGAGGCCGTCGTCACCGGCATCAGCCGGGCGGAAGTTGCTTCCGCTTCGGTCCAGACATAGACCGGCACCTCGACGCCCTGATGCGCCAGACGAATGCCGTTGGGAACCGGGCGCGCCTGGACCGCGACGAAATGGCCGTCGATGGTCCCCTGCCAGACCGGATCGCCCGGCTTCCACGGCGATTGCAGCAGATGCGCATTGCCGGCGTTGCCTTCGGCATCGATGAAGCGGATCGCGATCGCGTCGCCTTCGCGGCCGACCTCGAGCAAAATCTCCTGGCGATCGAGCCACACCGCGCGGCGGCGCTCGCGCTGCACGACGCGGCCGCCCATTTGTCCCGAGATCTGCCGCTTGCGCTCGCCGAGCACGTGATCGATGGCGGCGCCAACGGCGGCGATGCGCCGTGCGACCTCGCCTTCCGGCACGCGCACCGCAAAGCCCTTGGGGAATTCCTCGGCAATGAAGCCAGTCGAGAGCCGGCCTTCGCGCCACCGCGGATGATGCATCAGCGCCGACAGGAACGGGATGTTGTGCCTGATACCATCGACATAGAACGAGTCGAGTGCGGTCGACTGCGCCTCGATCGCCGCCGCGCGCGAGGGCGCATGCGTGATCAGCTTGGCGATCATCGGATCGTAGTGGATCGAGATCTCGCCGCCTTCCTGCACGCCGGTGTCGTTGCGAATGGTGATGCCGTCCTGGCTGGCTTCCACCGGGGGACGGTATTTCACCAGGCGCCCGATCGAGGGCAGGAAGTTGCGGAACGGGTCTTCGGCATAGACGCGCGATTCCACCGCCCATCCCGTCAGCGTCACGTCCTTCTG
>NZ_JCAMOR010000154.1:0-7449 GCF_059512385.1 Bradyrhizobium sp. Crot121 | reverse complement strand
GGAAAGCAGCGAGAGTAGTTCAGATGGCGGACTTCGCCGCAGCTGTCGTTGTGGGTGCAACAGCATTGCGGCGCTTCATCTAACAATGCGCCCGCGATTATATAGATCTTTACACAAATCGGGCATGGACCACTTTCGGTAAGATGCCTTCATCGCAGAATAAGTTGTTACCTGAACGCTTGCCAATTCCAACCGATATAGGCCGTAAAGAAGGCAACGATTCCCGTCCCCACAGCCATGGCGAATATCTGCTCTAATGAATCGAGTGGAACGACACTGGACACGGCCAACGCAACTCTTCCGACGAGTACAACTACCAAGCACGCGACAGCGAGCGGCAGCCCGTCTGCGCAACATGAGGAGAAGTAGCCCGGCAATTGTGTATAGGGTGCCGTATCCAAAGACTAAAACCGCAGAAACAGCGCCGAGTGCAGTGGAGATGCCAAAGAATTTATGGGTAAAAGCAGTTATCACCTCCGCGGCGCCGGACAAAATCATCAAAACCCGACGATGGTGAGACATCGATTTTGCCGTATCTGCGATATGTCCGCTGTCCGGCTCAACCCAACCCAGACCTCTGAGTGGTTATGAGTCCAAGCCCTGAATGCGACGGCACCATCCTCGCCCGCGCTAGTGAAAGTGAGCGCGGTGAGATGCTGAATTGGCCTGGCTTCCACGCCAATGAATGGTGCCCCGTGCCATCGGGCGAAATGATCCGCGAGGCGTTTGAGTACGTGCTCGGCGATGTGGAAGTCGCGCGCGTCGTGATGAGGTTTGTTTTGGCTTCCTATCATGACCAGCTTGCGCCGTGCATTGGTCGCTCTCGCGCCCCGCGCGCATGCGGCGGCGCAACAGCCTCTAGATTGTAAATGCATTTTAGTTTCAAGGTGTTAGCCCCTTCACAGTCTTTGTGAAGCCGAGGGCCTAAGCTTTGAGAACCACCGCTCGGAAGGCAACGATGACTACACCGGAATGGTATTCCGTACCTGCGACTATCGCCGCCGTTTTTGGCTTGGCCATTATTGTTTTAATTGCCATTGGGGCTTGGTAGGCAGGAGAGCAAGACTGCTTTCAAGCCGCTCGGGAGGCAAAGATGAACACACCCGAGGCTGTGCGATGCCCAAGATCCTGCTGGTCGAAGACAACGAGATGAACCGCGACATGCTCTCGCGGCGCCTTGTGCGCGGCGGCTACGAGGTCATCGTTGCCGAGGACGGAGCGCGCGGCGTCGCAATGGCGACGAGCGACAGGCCCGATCTCATTTTGATGGACATGAGCCTGCCGGTGATCGACGGTTGGGAGGCGACGCGCCGGATCAAGGCCACGCCCGAGCTGCGCAAGATCCCCATCATCGCGCTCACGGCGCACGCCATGGCGACCGACCGGGACAAGGCCCTCGAGGCCGGCTGTGACGACTACGATACAAAACCGATCGAGCTGCAGAGGCTGCTGAGTAAGGTCGAGACGCTGCTCGCGGCTGCGGGACAGTAGACGACAACAAGGTCTGAACATGCGATGAGAGGGAGTAACTCATGAAAACGGCTCAATACAAATGGTCTCAAAGTGAGGGGTGGCGCCCGAATTTGCCGACCAGTGAAGTCGGACGACAAAGTGTCGTGTTCGTTTTTGGCGCGAGATCGCTGATGCAGGCAGGCGCCCCCGTGGGCGAGTTGCGCGACCATTTCAAAGGGGCCGCCATGCTCGGTTGCTCGACTTCCGGCGAGATCGTCGGCGACATGGTCGTCGACGACTCGGTGATTGCCACCCTTGCGGACTTCGAACATACGCGGCTCCGGTTCGCCTCCGCTGCGATTGGCGAGGCGAAGGCAAGCTATGACGTCGGCAAGGAGCTCGCACGGCAGCTCAACGACGCCTCGTTGCGCCACGTGTTCGTGCTTTCTGATGGCTTACACGTCAATGGCTCCGACCTGGCGCGCGGTCTCGCGGGCGGCGTCTCGGAAGGCGTGTCGATCACCGGCGGCCTTTCCGGAGATGGAACCAACTTCGCCGAGACTTGGGTGATTGCCGACGGTGGCGCGGGCCCCCAGCGCGTGGCAGCGGTCGGCCTGTATGGCAACGATTTGCGTATTGGCTACGCATCGATGGGCGGCTGGGAGCCATTCGGGCCGCTGCGCATCATCACTCGGGCCGAGGGCAACATCCTCTACGAGCTGGATAGGCGGTCAGCGCTCGATCTTTATAAATCGTACCTGGGCTCACACGCCGACCGGTTGCCAAGCTCTGCCCTGCTCTTTCCAATCTTGGTTACCGAAGCAAAGGGCGGCCAGGGTGTCGTCCGGACCGTCCTGGCTGTGGACGAGCAGAACAAGTCAATGACGTTCGCCGGCGACATCCCACAGGGCGGAACGGCGCACTTGATGAAGACCCATGTTGACGATCTGGTCGACGGCGCGACGGCCGCCGCCAAGGCCAGCCTCAGTGGGCTGGGCGGCTGGCGACCAGATCTTGCAATTCTGGTGAGCTGTGTCGGTCGTAAGCTGGTGATGAAGCAGCGTACCGAGGAAGAAATTGAAGCAATCCGGGATGTCTTCGGGACGGATACGAAGATTTCCGGGTTCTACTCGTACGGCGAGCTCTGTCCCTTCGTGCACGGTGGCGAGTGCCGCCTGCACAATCAAACCATGACCATAACGACGTTCGCCGAGCACTGAACCTCATAGGGCACCGATGCACAGGCTGCTACGACGCCAGCTCAGAAAGCACCTCGGTATCGAGGACGCAGTACCGGCTGTGCTGCAAGCTTTCGTAGCAGCCGTCGATGCCGCATACGCCGATTTCGATGGCGATCGGGCGATACTGGAGCGCTCACTCGAGCTGAGCTTGAAAGAGCTGTCGGAGGCACGCGACAAGGCCACGCAGGCCCAGACCCGGCTGACCGACGCGCTCGAGAGCATTTCGGAAGGCTTTTTCCTGTTCGAATCCGATGATCGCATGGTGCTATGCAACTCGCGCTATCGCGAGCTCTATCCGGGGTTGGCCGACCTCATGCAGCCGGGGCTGGAGTTTGAGCATTTGATCGAGACCGTGGTCGAGCGCGGGATCGTGGCCGATGCAGCTACACGACCTCAAGAATGGGTGGAGCAAAGACTTGCCCGGCATCGCAACCCCAGTGGGCCGTTTCTACAGCACCAGTGGGACGGTCGCTGGATCCAGATCAGTGAGCGCAAAACACAGGATGGTGGTACCGTTGCCGTGTTCACGGACGTGACCGAACTCAAACGGCGAGAGGAGGAGTTGGCAGTTGCGCGCGACACGGCAACGGAGGCCCAGCGCCGGCTGGCCGACGCGATCGAGAGCATCTCGGAGGGTTTCTCGCTCTACGATGCCGACGACAAGCTGGTGACATACAACCGGCGGTACCGGGACATGCACGGCACCGGCAGCATCGATGTCGTGAATCAGGGCGTATCGTTCGAAACGATCCTCCGCAATGCGGCCGCGAGCGGCGAGATCCGCGACGCGGAGGGACACGTCGAGGCCTGGGTCGCGGAACGTCTGGCCCGGCATCGCGATCCCCAGGGCCCGCATGTGCAACGCCGCTCAAACGGGCGCTGGATCCAGATCAACGAGCGCAAGACCGATGACGGCGGCACGGTCGCGACCTACACCGACATCACCGACGTGAAGCAGGCGGAGCAGGCGATCCAGGAGAGCGAGCAGCGGCTGCGCATCATTGCCGAGGCCGCGCCGATGGCGGTGGCGATCGTCACCTTCGATGACGGGATCATCCGGTATGCCAATCAACGCTTCAGCGAAATGTTCGAGCTCGAAAGTTCGCCCGCCCTGGGCGTGCAAGCGAAGACTCTCTACGCAGACCCGCAGTATCGCGAGCGCTTCATCGGCGCACTCACCGAGCAGGGCCATGTGGAGGGAATGGAGATGCTGTTCAAGCGGGCTGGAGGCGAGGAGTTCTGGGCGCTCATAGCGTCGCAGCGCGTCCAGTTCGAGGGGCGCCCGGCGATGATCAACGGCCTCGCCGACATCAGCGACCGCAAGCGCATGGAAGGCGAGTTGCACAAGGCGATCTGGGCGAGCGAGCAGGCGACCCGCGCGAAGTCGGATTTCGTCGCCAGCATGAGCCATGAGCTGCGCACGCCCTTGAACGCGATCATCGGTTACAGCGAGATCCTGTTCGAGGACGCCCAGAGTTCCGGGCGCGAATCGGAGATGGCGGACTTGCGCAAGATCCAGGATGCCGGCAAGCATCTGCTCGGCCTGATCGACAACGTCCTCGATCTTTCCAAGATCGAGGCGGGCAAGATGACGCTCTATCTCGAGACTTTCGAGCTGCGGCCTATGATCGATAGTGTGGCGGCGACCGTCACCGCGCTGGCCAAGAAGACTGGCAACGTCCTCGTGGTGAACTGCGCCGACGAGGTCGGCGCGATCCACAGCGATCTGACCAAGGTGCGGCAGATCTTGTTCAATCTTCTCAGCAATGCCTGCAAGTTCACGCGGAACGGGACGATCACCCTGGCCGCGCTCCGCGATACGAACGAGGCCGGCGACGGGATCGAGTTCCAGGTGCGCGACACCGGTATCGGCATGACGCCGGATCAGCAGGCCAAGGTGTTCGAGGCCTTCACTCAGGCCGATGAATCGACGAACCGCGCCTATGGGGGCACCGGGCTCGGCCTCGCCATCACCAGGAGCTTCTGCCGGCTGCTGGGCGGCGATGTGACGCTGACCAGCGAAGCCGGCAAGGGGACGACCTTTGTGGTTCGTCTGCCGGCGGTGACACACGCCGCTCCGGACACTGCGACCGGGGCGGTAGAGAAGCGTTCTCTGGATCTGCAGGTCGCGGAGCCCGAGCATGCGCCCATCGTTCTCGTGGTTGACGATGATCCCAACGCGCGGGAGCTGCTGCGTCGACACCTGCAGCGCTGTGGCTACGCCGTTCGCATGGCTGCCAATGGCGAGGAGGCGATGCAGCTTGCCCGCACGCTGAAACCCGACGTGGTCACGCTCGACGTTCTGATGCCGCAGATGGATGGCTGGGCCGTGCTCAGTGCCATGAAGGAAGATGCGGCACTCGCCGAAATTCCCGTGATCATGGTCACGATCGTCGACAACCAGAGCATCGGCTTCTCGCTCGGCGCCGCCGATTACCTGATCAAGCCGATCAATCGCGACCAACTGGTCCGTGCGGTGGAAAAGTGCTGCCCGCGGGGCGAGCCACGGCACGTGCTGATCGTCGAGGACGACGCTCCGACCAGCGAGCTGATGGCGCGCGCCTTGCGGGAGATCGAGTGCACGGTCACACAAGCGGAGAATGGTCGGGTTGGCCTCGAACGCTTGAACGAGGCCTCACCGGACGCAATTCTGCTCGACCTGATGATGCCCGAGATGGACGGGTTCGAGTTCGTCGCGCGGCTGCGCGCCGAATCCCGCTGGCGACGCATCCCGGTCATCGTCGTCACCGCGAAGGCCCTGACGGCCGAGGATCTCGCGCGTCTCAACGGCCAGGTACAGCATTTGGTGCACAAAGGCGAATACAGCGGCAAGGCCGTGCTGGCGGCGCTCGACGAGCTGGTCCCCCGGCATGCCCACGCGCGGATCCGGAGCGACCATGAGCATCATTGACACCGACCGCGCGCGCGCCTCACGTATTCGGCTAGCCCACCTTCGCCAGGAACTGCTGTCCCCGGTCAACGCTCTGCTCGGCTATGCAGAGATCATGCACGAAGAGGCGTCGCGGGAAGGGCGTCAGGATATCCTGCCCGATGTCAACCGTGTCCTCCGTGCCGCCCGGGATCTCGCCGACAAGGTCGACCAGCTGGTCGAGGGCGATCGCGAGAACAACGCGACCGACCCGGCGGCCGCCACCCAGGAGCAGCAGCTACGCCATGAGCTGCGCACACCCTTGAACGCGATCAAAGGCTATGCCGAGATGCTCAGCGAGGATCTAGCCGATATCTCGAGCGGCGCGCTGCGGTCAGACCTCGACCGAGTGCTGCTGGCGGCCACCGACCTGCTGCCACGTCTCGATCGCATCGTGCGATTTTCGGCCGATCTCGGTGAGACGAACCTAGCCTGCGACCAGACCGGCGCGGCAATGGTAAGCGAACTGATTCGCAGCCTGGGGCCAGTCCGGCAAGAGCCGTCTGCCGTCACCGAAACCGGCTCCATTCTCGTCGTCGACGATATCGAAGCCAACCGCGATATGCTGTCGCGCCGACTGGCCCGCGATGGTCATCGCGTCGCTTCCGTAGCCGGGGGTCAGCAGGCCCTGCAGGCGCTCGAGCACGATGAATTCGATCTCGTCCTGCTCGACCTGATCATGCCCGACATCAACGGACTTGACGTGCTCGTGCGCATGAAGGCGGATGAGCGGCTACGTCGCATTCCGGTTATCATGATTACGGCCCTGGCGGACACAGAGAGCGCCGTCCGCTGCATCGAGGCCGGCGCAGAGGATTATCTCCCGAAACCGTTCGATCCGACCCTGCTGCGCGCGCGCATCAACGCGTGCTTACACAAGAAGCGCTGGCGTGACCGCGAGCAGAGGTATCTTCGCCGCATCGAGGACGAGACCGCCAGGTTCGAGCGGCTGCTGTTGACCATCCTGCCAAGACAGGTGATTGGCCGCCTGAACCAAGGCGAAGCCATGATCGCCGACCGCTTCGAGGGCGTGAGCGTTCTGTTCGCCGACCTGGTGGGCTTCACCGAGCACTCGGCACGGGTCACGCCTGGAGCGACGGTCGAGTATTTGAACCGGCTGTTCTCGGAATTCGACGCGCTTGCCCACGAGCTCGGCGTCGAGAAGATCAAGACCATCGGCGATGCCTACATGGCCGTGGCCGGCTTGCCCGATCCGAACCCCGATGCGTTCGCAGCGATCGCGAAAATGGCGCTCGGCATGATCGATCGGCTAGGCCGCGTCAACGGCCATTTCGGTTGGCCCTTGCAAATCCGGATCGGCATACATTCCGGTCCGGTAGTCGCCGGCATCATCGGCACGCACCGCTTCATCTACGACGTGTGGGGCGATACTGTAAATGTCGCCAGCCGGCTCGAGGCCTATTCTCTGCCCAATCGAATCCATGTGTCCCAGGATATCGCCCGCCACCTCGTCGGTCCCTTCGCGCTGGAGCCACGCGGCAGCATTGACGTGAAGGGCAAAGGCAAACTGGAGGCGTTTTTCTTGAGCCGGATCTAGGCACGCACCCGCGGGCGCGTCTGATGCCGCTCGGGCGCGCGAACGGCGATCGAAGCTTGTGCCGACCGACGACGCGCCGCCCAGCCCTCCTCGTTTAGGAAGTTAGGTGTCCCATCACCACGCCAACGACTGCCCGTCATGTCCGCGTGGTGGCTCAATTGGAAGGGTCATTGAAGCTTTTTCCCCCTCGGACGAGTTCTGTGCGTCAAGTTCAGCAAAATTGATCATGGGGTCCGGCCAAGCCATCGCCTCGGAGCCGCCGTCGCTCG
>NZ_JCAMOR010000153.1:0-7544 GCF_059512385.1 Bradyrhizobium sp. Crot121 | reverse complement strand
GCTCGCAGTCGATGGGTTAAGACTGAAGAAGGTCACGGGGACCCTCAGCTTGCGTTAGTGACCGCATCAGTTCCCCCAGTTCCCTCCTCGGGCCCGCGCCGCTCTTCCTCCCTCCGCGCTGATCGCCATGAAAGCCTGGCTCATTGGCGAGCAACGCGCCTCGGGAGAGAAGAAATACTATCTCGCCAATCTTCCGGCGGCGACGGATCTGCGCACGCTGGCAGCCACCATCAAGGCACGGTGGATTTGTGAGCAAGCGCATCAGCAGTTGAAGGAGGAGCTCGGACTTGATCACTTCGAAGGGCGATCATAGCAGGGTCTTCATCGCCACGCCCTGATGACAATGATCGCCTACACCTTCCTGCAACATCGTCGCCTCGCACACGCGGGGCGGAAAAAAAAGAATCAACGGGCCTCCGCCTCAACCAACCATGCCCGCCGTACGTCACGCCATCGTCGATCTCATCCTTCGGCCACCGTCTCAGCAGTGTCCATATTGCCGAAAGCAAATCCTTGAAAAACAGTGGCGAAAACACTTTCTGCCAAAGTAGTGCTAGCGCTGGTTGGATCGGCAGGCGATTTCGGCCGGCGGTGCGACGATGGCTGCGCGCAGTTTGACCAGCCACGCAGTGCTTGTCCCTGCGTTTGCCGCTTGTCATCGCGACGCTTGTGTCGAAACTGCCGAACGCGATCGAACTGAACATCAGTTCTGTACGGCTGGATAATCCAGTGCGGTTCCTTTCGCGCAGTCCTTAAACCACGGCCTCCTCTCGCCTTTGCGCGAGAGGAGGCCTATGTTGTCGAGTACCTGCAGCAGCCCCGAAGCGACAATGGGAGGTATGCTCATGGACGCGCCCAGCAAGGAATTTGTGCTGGCGGGCAGCCTTGAGGAGCTGAAGATCAAGGGGCGGCTCGTTGTGCACGGTGCCCATCGTCCGATCCTCGTCATCTACGACCGCGGGCGCGTCTTCGCCCTCGACAATCGGTGCCCGCACATGGGCTTCCCGCTCGACCGCGGCAGCCTCGAGGACGGCATCTTGACCTGTCACTGGCACCACGCCCGCTTCGATCTCGAAAGCGGCTGCACCTTCGACCTGTGGGCGGACGACGTGCCGATCTGCGCGGTCGAGGTACGTAATGGTGACGTCTGGGTGAAGACCGCGTTCACGCAGGCCGATCCCGTCGCGCACTGGCATCAGCGGCTTGCGAACGGCCTCGCCCACGACCTCGGCCTCATCATTGCCAAGGCCATCCATGGTCAGCTCGCGGCCGGCGTACCGCAGGGCGAAATCGTCCGGCAGGTGGCGCTGTTCGGGGCGCAAAATCGCGACGGCTGGAGCGTGGGTCTTACGATCCTTACGGCACTCGCTAATCTTCTGCCTGTGCTGCCGGAGGAGGAAGCCTATCTCGCTCTCTTCCACGGCGCGCGCCGCGTGGCGGCGGACTGCAACGGCGAGGCGCCGCGGCGGGACCGCGCGCCGCTTGGAAGCCGGCCGGATCCGGCCGCGCTCAAACGCTGGCTGCGGCGTTGGACAACCGTGCGCCATTGCGAGGCGGCCGAACGCACCCTGCTTACGGCGATTGCGGCCGGCTTCTCCCCGGCTGAACTCGCTGATGCGCTGTTCGCCGCCGCGACCGAGCGGGCTTTCGCCGACACCGGGCACTCGCTCGACTTCATCAACAAGGCGTTCGAGTGCCTCGACCTGGTCGGCTGGCAACACGCGGCGGCTCTGCTGCCAACTGTCGCCGGTCAGATGGTAGCGGCTCGTGGCGCCGAGGAATCGACGGCCTGGCGCCAGCCCGTTGACCTTGTTGCGTTGTGTGAGGAATCAACCAGCAAACTCGCAAACCTGTTCGCTGCCGGACGCGGCGCGCGTGACTGGTCGGACCACGCCGCACTTGCTCAAGAGCTGCTCGGTGACGATCCGGCCAGGATCGTTGACGCGCTCAAGGCGGCGATCCGCGCCGGTGCCGCTCCTGCTGACCTTGGCCAATCCCTCGCGTACGCGGCATCACTCAGGGTGGCGCGTTTCGGCACTGCCAACGAGCACGCCGACTGGGAGACGGCGCATCACGTCTTCACCTACGCCAACGCAGTCCACCAGATGCTGACGCGCATCGGGACTGCCAACATCGACACTCACGTCACGGCCGTTCGCGGCGTATTGCACGGAGCGATGGCGCTCTACCTTGCTCGCTATCTCAATGTGCCGCCGGCGCGCATCCGGGGCGACGGCGGCGAGCAGCTCGATGCTCTGCCCGCGGATCCAGAGACGATCGGCGCCGCCTTGCTCGACGCCTTCGACCGGCAGCGACAGGTCGATCTCGCCGCGAGCCTGGTGGCACGGCATCTCACGCTCGGCCATTCGCCGCAGGCACTGATCGCCACGCTCGCGCATGCGGTGCTGCGCGAAGATGCAGGCTTCCATACGTATCAGATGCTGGAGGCCGGGGTCCGGCAATTCGGCGCGTGGGGCGACACGGACGAGGGCCGGCACATCCTCATCGCGGTTGCCCGCTATGTGGCGGCCCATTCACCGACCGAACGCGCGGCCCTGCAGACCGCCGACATCGCCCGCCGCCTGATGCGGGGTGGCGAGCTGCATCAAGAGGCTGGATCGTTCTGACGTTAAGCGCTGGGGGCACGAAGGGCGATCTGAACTGACAAAAGCCTGCGTCGGCGAACCGAGACGCGCTTCCAATGACCATTTTCGCGTTGCCTCTGCTTGGCGAATGAGTCTGACGCTCGGATCAGGTCCCGGACAGAACCGCAACATCGCGGCACGACACGGATTTCTCGTTTTTCGGTGATGCGATGCTATGCCTACCGCAAATCAAGTCCGGGCATATTGGTGGTGCAGTCCGCCCAGAATCGGGCGACAGAGAATGCGTCCAACTGTCGCGGCGCCGCGTGAAATCGGCGCGTCTTTATGCAACGACAAATGGGTGCGCGTGCCGTTGTAATAGTTCATGTACGAGAGCAGCACGTGACGCAGATGGCGCTCTCCGAACACCACGACATGATCAATGCATTCCCGGCGGATTGAACCGATCAGCCGTTCTGCACAAGCGTTTTGCCAAGGTGAGCGAGGAGACGTCGGACGGTCTCGAATCCCGATGGATCGAACCCGGCGCAGGAATATCTTTCCGTAGGCGCCGTCGCGGTCCCGGATCAGGTAACGAGGGATTTGCTCCCAGCCACACGCCTCCGTCAGTTGATTGGCGATCCATTCGGCCGTTGGGTGCGCGGTCACTCCAAGCCACAGGATCTGCCGCCGACCATGGCCCATGATCAGCAATCCATAGAGCAACCGGAACGAGATCGTCGGCACCACGAAAAGGTCCATCGCCGCGATCCCGTCAGCATGGTTGCGAAGGAACGTCTTCCATCCCTGCGAGGGGGGTCCCCTCCTCCGTGCCATGTACTTGGCGACGCTGGTCTGGCCGACATCGATGCCGAGCTTGAGAAGCTCGCCATGGAGTCTCGGTGCTCCCCACAATGGATTGGCGAGGCTCATCTCGCGGATCAGACGGCGAATCTCCAACGATACCGTTGGTCGACCGCAACAGTGGCGCGATTTCCTGCGCCAATACAGCCTAAAACCGGCGCGGTGCCAGCGGATCACGGTATCGGGTCGGACAATTGCAAGTGTATCATACATCTTGGGAAACAGCCGGCAGATACCTCCCAATATCAGCCGGTCAATCGACGCAAATCGAAGTCTCTTGGGATTGCCGCGCCGCAGCACATTGATTTGCTGCCTCAGCACCAAAATCTCCGCCTCGAGCATTGCGCGCGACCGCAGCAGATCGATCACTGTCCCGACGATCAGTTTGCACAAATCAAACATCGAGCAGCAGCATCGCCCGATTCTCGATCAACTGCCAGCGGATTGGATTTGCGGTAGGGACAGCCCTTGTACTTGTCCGCTGGTTTCTCGGTATTCGACAAACGATATGAGGAGGTCATGGACTAGTGAGCGGAGCTCGCGGTCGGCTTACATGGGGGGCGACCCCATCGCTGAGAAAAGCAACATCCAAGCATGCCATCACGAGTAGCAAGTTGGCCTGATTTGGCTGAGGGGCGTTCGCGCAGGGCTGTCGCTCCGGCGATCAGCACGAAATTCGAGGCTCGACACCGACAACGCCGACGGCACTACGATGGTTGCCGCTAGTATGAAATCAGGCGGGATGTGGAGCCCTATATCGACCATCTGTGAAGCGTTGCTTTGGGCCTTACGGCAAGCTCTGCCGATAGAACCCTTCTTTTATAGTGCAAGTTGCGGGAGCTAACCGGCTCGAGTGTTTCGGCAAGGACGGCAAATTTGGCAAACGCTAGCGGCCGCGGACGATTGCGCGGGCCATCAATAGATCGACAACGGCTTGCGCTAGGTGTTCGGGCTTCTGCCCCATGGTCTTGAGATGAATTTCGGGTCTTATTGGCGTTTCGTAGGGCGCATCGACGCCGGTGAAGTTCTTGATCTTGCCGGAGTTCGCCTTTGCATAGAGACCTTTGGGATCGCGCCGCGCGCATTCTTCGATTGGCGTGTCCACAAAAACTTCAATGAACTCATCCTCAGCAACCAGGTTGCGTACCATATCTCGCTCGGACCTGTAGGGCGAGATGAATGAGCAAATCACGATCAAACCGCTATCGGCCATCAACTTGGCGAGTTCGCCCACACGCCGAATATTTTCAACACGGTCGGCCTCGGTGAAGCCGAGGTCCCCATTTAATCCGTGCCGCACGTTGTCGCCGTCCAGCAGCATCGTGTGGCGCGACATTGCGAACAACTTCTGATCGACGACGTTGGCAATTGTCGATTTGCCCGCGCCGGACAGGCCGGTGAACCAGATGATGCAAGGCTTTTGATCCTTGAGCGCCGCCCGCTCTCTCTTACCCACTGAAATCGGTTGCCACGCGATATTGCTAGCCCGCCGTAGCGGAAACGCGATCATGCCGGCGCCGACCGTGCGGTGGGTGTAACGGTCGATGAGGATGAATGAACCGGTCTTGCGATTGACCTCGTAAGCATCGAAAGCCGTGGGCGTTGCGGTCGCAAGATTGCAGAATCCGATCTCGTTGAGGCTAAGCGTCTTGGCTGCCAGGTGCTCACGTGTGTTGACGTCGATCCGATACTTGATTGTAGTAATACGACCGGCGGCCACAGTCTGTGTTCCAATGCGAAGGATGTAGTTGCGTCCAGCAACGAGCGGGTCATTGTCCATCCAGATCAGATGAGCGGCGAATTGATCGGCGACCTCCGGCCGCTCAGCCGGACGGGCGAGAAGATCGCCACGGCTGATATCAATCTCATCTTCGACGACAATGGTGACGGCATCGCCGGCCTCAGCGCGAGGAAGATCGCCGTCCTGGGTGACGATGCGCTTGACGCGTGTAGTCCGTCCAGACGCTGCGACAACGATCTCATCTCCTGCCGTGATGCTCGCGGAAGCCACCGTCCCGGCATAGCCGCGGAAGTCCAGGTTGGGCCGATTCACGCACTGGACTGGAAAGCGGAAAGCCTGGCTTCCAGTGTCGGACTGGATATCGATGCTCTCCAAATGATCGAGCAGGCAAGGCCCCTGGTACCACTGGGTCTTGCCGGAGCGGTTGATGACGTTGTCGCCGTACCGGGCGGAGATCGGGATCGGAACGATCGACGTGAAGCCAAGACCGGCAGCAAAGGCCACATACTCACCGACGATCCGGTCAAAACTCTCCTTCTTGTAGTTGACGAGGTCGATTTTGTTCACTGCCAGGACGACATGACGAATACCGAGCAGCGAACAGATGAAGGAGTGACGCTTGGTCTGAACCAGCACACCCTTGCGGGCATCGATCAGGATGATGGCGAGCTGGGCGTTCGAGGCGCCGGTTGCCATATTACGCGTGTACTGCTCGTGGCCGGGCGTGTCGGCCACCATGAACGAGCGGCGCCGGGTGGTAAAGAAGCGGTAAGCCACGTCAATCGTGATGCCCTGCTCCCGTTCGGCCTCAAGCCCGTCGACTACCAGCGCAAAGTCGATTTCATTGCCGTTGGTGCCGTGCTTGGCGCTGTCGCGTGCCAGCGCCATCAGCTGATCCTCGTAAATCATCTTGGTGTCATGCAGCAGCCGGCCGATCAGCGTCGACTTGCCGTCGTCGACCGAACCGCAGGTGATGAATCGCAGTTGGTCCTTCGTTCCGGCCTGGACCAGCTCGGCTGTCGCTTTGGAAGCCATCAGAAGTAACCTTCCCGCTTCTTCTTCTCCATCGAAGCGGCTTCATCGGTATCGATCAAGCGTCCCTGGCGCTCAGATACCCTCGCGGTCTGCATTTCCGCGACGATGTCCTCGATCGTGGTCGCGTCGGAGTCGATAGCCCCGCTCAAGGGATAGCATCCCAGCGTGCGGAAACGTATCATCCGCATCTCCGGCCTCTCGTTCGACTGAAGCGGTAATCGCTTGTCGTCGACCATGATCATTGCGCCGCTCCGCCGGACGACGGGCCTTTGCTTTGCGAAATAGAGCGGGACGACCGGGATCTTCTCGAGCATGATGTATTCCCAGACGTCGAGCTCAGTCCAGTTCGACATTGCGAACACACGCATGGTTTCGCCCTGGCGGATTCGGGTGTTGAAGAGATTCCAGAGCTCCGGTCGCTGGTTGCGTGGGTCCCACACGTGTCCGGCCGAACGGAAGGAGAATATCCGTTCTTTTGCGCGGCTCTTTTCCTCGTCACGTCGTGCTCCACCAAACGCGGCATCGAACTGATAGAGATCAAGCGCTTGCTTTAAGCCATCGGTCTTCATCACCTGCGTATGAAGAGCCGAGCCGGAATCGATCGGGTTGATCCCGCGCTCGATGCCTTCCTTGTTCACGTGGACGATCAAGTCGACGCCGAGGCGCTTGGCTGTCTCATCGCGGAAGGTGATCATCTCGCGAAACTTCCAGCCCGTGTCGACGTGAAGCAGGGGGAACGGCAACTTTGCCGGATAGAACGCCTTGATGGCGACGTGCAGCATGACGCTCGAGTCTTTTCCGATCGAATAGAGCATGACCGGCCTTTTGAACTCGGCGACAACCTCACGCATGATTTCGATCGATTCAGCTTCGAGGCGACGCAGATGTTTAGGCAGCACGTGGTTCTTCTTTGATGCAGGATGTCTGTCGTTAGCTGGCGTTTTGACGCAGCGAATTGCGCCCCAAGGCGACAAAGCCATCGTTGCGGAACTCGGGCTTGCCATAGCGCATGTCCTGTCCATCCGGTCCAACAACCTGGCCAGCCGCGAGCAGGACCGCATGCCGGGCATGCCGTATCCCGCGTCGTGCCAGCCCAGGTGTAGACACCCGCCTCGCCTTGCGCAATCAAACAGAGGTTTAGTGACGATCCCGGGGTTCCTTAAACCCCACCTCGTTCTAGATCGCACCATCGCTGCCCGGGCAGGGCTAAAGGGAGCGCATTTGGCAATCACCACTTATCTGGTCGACCGTGAAGAACCCGGATTTCAGCTTGGGAGGAGCTGAAGTCGGCGGATGAGCTGGACGAGGATTTGGCGCAG
>NZ_JCAMOR010000152.1:0-8322 GCF_059512385.1 Bradyrhizobium sp. Crot121 | reverse complement strand
TCCTCCTTGCCGATCAGTTGACCTGTTACCCATGTCGCCGGTCTATTCTGTTACCTATGTAGCCGGTTAGGACCCGGTCCAGGCTTTCCCCGCAGTGGGAAGCCGCACTGTCGCAGACCGGCGTCAAGCTTGGCTTCGTCTATGGCGCTGCCGATCCAATTTCCGGCAGCGCTATTCTCGAACGCGCAAGCGCGAAGCTACCGCATGCCCGTGTGACCGCGCTTGCCGGTCTCGGCCATTATCCGCAACTCGAGCGGCCGGATGAAGTGGCCGACGCGCTCACCAAACTCCTTGGTTGATCTCATGAATGTTGCGGAAGCTATCGAGCGGCGCATTTCGGTTCGATCGTTCAAATCCGATCCCGTCACCAAGCAGCAGGTCCTGCGGCTGCTCGATAAAGCCAGGCGCGCGCCATCGGGCGGCAATCTCCAGCCATGGCGCGTCTATGCGCTTCAGGGCGCCCCGCTTGACGAACTCAAGGCCCGCGCAACTGCCAATCCGCTTGGAGAGCCTCCGGAATACCAAGTCTATCCGAATTCGCTGTGGGACCCGTACCGGCGCCGACGCTGGGAATGTGGAGAGGATCTCTACACCACGATCGGCATTCCCCGGGAAGATCGTGCCGGCCGACTGCAGCAATTGGCGAAGAACGGACAACTATTCGGCGCGCCGGTCGGCCTGTTCTTCTGCCTCGACCGCAGGCTCGGCCCTCCGCAATGGGCCGATCTCGGCATGTTCATCCAGACGGTGATGCTGCTCGCCGTCGAGGATGGACTGTCGACCTGCGCGCAGGAATACTGGTCGCGCTATCCCCGGACGCTGGCAGACCTGCTTGGACTGCCAGCCGAGGAAATGGTGTTTTGCGGGATGGGCCTGGGATACGCGGACGAAAATCCCATCAACACGCTCAGGACCAGGCGGGACCCGATCTCCGATTGGGTTGCGTTCCGCGGCTTCGACTGACATCGCCATGTCAGTATTGGCCGCGATACGCTGCCCGGACGTCGGCAGGTTACGCGGAGCCTGTCATCGGGCCGCGCGAAGCGCAGCCCCGATGGTTCACCCGCCCGACGCGCGTCACTTTGATCGTGTCATGCCGCTTTGGCGGTCTTTTCCGGCGGCGAGGTTTCCATCGCGCGCATGTAGAGATCGAGCAGGCTCTCGCGCTCGTCGCGCTCGTCCTTGTCCTCTTTCCGCAGCTTGATGATCTCCTTGAGGATCTTCACGTCGAAGCCTTCGCCCTTGGCTTCCGAGAAGACTTCCTTCTTCTGCTCGTTCAACTCCTGCAATTCGGTGTCCAGATTCTCGATCCGCTCGACGAAGGAACGAATACGCCCGCCGGGAATGGTGATGTCAGACATGGTGCCTCTTTGCTGAATGAGGTCGTGAAAATGCGCGGAAAGAAATGACCAAATTCTTAACCCGCCGTCCTGCCTCACCGCCGTCCACAAGCGGCGGCCATCAAGAAAAAAGGCCCGCGAGGTTGCGGGCCTTTTGGCATTTCGTGCGGCTTTGGACGCGGCGCTCAGTGGCCCGCGAGACCGGAGGTTTGGGTCGCGCTTTGTGTCGCCGACGCCGCCTTGAGTTTCGGTCGCTGTGTCAGCACGCTGAGCTGGTGCGGAGAAGCCGCTGTGGTGGCGACCGGCGACTGCTCCCGGACATTGGCCGCTCCCAGCAATCCAACCTGCACCTGCGAGATCGGCAGGCCGTTGAGTTCATAGGTCGGCAACTCCGCAGCGAAGCTGGCAGCGGCACCCGCCATTGAGATCGCGACGAGGGCCGCAAGAGTTAGGGAAGTCTTCTTCACTGCAATTCTCCTGACTGGATTCGCTGCCCAGCATATAGGTCCCTTGTTGCACTGCGGCATTCCCTATTGTTGCATTGCAACAATGCAGGGGATGCGCACCTCCCGACGCGATAGGGATCAATGCGCAACAGTCATCGTCGCGTCATGGAGCGATTCGTTTCGCCATCTGCGCGCGTCGTAGATTCGAACTGCAGAAGCGAGCAGCAAGACAGAACGATTTTCCGTTCGCAAAACCCGGCCACGCGAACGCCGTGGCTCGCCGCGAGAAGAACGACCCCGTTCACATTTTTCTGAGCTCATGCAGCGGTTTAGCGAACCGATCACATCGGCTTGATTCGAATCCTCTGCATTCCCCGTAACTTCCCGATGGGGGATCACCCGGATTCTCAGCCGTCATCCCTGCTGCTATCGATAAGCCGTGAGGTCGCTTGCCGCAGGAGGCGGAACATGCCTGAACTGTATTTCCACTGCTCCGACGCTGAGCACGTCATCATCGACGAATGCGGCCACGCCATGGACCTGGCCGAGGCACGCGAGCACGCGGAAGGCCTGGTCCGCGCCCTCATCATGACGCCAAGCGAGGAAGATTGGCGGAGCTGGGTCCTGCACGTCACCGATGAGCTCGGCGACGAGGTCCTCGCCGTGCCGTTCGCATCAGTGCTTGGCAAGTCGCATTGAGGCCGGAGCCGGTGCCGCCCGCACAGCCGTCATGGACACCGCTGCGCCGAGCGCTGAAGGCGATCATCGCCGCCGGCTGCTGCAAGCTGATCGGAGCCGTCTGCGATCCCTACCGGCCCGAGCTTCACTACATGCGAGGGCCCGGCCCAAAGTGGCGCGCGAAGCAGCAGACCCCGTAGGGAGCCCCTCACCGCGCCATCGGCCGATTCTGATCGTACAGCACGCGGACGCGGATGGTGCCGTCGACAGCCCGTAAGTCCGCCAGCAATCCCTCGCCCTCTCCGCCGACGACGTCGGTCTCGAGCACGACATAGCCGACTTCGGGATCGGTCTGCAGGTACTGCGCGAGGATGTTGATGCCGTGACGGGAGACGGCGTCGTTCACCTGCCGCAGCACGCCGGGGACGTTCCGGTGCACGTGGATGAAGCGGGTGCCAGTTGGGCGGGCCGGCAGTTGCACCTGCGGGAAGTTGACCGCGCCGAGCGTTGAGCCGACATCGGAATAGTCGATGAGCTTGCGCGCGACCTCGCCGCCGATGCGATCCTGGGCTTCCTCGGTGGAGCCGCCGACATGCGGGGTCAGGATCACGTTGGAAAGGCCCTGCAGCGGCGAGACGAAGCGGTCCGCATTCGAGGCCGGCTCCACCGGGAAGACGTCGACGGCCGCGCCGGCGAGCCAGCCCTCGCCGAGCACCCGGGCCAGGGCATCAAGGTCAACGACGGTGCCGCGCGAGTTGTTGATGAGGTAGGCGCCCTGCCTCATCTGCCGCAATTCACGCTCGCCGATCATGTTGGCAGTGGCCGGCGTCTCCGGCACGTGCAGGGAGACCACGTCGCTCGCGGCGAGCAGCTCATCCAGCGTCTCGACCGGCTCGGTGTTGCCGTGGCGGAGCTTGTCAGTCTGGTCGAAGAAGATCACGCGCATGCCCATGGCTTCCGCGAGATTCGACAATTGCGAGCCGATATTGCCGTAGCCGACGATGCCGAGCGTCTTGCCGCGCACCTCGCGGCTGCCCTCCGCGGACTTGTCCCAGCCGCCGGCATGCGCCGCGACCGAGCGCGGGAACACCTTTCGGAGCAGCATCACCACCTCGGCGATGGTGAGTTCCGCCACGCTGCGGGTGTTGGAATAGGGTGCATTGAACACTGGGATGCCAAGCCGCCGCGCCGCGTCGAGATCGACCTGGTTGGTGCCGACGGAAAAACAGCCGACCGCAATCAGCCGATCGGCCGCCTCGATCACGTCGGCGGTGAGCTGGGTCCTGGAACGAATGCCCAGCATATGCACACCCGACAGCGCCTGCTTGATCTCCTTGGCGCCGAGCGCCTTCGGCAGACGCTCGACCTCGGTGTAACCATTGGCGTCGAACAGGCGAACGGCAGAATCGTTCACGCCTTCCAGCAGCAGGACGCGGATCTTTTGCTTGGGCAGAGACAGGGGCATCGGTCGTCCGTTCGTGGTCTGCCCGGGCCGATCGTCGGAATTTGGTCTGGCCCGGAGGAGCGGACGGATATCCGCCCTTGCCGCCCGAGGCAACCGCTATCCGCGATTGGCGCTGCACGCCCGCCACCAACTCCGCCGACCCTCACCCGCCCAGCACATTCCCCCATCCGTCGAACACGAACTCCCGCCACGCAACCGCCCCGTCGGCGCGCGCGTTGCTGGTGCGGCGGAAGTCGTCGGCTTCGTCGCCGATCCAGGTAACAATCTCGTCCGTGGCGCGGTCATGCAGGATCGCGGGCTCGGACGGGTCAAAGTTCATCATGGGATGCAGAGTTTGCTGAGCTGTCATGCTTGCACAACGCGCTGGAGACCACGAAAGTTGCGCTCGATCGATCACATGCGTTCGAATTACATCGGTAACGTCATCGACCAGGCTCCGAGCCTTGCAGTCATCCCAATGCCTCAATCAGCTCCAAATCCTGTTCGTCGCGCGTCAAACTTATGCTGAGCTATCGCAGTGTCCTTGCAATTCGAACTTGATCGGCAGCAAAGCAGCTCGATCGGCGCCAATGCCGTCGGCGCGGCGGCGTTGCGATGGACGATGACCGCCCTTGTGGCTGCCGTCTGGATCAGCGCGGCCATCTTCGGCCTCTATATCGTTGCGATCTATCTTGGCGCGCTGGTGGATGGAAATCTTGATCAGTGGAACCGGGATCTGCCGCGCCTTCACGATCCGCATTCGCTGCTGGCAACAATGGGTATCGGGCTGCATTTTGCGGCCGGCACGGTGCTGCTGCTGCTCGGGCCGTTGCAACTGATCAGCGCCGTGCGGGCAAGAGCACCGGCGTTTCACCGGTGGGTCGGCCGGCTCTATGCATTGTCAGCACTCATGGCCGGCTTGGGCGGGCTCGCTTTTATCGCCGTGCAGGGCACGATCGGCGGGACACCCATGAATATCGGTTTCAGCACCTATGGCGCGCTCACGGCCATCGCCGCCGTCACAACGTTCTGTCATGCGCGAGGCAAACGCTTCGAGCAGCATCGCGCCTGGGCGATCCGGCTGTTTGCACTGGTGATCGGATCCTGGCTCTACCGGATGGACTACGGATTCTGGGCATTGCTCGGCCACAACATGGGCCACACGCCGACTTTCGATGGGGGCTTTGACGTCGTGATGGCTTTCTTTTTCTACATTCCCAATCTGATTGTTGCCGAGGCGTTCATTCGCGCGCGCGAGCTGCGCTCTGCTGCTCACGTCAAAATCGGAGCGGCGATTTGCATGGGCATCGCCGCAGCGTTCATCGCAGTAAGCACGTACTACTTCACGGCCTTGCACTGGGGACCGAGGATTGTGCAAAGGCTTCTCTGATCCTGTGATGGAGCACGGCGGCCGCTCATCGCCAGAAGAAGCAGGATTGCTGTCTTACTTCGTAGCTCGGCTCCTTCGCCGCCAGTGCAGAGAAAAGACCGGCGGGCGTTACGCCGCCGGCCTTCTCTTGTAGCTGCCGGCTCCCGGATCCGGTTCCGCCACAAATTCCCGTGCCTTTAAGGGGACGCCGATAAGTTTAATAAAGTCCTAACAAGGCAAAAGTGGCCTGGATCACAGTTTGCGGCCAGCGGGCCACCGGAAAACTACGGAACATTTCATCGCGGGACGAGCCGTGTGATGCATTCGGGCATCGCTGCACACCGTTCTCGCGCGACGCTTAACCATTGTGCGTTGGTCGTATTAGGGAACCAACGACTCAGTGCTACCATGCAGTGCATACCGAAACAGGAGTGGTTCGGATGCCTTGCTACAGCTTCGATCTCGTCGTTGGGGAAGAGTTCAGGAATCAGGGCTCGATCATTCTCGAGGACCTGCACGTCGCCTCCGACAGAGCCGACCAGCTCGCCAACGAGCTCTCACAGGTCAAGCCCGAGTTGAAAGCGAAAGGCTGCGCGGTTCGCGTCACCGACGCCGACAATATCGAACTGTACCGCACACCACTCGATCCCGTTCCGGCGTGGCGCTCCGCAGGGCGGATTTGAGTAACGGCGCGCTTCAAACGGTTTGAAGGCGGACGGCGCGAGAGCGCGATCCGCCTTCGACTGAAGAAGCCGGCGGCTTACCCATGCTCGCCGACCTCGTCACTACGTCAGTGCCTGACGTGATGCCGCGCGGACGCGCGCGCATGACGCGCCGGAGGCGCAGCCGACAGATCGACGCGGCCGAAGGACGCCAGCGCATTCTGCGGGTAGGAATGGGAGCCGACGCCGAGGCTCTGATAGAACGCCGCCGCGCCAGGCTCCTGGACCGCCTGCTGCGCGACCACCGGACTCGCGACCATTGCTGCTACCAATGCAACCGCGCTGAAAAGCTTGAACCTAGTCATTGCCTATTCCCCTTTCGACTTGACCAAACAAATCATGTTTGAACTCTCGCCAACGTTTCGAAGTCATCGTGGCGTTCGCGGCTCCAGATGGCGATCAGACGTTCACGTTCAATAGAATGATACTCATCATCCAAAAAACATCATCGTGATCGGCCACGGCGGACGTGTGCGTAAAAGGGGCCGGGGCATCCCTGCTTGATGCGTCTTAGGAAGAAGCTTCGCCGTGGCGGTAAACCGACGATACGGACGCTCTCAATCGAGCGCCGAAATGAAATGATCTTCCCGCGCACCAACCGCTGACGCAGCCGCACAGTCAGCGCATCGCGGTCTCGCGCCCCGCGATCGGTCGTTCACGTTTTGCTGAATTGATGAAGCAGAACTGGTAGGGCGAATTGGCGTCAGCATAATCCGCCACTCACAGCCAGCCGATCGACGGATTACGCTGACGCTTATCGCCCCACGCAATCCGAAAAATCACGCCGCTAACAATTGATCGAACTCCGCCGGAGCGTACAACTTCCCCTCTTTGTCCGTGATCACGACCTGCCAGCCGGCGCTGGCGAAGACGCGTGCCTTGGCAACGATGATCAATGAGCTCTGGCGTTCGACCTTGACTTTCTCGTTGTCGCGTTCTGCGATCATTTTGTAGGACAATTTCTTTTCCCATGTTTGTGCTTGCCCGGTTTTCGCCACTAGCCAACAGGTTTTGGCCGCAATTCGCCGGGAACGTGACGATTTGATGGAACGGCGCCCACGCCGTTCTGCCGTTGCGACGGGCGCATAGCGGAAGCCGCAACAAAAAAGCGGCCCGTGGGCCGCTCTCCTGTCGCTACTGCGTTCCTCAATAAGGATCGTAGTAATAGGCGTAGGAATCATACGGCTCGAACGGCGCAGCGGCGATCGCGGCTGCGGTACCGATCGCGCCACCGACGACGCCGGCAGCGACCGCGCCTGGACCCGGCCCGTAATAAGGTCGGTGATAGACGGGTCCGTAGTAGACCGGTCGATAATAGTAACCCATACGGGGATAACGGCCGGTGTTATAGGGCGTACCGACGCCATAGCTGCCCGTCATGTAGCGCGAATTCGGATAGTTGAACCCGATCGAACCGGGTTCCTGCGTGACTCCCTGCGCCATCAACGGGGTAGCGAACGTCGTCCCCAACACCGCGGCGGCACTCAACAATGCGAGCTTCTTCATCGGTCCTCCTCCAATGGTGCCCCTTCGGAGGCCCAACTGCGGAACACGGGCGCCGTTCCGACCTTTCAGTCAACGCGCCGTGAAGTTCCGCGGCGCTATGGATGGGTGCAACCGGCACCCGGCTTTCCCTACGCCCTCTGCGTTTCGAGGAGGGTGAAACGAACGCAAAGGTCGGGCAATTCACGCCGTGAGAACGCGAACGCGTCATGCCCCGCGAAGGCGGGGCATCCAGTATCCGGCGGCCTTTCGGCTCAAACTCAACCGCCTCTGGAATACTGGATCGTCCGCCGGAGCCTGTCATCGGGCGGCCATTCGGCCGACCCGGTGGCGGACGATGACAGCGGAAAGCTTCGTCGTGCCGGGCTTGCGCGCCGCGGCGAAGCCCCTTTGGCGTAGCCGGGACGCTGTTGCGGGCTGCCGAAGCGCGCCGAAGAAAAACCCCGCCTCCACGAATGGAAGGCGGGGTTGAAGTTCATTGGGTAAGAATCCGCACGCAATGGATAAATTCAAGGCGCGGGATGTAGCGTTTCGAATCTTATCGCGCCGATGGACGTCGGCAACCTGATTAAAGCGCCGCATGCGAGGGAAATTTTCCCGACGACGACAGAGAAAATTCCCGAACGCGTCAAGGCAAGAGTCTAGCGCGTGATGACTTTTCTTCGAATCGTCATCCCGCTCTCGCTCTTTGTTTGAGCATGATCTTTTTCGGAAAACCGGTACCCACTTTTCCGGATCATGCTCTAGGTCGCGTGGACAGTTATCTTAGCCAGAGCAGAGTTGCGGCGATAGCGACGACAGCGAAGTAATTTCGTGCGGT
>NZ_JCAMOR010000151.1:0-8546 GCF_059512385.1 Bradyrhizobium sp. Crot121 | reverse complement strand
CCTTAAAGCTAGACTTAAGGTCACACGCTTCGCTAATTACCACCCGTCACGCAAGACGGCCGCCGTCGGATGCGTACTGCGGAGCCGCTCGTTCTCCTGGCGCAGCCGGGCGAGTTCCGAAGCCTGGTCCGCCGACATCGGCGTCGCCTGCGTGGTGGGGCGCCACGCCGCCGATGTCGGCTCCTGCCGAACCTTATCCACCCAGCGCCGCAGCACCGAGTCGCGCAGACCAAGCTCCTTGGCAACCGACGTGACCGAGCGCCCGCTCGACAACACCAGCTCGACGGTCTGGCGCTTGTATTCTTCGCTAAATGACCGACGTTGACGTTCCATTCAACACCTCCGGGCGGTCGAACTGGATGTCCACCGGGCGACGGCTGCCGACCAAGTCAGGCAGATCGGACCGGATCCGGTGCGCAGGCTTCCCGGCCCCGCGCCAGCCCCTAGACTATTTACCGCTCCACCGTGCTGGGGTGAGACGGATCTCGTCTCTTCCGGAGTCGCACGCCGTCGTGGGAGCCGCGATACCGTCTGCCTGTTCCGGCTCGACCTTCTGCAGACCAGCGTATCGCTTCGCAACTGGCGGCAATTGCCAACCAACGTCTATAATAAGAACGGCCGGTATGCGTCCGAGACTATTCGCTTGAACATCGGTCCCTTCGCTGCGATCGAGGCTAGAATCCTGAAGCGCCCGCACTCGGGCACGGAATGCAATCCGCAATTGACCAGGCATGCGCACATCACGCTTTGGCGGAACGCCGGTTTCCTCGGCCGCGCAGCCTTTCGCGAAAGGTTCTATCCCGCGCGGGATACACTCGTCCGAAACGCCGACCTCGGCGCTGGCCGCAGAAGACTGTTTGACGATTGGCTCGCAGGGCGCTGCAGCAAGAGCGCCCTCGAATCGCACACCCGGACGATCTCGCTCTTCGCTCGCTATCTGGCGGCGGTCACGACGGATCGAGATGAAGTTACCGCATCACTCGCTACCGCTAAGGTCCCGGTATGAATGTCGTCGCGTCACTTCGGCGCGCTCTGGGCATCTGGGCTTGCGAGCTCGACGGCGATAGGTCTGCAGGACTGGAATTGTCCGGGCTGCCAATTAAGCATCGTTGTCCCAGCTCGAGTGATCGGTCCAAGTCATGGCCGATGAGGCGTTGATTCCGCTCCTCGTCCGATGGAGAATACTGGTTTCGGTGACGATCAACAACGATCGGCGCTTCGCTTCTCAGATCGAGCTGGTCGCCGCGGGCGTGTATGTCGAGGACAAGAGATTACCAAAGATGAACTCGTTCCGAAGCCATGCACATTTGCTGGCGAATCCGATGGAAGTCTTTGGACGCGTTCGTGCAATTGAGCAGCCTGTCCGCGACCTGGACTTCGTCGTCGTGGCGCGTATGGAGCCCACGGTCTGTCGGTTGAAGCTCGAAGCCGCGCTTGAGCGCTGCAACTGCCATCGCGTGGCCGGTGCCGATCAGAGTCTCGTTCACTCGAAGAGACGTGATGCCGAGGAGATCAAGGCATTCGCGCAGGCATGGGGGGCAGCCTTGCCCCGCTATCATCGGCCGACCACCTCCGCCTCGACCCCGATATCTTTCGGTGATAGCCGCCTGCCAGACCACCGAGAGCCGCTAGCCAGCCTTCTTCGGGCAGTTGGTCGACCGACCGCCGAGAAGGGGATTTTGGACAGGACCGCCTGTCGTCATGCTGTGACGGCCCCTATGGCTGAGCGCCGGCGGCACCCAACACGCCGGGAGCGCAGCGATTTTCCTAGCCGTCGTGATCTTCCCACGTCCCGCACCGTCGAGTGTTCGGCGTCCGTCGCGCCGCTGCTGTCCGCCACCGTCAACACCGACCGCCCAACGACATCCATCGCCCAATCGACGAAGCGGGCCAAGTGCTCCAGCCTACCGGGCCGATCGTCGGGAGACTTCTCGCCGCAAGCTCGAGTTGCTGGCTACCATTCATTTATGCGATCAGCCCTGCGGCTCTTCTCCGGCTCAGTTTGGCGCGGGGCGGATGGCCGCGTGAGACTTCCTGAGCTGCCTCCGCCAGATCCTCGCCATCGGAGTTCTGCTCGCCCTCGTGACGCTCGATTTCATGGCTATCACGTTGTGTGGTGCTACCCGCTTTTGTCGATCGTGCCTTCGGGCAGGCCCATGGACGCGGCCTGCTTCGAACGATGCCTCGGGCCGGTGCTATCGCTGGATGGGTCACGACAACCCAGCTCCAGATCCGCGAACCCTGCTTCCAGATGTTCCTGTGCGCCCTTGCGGCCTGTGCAGCTGTCACCGCGTGTTTCGTATCGTCCGGTCACTTTGGTGCCGGCGGCCGCGGCTCGCCTCGCGGCCGGCACGGCCAATACGGTCAGCGTCATTGGCGACGGTACATCATCCGGACCCGTCCCCCCTGACGAGAGCAGTGAACGCGTCAATCCGTCGGCAGGACCGGTGTTCAGCCTTGCGAAGCAGATTGACGACCTCTGCGCGGGGTCGACAGCCGACCTTCTCGGTCCGTGCCGGCTGTTCTCAATGGAAGCGGCTTGATTGGCCAACGTGCTGGTCGCGGTGCACCGAAGGTGAGGCGTTGGATGATGCGTGCGCCACGCCGGAATCCATCCGTAGAGCAACTGGAGACGATTGATGAATGTTGACCATCACGACTTCCTGTTTGACGCTAGCCATGCTCTGCCGAGCGACTACCGTGCGTATCGGCGTTCGGTTCATACACGCCTGCTTCAAATACTTCGACAGAATCCCGGATGCCGCTTTCTCGAGATCGGCGTAGGACCAACATTCAGGCAGGAGCGGTTCAGGACCATCGACGATCTCGGGATTCACTATGTGGGCCTGGACTTCGAACATGTTTGCGCCGAACGCCGGGCCGACTTGGCGGCGGCCGGCATCGCGGATCGAGACATCAGGTTTCTGGGAAATCGCGTAGGAACATACCTGTTCAACCTGATCAGGTTGGCCAGAAATCGGGAGACTTTCGATATCATCTATCTCGACGGCAACCATTCAATCTATGTAGATTTGGCGGCTGCCATCGCAGCAGTACGGCTCTTGAAGCCCGGCTCCCTATTCCTTTTCGATGATGTGAGGTTCGCCTTCGGAAGCAGACATCTGATCCAAGCGACCGCTCAATATGCGGATGGCGGGCAGACCAAGGAGTTGACTGAGGACGAGGCAAACGAACCTCACGTCACGATTATCATCCGGGACTATCTGATCCCTTTGTTCAACTTTGAGGTGGAGCGGTCGTGGTCGGATCCTGATTGGATCGCACTCCGAGCCCCGAGGTCCGCTCCCTGGATACGGATATGACGGTTCTCGCGCTATCGCAGAGACCCCGTCTGGCGCAGGGGGTGAGCAATCGGCTATCGGCTGCTGAGTTTGTGAGCCGATGTGAGCTACTATGTCTGCGCCTAGTTCTGGAACTAGAACCTTCCATATGATCGAAGCGGTCGCCGACCGTCTTGAGGGAGCGCCGCGGCAGCTTCGCCGACGCTGGTCGGACGAGTTCAAGGCCCAAGTCGTGACAGAGGCGCTGGAGCCTGGCGCGAGCGTCTCGGCGATCGCTCGCCGGATTGGCATTCACCCGTCGCAGCTGTTTGCCTGGCGCCGTGATGCTCGGGCGGAACGACATTATCGCGAGCGGCACTCGAGTTGCGGGGGTGAGGTGGCGTCTGTGTCAGGCGCTGTGATCGAAATTGCCATTGGCGAGGTGATCGTGCGCGCCGGCGTGGACGTCGACGAGGCGCAGCTGCAGCGGGTGATCCGGGCGGTCCGTTCGGCATGATCCCCTCCGGCGTGAAGGTGTTCCTGGCCAGCCATCCAGTCGACTTCCGCAAGGGTATCGATGGCCTTGTTGCGCTGGTGCGCGATGCGGGCTCAGATCCGTTCGACGGTGCGCTTTACGTGTTCCGGGCGAAAAGGGCCGACCGAATCAAGATCGTATGGTGGGATGGCTCCGGCGTGTGCCTCTATTTAAAACGGCTTGAGAAGGCGAGGTTCTGCTGGCCGCGGATCGGACATCATCGGGTGCAGCTGAATGCTGCGCAGTTGATGGCCCTGGTCGATGGGATGGACTGGAAGCGGGTCCGGACCGCGGCGGTCAAGCCGCCGGAGATTGTTGGGTAAAAGCACTGCGGCGAAGTGAATCAGTGAGCTGAAAGGGCAAGAGAACCGGGGCAAAATGTGCTCTGGTCGGGTCAATGACGCCGCCCGATCTCAGCCTCCCGAATGACGTAGAGACGCTGAAGGCCATGGTTCTTGCCCTGGCCGAGAAAGCGGCCCGCGCCGATGCTCTGGCGAGCGAAGTCGCCGATCTCAAGGCCCGCAACGCCGATGCCGATGCGCGCATCGAGCGGCTGACGCAGATCCTGAAGGCCTTCGACCGCGCCCGGTTCGGCCGACGATCGGAAAAGCTCGGTTCGGCGAACGGCGACGATGAACAGCAGGCCTTCGTCTTCGAGGAGATCGAGACCGGCATCGCCGCGATCAAGGCCCAGGTCAGCAAGGGCCGTGCGCAGGCGGATGGCAAGCGTGCACCGCGTCGGCGCAAGGGCTTTGCGCCGCATCTGGAACGGATCGAAACCGTCATTGAGCCGCAAGAGCTGGCTGAGCATGCCGGCAAGCAGAAGGTGCTGATCGGCGAGGACGTGTCGGAGCGCCTGGATGTAGTGCCGGCGAAGTTCCGTGTGATCGTCACGCGCCGTCCCAAGTATACCTTCAAGAACGCGGACGGCGTCATCCAGGCGCCGGCCCCGGCCCACATCATCGAAGGAGGCATTCCGACGGAAGCGCTTCTGGCCCAGATCGCCGTCGCCAAATATGCCGATGGCCTGCCGCTCTACCGGCAGGAGGCTATCTACGCCCGCGATCATGTCGAGCTGGACCGCCAGTTGATGGCGCAATGGATGGGTAAGCTCGGCTTCGAGCTCGAGATCATGGCCGACTACATCTTCAGCGAGGTCAAGAAGGCCGAACGGGTCTTTGCCGACGAAACCACTTTGCCGACGCTCGCTCCGGGCTCCGGATCGACAAAGACGGCCTACTTATGGGCCTATGCCCGAGATGACCGAACTTTTGGCCGCAACGGTCCGCCGATGGTGGCTTATCGCTTCGAAGACAGCCGCGCCGGCGAATGCGCGGTCCGGCACCTCAATGGTTATCGCGGCATCCTGCAGGTTGATGGATACGCCGCCTATAACAAGCTCGCGCGATCCGATCGCGGCAATGATGGCATCACATTGGCTGGCTGCTGGTCACACTGCAGACGCAAGTTCTACGAGCTGCATGTTGCGGGGAGCTCAGAAGTGGCAACGGCGACGGTCGAGCGGATGGCGAAGCTCTGGCAGGTCGAGAAAACGGTGCGCGGTCAAAGCCCCGACACTCGCGTTGCCGCGCGCCAGCAAGCTTCCGCAGCGATCGTCGCAGATCTCTTCGATCTCTGGCAGCAGACCTTGCGGCGGATCTCCGGCAAATCAAAACTGGCCGAGGCGATCCGCTATGCCGTCTCGCGGCGTGCCATCTTCGAACGCTTCCTGACCGATGGTCGCATCGAGCTCGACTCCAACATCGTCGAACGCGCCATCAGGCCACAAACAATTACGAGAAAGAATAGCCTCTTCGCTGGCAGCGACGGCGGCGGACGAACCTGGGCGACCATCGCAACGCTGCTGCAGACGGCGAAAATGAACACCGTCGATCCGTTCGCCTGGCTCGCCGTAACACTTCAGCGTATCGCCAACGGCTGGCCGAGCAGCCAAATCGACGCGCTTATGCCATGGAACCACGCCGCCTGACGGCCTTAGCTTGCCGCTTACATACTGGAAGCGGCGTCCATCTGTTTCGGATCCTGCGTAATGGCGCCAAAAACGCTGAAATTCTGCGCAATTTGGCGTCTGCTTTGCAAGTTTGTAGGAAAACAAACTGCTATCCCGATTAGAAAACGTCGTCCGAAAAAGGAGATTGTTACCGAAGGTTGGTGTTCCCAAGAAATCAAGACCCATGAACATCGTGTGGCCTTACGCCTAGAGCCCCGTGAGCGGCGGCCGGAAACAGCGTGGCAATCGAGACCAATGCCGGCGTCGGCAGTGGCGACACTCACTCAAGCCCGACTCGGGAGCGAGAACATTGGCCGATTTTTTTGAAATCGATTTTTTGGACGTTGAAGCGAAAAGCAGCGGCGCGCTATTTGCGTCCGCTATGAGTTGAACGGTCAGACCCTCATTCATGTCGTTGACGGCGGCTATCAGTTAACCGGAGAGAAGGTCGTCAACTTCATAAACAAGTACTATGGCAATCCGAAACGAATCGCGCATGTTGTCGCAACACACAACGACGGTGATCATGCCGGAGGTTTGCAACGAGTCTTGGAAGATTTTGAGGTCGGCGCGCTTTGGATGTTGCGGCCGTGGATCTATGCAGAAGAACTTCTGCCCCGGTTCAAGCGCTTCACAACTGTCGATGGATTGGGGAAAGCCCTAAAGGAAGCTTACTCAAATCTCGCGGCACTTGAAGAAATTGGCGTTCGCAGGAAGATTCAAATCTACGAGCCCTTTCAGGGAGCTACCATTGGCGCTTTTCGGGTAATGGCCCCGACACGCTCGCGCTTTCTAGACCTGGTTGTTTCCTCAGAGAAGACGCCCGAGGAAAAAGGCCTGCTCGAAACCGCGCGCGATGCAGTTGTACGTTTAATGAAAGAGGCCGCTGTGCTTGTTAAGGCGGCTTGGGGGCGATGAATATTTTCCGGGAGGTGAAACAAGCAACGAAAACGAGATGAGCGTTGTCCAATATGCCAACCTAAATGAATGCAAAATTTTGCTGACCGGAGATACCGGACGCAGCGGTCTTCAGGAAGTCATTGATTGCGCGCCTTTGGCAGGATTGATGTTGCCCGGCATCGATCGGTTTCAAGTTCCACACCATGGCGGTCGCCATAATGTTACGACCGAACTGCTCGATGCAATCTTAGGTCAAAGGAAAGCAGCGCAGGAGGGTGTCAGAAAGAATGTGTAAGCAGGTTTCTGTGAGTTTACCTTACCGAGGAGACTCACATGACGACCGACACGACGATTACTGCCCACCTCGATATTCCAGCGGCCGTCGAGGCGCTGCGCCAATACTGGATGCCGATCCGCTACGCACGCGCCCGCTGATCACTGCGGAACGTGGGAGCTCATACCGGTTACGCTCAAGTCGGCGCGGACCTGACAGGCTTACGACACGCCAGCCCGTCTGAGCGAGCTTCGCTGTGGCATTTTTCAAGGTTGGGCATGCACGAGTACGCGCATTCCGGCTGGCGTCCTTTTTACCATTCGCGTTCCGGAAAGAGCGCTTCAGGTTCGAACGGACGCGTTGTTCGGTACCGACCAGGCTTATCTGGAGAGCATGAGACCGCAGCATTCTTCGCCGCTCATGCGTTCGACTACTAGCGCATGTACCGGATCGGAGTCGGCTGTTTTGCGGAAGCGTATTGGGAGGACGGGGGCCCAACGCGAGAGAGCTGCGTTCTGACGGTACGCTTTTGCCTGACCAAAGTGCATTCCATTCTCGGGCATGCACGGCTCGTCCAGGAGTTCCGGGAGCCGGCAGGGATCATCATCCACCAGGACTGGAGAGAATTGACCGACAACGGCATCGTCGCCGCAAACGTGTTGCCAGATCGTTGTCTAAGCGATGTCGCGCGATCCCGGATGCGCGGGGGATACCGAGTAAATGAATGACCGCTTAGCCACGAACATACCATTGGTAAATGGCGCCGTCGATGTTTGAAGGATCGCTGTGATGGTCTTCTTGACGAGATCCGCCCTGGCCGCCCTCGGCCATCAAGGACGCCCAGGTTGCTGCGTTATCGAGCGGACATTGCGTTCGATGCTGGCCGATGCGTTGCACTGTTCGATCCGCTCAATGGCCGCGGAGACCGGCTTCTCTCGCTTTACTATCCACCGAATGTGGATGGCGTTCTGCCTTCACCACACCGGAGCCAGCCATTTGAGCTGCCGGGCGATCCGGTGTTCGTCGACAATGTGGGCGATATTGATATGTCCCCGCTGAGCCGAGCCCTGTCCTCAGCATCGATGAGTAAAGCCAGATCAAAACAGTTGATCGCGAGCAGCCAATCTTGCCGATGATGCCTGGGGTGCCCGGAACGTCGCACGCAGAGCTATCTGCGGCATGGTAAGACCGCGCCGCTTGCAGCACATGATGTTGCGTCAGGGGTCGTTATGCAAATGCTACAAGCGCCATCCCCAGTCGAGTTCCTGAGTTCCTCAAAAAGATCGACAGTCAAGTCTCTCAAGGGCTCGATGTTCACATCGTCATGCACAACTACGCCACCGCAAGACACCCAAGATCAAAGCGTGGCTCGCTCGACACCCCGCATGATTATGTCCGCTTACAACTTCCACGTCGTGGATCATTCAGGTCGAGCGCGGGTGTCATTCGGCGTGCAAAACTGGCTCTGCGTATTGCCTCATCTGAGGATGTTACTTTCGCTTGACGGACGTAGCGCCGACTGTCGGCCGGTCTGAGGTTGCGTCA
>NZ_JCAMOR010000150.1:0-8559 GCF_059512385.1 Bradyrhizobium sp. Crot121 | reverse complement strand
AGGTGGAGAAGACTAGCTAACGTGATCTGATTGTGCCGGTCTTCGATTGCTCCCGCTCCAAACGATTGCAGATACCCTGCGGGGCGGGAGCATAGCGCCTTGTCGAACAGCAGCCACTCCATGACCGGTTGGGTCATGAGCGGCGGTTAAGCCTAGCGCACGTACGTCTGGTTTACCGGCGGTTGCGGTCGAACCAATTCGAGTGACTTCGGCTCGGGGCCAATACCGGTCATTACGCTGGCGCGGCTGCCTGTTCTGTATATTCGAGGGGCGCTAGTCCGCAATCGGCGCCTTTCGTCGATGGTATGGTCGATCACGCAGGCCCAACCACTACCCGCCGCTGCCCTTGACGTTTGGCATATCCAACAACGGCACCGGGTTATCCGGGCGTTGAAGCTTGGGTCTCCAGTCAGTAGAGGCTCCGCCCGGCACCCGCTTCATGCTCGGAAAGTCAACGACCGACGTGTTGAACTCCATCACGACCGGAACGATCAGCGCTGCGGCCCAGCCGTTGTCCTGTCCAGCGAACTTGCCCGGCGACTGCGTTGGCATACGTGGCGACACCGCACCGTTGAACAACATGTCGTACTTCTCGAAAGGGTCCATCGTCAGGTTGTAGACCGAGCCAGTCGCGCCGAGGTTCTGTGCCGGTCCCAGCCAGGTGTCCTTGGCGGTCCACAAATATTTCCACGCGATGTTGACGTCGGGGTTACTCGGATCACCCGCCACATCGGCGTGCGCGCCCATGAAATCTTCGCCGTCAATGTAGACCCATGATCGTCGTGCGGAATGCCTCGCCTTTCCGAGAATGTAGTCGCTGTTGTCAGTGCTGTCGAAGTAGATAGGCTTGCCGTTGTTGTCGATCCATGCACCGTGCGGCGGTGGGGTAAGGCCGACCATTTTGGCCAGCGTCGCCCAGCAATCGATATGTGACATCATCTCGTCGTACTTCGCGCCCGCCGGAATTTTTCCGGGCCACCACATTAAGCCCGGCACGCGCCACCCGGCTTCAAACGCCGTGCCCTTCTCACCACGGAATGGCGTCGTGCCAGCATCGGGATAGGCGTCCTGCCACGCACCATTGTCCGCCGTCACGATGACAATCGTGTTGGGCGCCTCCGAGCGGATCGCGTCCATAATTCGACCGATGTCGTCATTCAGTTCCAGCAACGAGTCCGAGTAGTCGCCCAGCCGTGACTTCCCAGCGAACCTCTGTGAGGCGTTGCTCGGGTTGTGCATCTTCATGAAATTGACGTCCATGAAGAATGGCTTGGCATCCTTGGCATGGCTCTTGATGTAGTCGATTGCATAGTCGGCTTGACGGACGTCGAAGTCAGCAAGGCGCTCGTAGGTGATGTATTCGCCTCTCTTGGCTGGTTGTCCCGCAACGCCTTCTCACTCGTACATGTTGACGATGTCGAAATATGCCTTTGCGAACTCTGGATTGTAGGAGGGGAACCACGGATGGAAATATTTGGAAGTGTCGGAATAGGTGTAGACGCCCGGATAGTACGCCGCGAACGCCTTCATCTCATCGAAACCGTGCTCGATGGGATAGGCCTCGGGCTTGTCCCCGAGATGCCACTTGCCAGAAAAGTAAGTTGAGAAGCCGTTCTTCTGGAAAAACTCGGCGATGGTCGGCGTCTCCCTTTTTATCGCGTTTTCTTCACCCGGGACAGCCACAATGGAGAGCGCGGAGCGGATCGGAATGCGTCCGGTAATGAACGATGCGCGACCTGCTGTGCAGCTTGCTTGACCGTACCAATTCGTGAACGTTGCGCCTTCATTGGCGATCCGGTCGATGTTTGGGGTTGGATGGCCGAGCGCCTTGCCGCCTCCTGAATAGGCGCCAAAATCGTTCCAGCCGTTGTCGTCAGTCATCAGTATGACGATGTTTGGTGGCTTCTGCTGTTGCGCTGATGCGGGCATGGTAAACGCCGCCACTGCGGCAATACTCGCCAGCAGGCTACGCGAAAATGCACGTCCTACTTTCATTGCCTTCCTCCATGTGTCGTTGCTTCTCAATCCAGTCTTGCTCGCGCAAATGTCAGGCAGGCGCCGAATGCTCCGAAGTCAAACGACTCAGCCAATCCGCGGCCCGTTTGGGCTTTCACGGGCTTGGCATCGGTGACGTAGCGTCGCGGGATAGTTGATCTGAGTCAATGCATGTCCGCCTTGGCATGTCCGCCTTTGGTCCAAAACCGGAAATACTCTGATCGCGCAGAAGGTTTCTGCCGGCACTGCGGGCAGATGACGAGGATCAGCGAACGATGACGGCTAACGCGTTAGCGCTCACTGCGGCCAATCCCTGTAGACAATGAACCCCATCATGATCATCGAGCCGACGGCGACCACCGCCGTGCAGATCAGCGGCAAGTCCTCCAGCACGGCGACAACGGCCGTTCGCGCCCTCAGAGTTTTCTTCACACGCGCGCGGCGCCAGCCTGCCACACCCATTCGGACAACTCCGTTTGGCCCCCAGCAGCGGCGGTCCGATTCTCTCAACGCGAACCGCTCGCCTGACGATAGCCTATTCGGGTGTAACCGGAGACCAAGGAGAAGGAACCGTTGCCAGCACGAAGCGGCCCGGCTATCAACCATTGCGTGCGCGAACGGGCCGCGCGGAGGTTATTCGGGGAAGCCTTGGGTGATAATTCCGAGCAACGATTTGAACTCAAGGAGATCCTCATTGTAGTACCTTTGTTCGCAAGCTCGCTGGCGATCAGTTGGGAGGTCGGTCGCTATCAGCTCAGCGGAGTTGACCTTTTCACAATTCCCGAGCACCTGCTGGTGGCCGTAGGGTATTTTCCCGTAGCGTTCTCGGTGGCAATCTTCCTCGTGCCGACCGCGATGGCAGCGCGGGCGAAGCGTGATCTGACTCGGGCACAGAAAATCATCATCACTGTGCTGCTCTGCGTGATCATTGCTGCTTCTTTCGGCTACGTACATTTTCTCGAACCAGCAAGGGCTGTTCTATTAAATGTGGTCCTCGTTCCCTACGCATTTATCGTGATAGATTCGCTCTGGCTGCGTTGGACGATGACAAGCACGACTGTGTTGCTCGCCATTTTCGGTTATTCGGTGATCGCTGCTTGGTGGCTTGCCTTTGATTTCTCTCGCAATCGCATGGCAAACGCAAACGCCGGAAGGGGCCTCTCGGAAATTGTCACGAAGGCCGAGACGTTAAGGCCTACATCATCGGCATCGGAGAACGAGGCATCTTGTTTTACAGCCCTGGCACGAGCTGGGTGAGCTTTCGCCGGTTGGACGACATCCAAAAAATCGAGTGGCAACGGGATTGGTGAGGGCGCGGGCGGACCAAAAAAGGAAGACCCCCCGGAGAGGGGCTTCTCCAGGGGGCTGATGCAACCAAAAGTTCTTCACGGATAGCAGGGGTCGTTGAAAAAGAAGCGGGGGCCTCTCCATCAACGCCCAGCATGCTGCCTCGCTGACCCGCGAGATCAATAACCTGGGTTAAAGGTCCCCAGTGAAACCAAGGGGACGAGGTGCAGGTCAGAATTGATTTTGCACGCGGTGATAGGCTGGATGCTTCAGATTCTTGACCTTGATCCAGTGCGTGCAGCGGCCTCCGATGTAGGGTCGTCCGCTGAGCTTAGAGACCATGGCCTCCAGGCCCATGATGCAGGCATGACGGAACAGATCCGGGCCGATCTCGCCTTGCTCGAACGGGGCGACGAAAATGCCCTCGGGCCGGCGGGCGAGCAACCGCGCCAGATTGGTCTTGCGCATCGACAGCGGCAGCCGCCGGTAGTCGTCGCCGTCCCGGCCAGCATGTCGAAGGCGCAGAAACTGGGCTTCATGATCGTGGCGCCTCGAATGCAGCGCGTCGAAATCGGAGATGCCGTCGATCCCGAAGACGACGGTCTCGCCGTCCAGAACGAAGCTCCGTCTTGAGCCTCAGCGCGGACTCGACAATCCAGGGGAAGCGTTTGGTCCAGTCCAGGCCGGTTCGAGTGTAGGCCTTCGCCTTTCCCTTATTCAGATGGAGCTGGATCCGTCGTAGATATCGCGCCTGGGAATCCCGGCAGCAAGCGAGATTTGCCCCTGCACTGCCGCTCGTCAGGAACTTCCGGCCGTCCATCATAGATCCTCCCGCAGGCCTTTAGAGAATGGGTGCCGCACCTTGCCCGCGGCCGACTTGGCGCGGTACTCGATTTCGGCGAGAAGCTTCGGTTCAACCCAGATGCCTTTGTGCGCGATGCGCTTGCTATAGGGCTGGGTCTTGCGGATCAGCGGCTTCAATCGCTTACGTAGCTCGGTCTCCGATGCCTTATCGAAGCCATGATCGACCTTGCCTGCGTAGACCAGCGCATCGCCCTTGCGCCGGCCGAGATAGATCCCATCCCATTTTCCTTCGTCCAGGGCGAAGCCGGCGATGGTCAGCGTCTCCCGTTGTCGGCAAGTCACCTTCACCCAGTCCCCACCGCGGCCCGATGCGTAACGGCTGGCTCGCACCTTTGAGACCACGCCCTCAAGCCCGACCCTGCAGGCGTGCTGATACATTTCGCGTCCGTCGAGTTCAAAGCCTTCGCTGAATTGGATTGGTGTCCGATCTATCAGCTTCTTGAGATGTGTCTTACGTTCAACCAGCGGCAGCTTCCGAAGATCGTAGCCATTGAGGTAGAGCAGATCGAAGGCCACCATCACGATCGTGGCGGACTTGCCCTTTAGCTCGTTCTGCAGGACCGAGAAATCGGTGGTGCCGTCCGGTGACGGCACCACGACCTCGCCGTCGATGATCGCCGAGCCGGCATTGATCACATAGGCATCGGTGGCAATTTTCTTGAAGCGCTTGGTCCAGTCGTTTCCCCGCCGGGTGAATACCTTGATGTCGTCGTTGGCAATGTGAAGCTGGACGCGATAGCCATCGAACTTGATCTCGTGAATCCAGCGCGTCCCGGAAGGCACGCGCTCGACCTGCGTCGCTAAAGCCGGCTCAATAAAGCCCGGGTATGGCGCTTTGGTGCCGATCGCCGCCGGCTTCTTACGCTGAAACGCCACTCGGAAAACTCCACGCAACGAAGGCGGATTCAAGCGAGCGTAGGGCGAATCGTTCCGACGGCCCGAACCGTAAAACCGCTTCCCGCGTTGCGTCATGACAGCAAGGGAGGCCGGAATAGCAAAATCGAAGAAGCAGACGACGCGTGGCCGCAAGCAGGACCGGGCGCGGGTTGCCGGCCGGCAGCGGCACGAAGTCAGCTACGAATCCAAGAAGACCCGTAATCGGCCACCGCCGTGAAGAAGGCGGTGAAGAAGGTTGGCACAGCCGCAGGCGGGTCGAGAAGCGTCTCGCGCGCAAGAGATAGGAACGGCTCGGCCCGCATTACATTATCAGCGTCCATACCGTGCCAATCGAGCGGCCAGCCAGCCGCCGACCCCTGGGGCCTCGGCTTCATAGCCGAGGCGTCTCAGCTTCAGCCCGAATTAGCCGGAGTCGGAGGGCTAGGAACGTTAAACCGGCCGGCTGAATTGAAGTTGATGCGGGGCCAATCGGCGCCAGGGAGCGAGCGCCCAGGCAGTGTAGGTCATGGGTGAGCACGGAGATATTTGCCGGACGCGAGCCGAGCAATACCGGCAACAAGCTGCGAAGACGATTTGTCCGATAGATAAGCAGCAACTGCTGCGGCTTTCCGAAGAATGGCTGAGGCTAGCACAGCGACCCTCATTCGGGGGCGACTTGGCTGCCGACGGCAGTCAGGCTATCGGGGCCGCTCTCAGGCGTCCACCGGTTCACTGAGCGCCCGCAGTCAGATGAGTGAGAAGGAAAGAACCATGAAGACGATCTATTTCGCTTCGGTTTGTGGCGCCGCCACCCTTTTGGCAGTCACCAGCTTCGCAAACGCACAAGGAACGGGCGTTACAGCAAACCGCGATCAGGGCGTCACGCCCAAGCAATGCTGGGATGTCAGCAGCAACATCATTCGCGAAAAGAACCCGACTGCCGCTGGTGCATCATCGTCGGAAAAGGCACCCGAAACGACTGTGGGCTCAACCATGCCGGGCCCAACCGGTTCTGGCGCTGGCTCAACCGGCTCCACTGGAAATGCGTCAGCACGTCCGGCGGGAATGCCGGATTGCTGACACGCCAAAGAGCTTTGCTTCGTATAGATTACAATGGCGGCCTGTTTCGTTGACCGCGAACTTCACCGCCAATCGGTCCGATGACGATGACCGGAGATCGGAATGATCCTAGTCGAGGGACCCTATTGTAGTGACTTACGCGAACAGATCGGCGCCCTCAGGCGTGATCTTCACGTAGGTGCCGCTTCGTGCATCCATCAGGTTTTGAGCTTCCGCGCGGCTTCGGCCTCTCGAGCCAATCGTTCCGCCTTTAGGCGCTCGTGGTTTGCATGGAATACCTGTTGAGCGCGTTCATACTCGGACATCGCTACTTTGGTGTCCGCTTCCTTGAAGGCCCGTCGAGCCTCACGCTGGGCTGCGGTGAGCACCTTCCGTTCGTGGATGTAGGTCACTTTCTCCACCTTTCGACGCAAACAGAGCCCGACGTTGACCTCGCCGAGGTTTTCCTCCGGCTCGGGCTGCTTTTGCCGGAGGCGCAGATTCGACTCCTGGCCGGCCTCATAGTTCCTTCTGCTTCAGAAACTGCACACCGAGGCTGTGTGCACTTTTAGACCGAAGCCAGCACTGATTGGGCGTAGGCTCGCTTCATCACCGTCCCATCCCAAGGCCATTTAGCGGTCACTGAGAGTGTTGTGCTCCCGCCTGCATTAAGGATGGAGCGCGCATGAAGCGGCGCCGTTTCAAACAAGTTTTGTCCCTTCGCGATCGCTTGGTCGAACACGCTAAGGCGGCCCGCCAGCAAGCCAAAAAACTGCCGCCCGCGAAAGAGCGTGAAAACCTCCTGCGAAGGGCGCGGCAAAGCGAAACAGCCTCGCGCATTGATGAATGGCTTAGCTCGCCCTGCGCGCGGGCGCCGCGGTAGCCATGCCGGAGTACCGGGCCTACACCGTCGGGCCGGACGGCCATATCATCGCCTTTGAACCGATGGTTTGCCCTAATGATGAAGTAGCGATCGAAAGGGCTCGGCGGCTGGTCGATAGCCACCGCGTCGAGCTGTGGAGCGGGTCGCGCCTCGTGATCCGGCTTCCCGAAGAGGCAAACTGAAAATGAACGATTTTGCCGCCGCCGTTTTAACTAGGCGGAGGCGGCCATGAGCCAGAGTACCGATCGCCGAGAGTTAGAGCGTCAACTCGCACAGGCGAAGCGGCTTGCTTCCGAGATAACCGACCAAACGACCTATCAGCGGCTCAAGGCGTTCGTCGAGGATCTGGGGGAGAGCCTGCAACGGCGCTTAGCCGCGCGGCGGTCCAAGCAAGCAACCAGGGCTCGTGCCCACGAACTCTGGGAACAGCACGGGCGGCCTACGGGCCGGGATCTAGAGTTCTGGTTACAGGCAGAGCGGGAACTTAGCGAGGATGAAAACGAGTGAGCGCGTGTCCCGAAGTGGACGCACCTAGCTAAGCGAGGGTCCTGGCCCCGTTTCTTGGAGCGCGTGCTATTGTGTCGGCTCACAGGAGGGAGACGCGATGTCGACTTCAAAGAAGCCGCTGAAGCCCGATGATTTTCCAGTGCATGCCGAAGGCAAAAAGATCACGAAGCAGGACGGCACGCCGATCGCGACCACTGAAGATTCACCTGTCGCTGATGACGTGGCCGAGCGCCTCAATGAGGACGAAGCCCGCCGCGAAGAAGATAAGTGGGCCTGATCGTCCGTCGATGGACGACGGGCGGCCGCGTGCGATCAGTCATCGATCAGCGTGCCGATCAAGTCGAGGAGCGCTCGGTGTTCTGGCCCGTTAGCTCCATCTCGAAGAAATTTACCGAACCCTATGCGGCGATCCTATCTTCCTTGTCAGGGCCTCGCAGCACTATCTCCAGAGCATCATCCGGCAGCGGCCGCTGGAGCGCCTTGGCCTCATCCCACGGCGCGCGCAGCCACACATTCGCGTTCTTCATCCGTCGTCAGGATGACCGGCATGGCCTTGTCATGGATCGGTTTGACGACAGCGTTCGCCTCGGTGGTCAGGAAGCCATAGACGAGGTGAGGGCCCGGAATCGGCTTCGACTTGTTGCCCCGGTCGCCCTTGAACTCGGTCCAGATCCCGGCAAACGCTGTGAGCGGCCGGTCATCGTTCAGCGCGAACCAGACGACATCCTTCTTCTTCGTTTCCGGGTTCGGCTCTGGCGCGTATTCGGCGAAGCTGTTGAAAGGACTAGGCACCGGTTCTCCGGCTTGAGCCAGCCGCGCCAATGCGGCGAGGACGTGTTGCGGATGTTGGTACGGGCGGGCCGCCGGTTCGCGGCGGCGGCGGCATGCCCCAACGCATCAGCACCATCTCGCGGCCGGCCGCGGCACTGCGTACCACGGGGGCCGGATAATCAGGAAAGACGCCGGGCATCGGCGGCAGGTTGCCGACGTAGCGGTTTACGACCCGGAACAGCGCGGATTGCTTCCTGGTTGGTGGTTATCGAATAGAGATTGCACATCAGATGTCCTTAGCGTTCGCCCGGCCACCA
>NZ_JCAMOR010000149.1:0-8665 GCF_059512385.1 Bradyrhizobium sp. Crot121 | reverse complement strand
CAAGGCTTCCTCCTAAAACAAAGCCTTGAATCACGTTCAATCTGATTTGAGAATCCCAAGAGTCCACACGACCTAGCAGAGCCCGGCCGTCACTTCCAGACCCGGCGGTCCACCGCTACAAATCGCCGCCATAGCGGGACGGCATCCGCCGTCCCGCGTTAGCTTCTTGTTTGAGCATGATCTTTCCGGAAAACCGGGGTCCACTTTTCCGGATCATGCTCTAGGTTGCGACGGCGCAGTTGCCACTTTATGATGCGTTCCCAACTCGGTGACGCGCTTTAAGGAATCCGCTTATCGGATCATCCCCAGGCGCGACCCGGTTCCCCTCCTTTCAAACAAGTTGGACCCATGCTTCGAGGAATTCGGACAGCCTCATCAAACTGGCTCGGCAAGATCGTCATGGCCGTGGTGATGGGCGTTTTGATTGTCAGTTTCGGAATCTGGGGCATCGCCGACATCTTCAAGGGGTTCGGCCAGTCGACGCTCGCCAAGGTTGGCAGCACCGAAATCTCGACCGAGCAATTCCGCCAGATCTACACCGACCGGCTGCAGCAGGTCGGCCGCCAGTTCGGCCGTCCGTTGACGCCTGACCAGGCGCGCGCCTTCGGCTTTGACCGCCAGGTGCTGCAGCAGACGATCGCGGAAGCGGCCCTCGACGAGGAGGCCAGGCGGCTTCGGCTCGGCCAGTCGCAGGAAGAGACGATGCGCTCGATCTACAACGATCCGAACTTCAAGGGGCTGAACGGCCAGTTCGAGCCGCAGCGCTTCCAGTCCGTGATCCGCCAGTTCGGCTACACCGAGCAGCGCTATCTCGCCGAGCAGCGCCGCGTCGGCCTCCGCCGCCAGATCGCCGGCACGATCGGCGCCGGCATCGAGCCGCCAAAGACCTTGATCGAGGCCCTGGTCCGTTATCAGAACGAGCAGCGCTCGATCGAGTACATCAAGCTCGACGCGGCGCAGGCCGGCACCATCGACCCGCCCTCGCCCGAGGCGCTCGCCGCCTATTTCGAGGATCACAAGGCCCAGTTCCGCGCGCCCGAATTCCGCAAGATCGCGTTCGTCGTCGTGACGCCCGAGGAGATCGGCAAGTGGACCGAGGTCTCCGACGAGGATGCCAAGAAGATATTCGAGCAGCGCCGCAACCAGCTCGGCACGCCGGAGAAGCGCGAGGTATCGCAGATCGTGTTTCCGAACGTGGAAGAAGCCACTGCCGCACGTGCGCGGCTGACCTCGACCACCTCGTTCGACGACCTCGCCAAGGAACGCAACCTCAACCTGACCGACGTCGATCTCGGCATGGTCGCGAAGTCGGCGATCCTCGATCCGGCGGTTGCGGATGCGGCGTTCTCCCTGCCCTCGGGCGAAGTCAGCCAGCCGGTGCAGGGCCGCTTTGGCGTGGCGCTGGTCAAGGTCGGCAAGATCGAGCCGGGCACGACGCCGACCTATGAGAGCATGGCCGGCGAGATCAAGAAGCAGATCGCAGCCGAGCGCGCCCGCGAGAAGGTCGCCGATCTCCACAACAAGATGGAAGACGAGCGCGGCGGCGGCGCCAATCTCGCCGAGGCGGCGCAGAAGCTTGGGCTGACCGCCGTCACCATCGACGCCGTCGACCGCTCCGGCCGCATGCCGAACGGCCAGCTCGTGGCGAACATTCCGACCGGTCTCGATGTGGTCTCGCAGGCCTTCGGCAGCGATGTCGGCGTCGACAACGAGCCGATCCAGTTCCGCGGCGGCTATGTCTGGTACGACGTGCTCGGCGTGACGCCGTCGCGCGAGCGCAGCCTCGACGAGGTGCGCGCCCAGGTCGAGGCGAAATGGCGCGAGGACCAGATCGCGACCAGGCTGCGCGAAAAGGCAACCGAGATCGTCAAGAAGGTCGAGGCCGGCGGCAAGCTCGCCGACGAAGCCTCCGCACTCGGCGTGAAGGTCGAGACTGCGGATAAATTCCGCCGCGATGCCTCGCTACCGGCCGTGCCTGAGAGCGTGGTCGCGGCTGCGTTCCGCACCGCCAAGGATGGCGTCGGTCAGGCCACGGGTACCGGTGGCGAGCGCGTCGTCTTCCGCGTCACCGACATCATCGTGCCGCCGGTCGATCTTTCCTCCGAGGAGGTGAAGAAGTTGAAAGAGGCGCTGCAGCGCGGATTGACCGACGAGCAGGTCGCGCAATACGTCAACAAGATCGAAAAAGACATCGGAACCACAATCAATCAGGCCGCCTTCGCACAGGTGACGGGCGCGAATAACAACTGAGCATGATCCGATTAGATCATGCTCTCATCTTTTGTTTGAGCATGATCTTATCGGAAAACCGGTTTCCACTTTTCCGGATCATGCTCTAAAATCTTCACGGGCGGGCGATGGACGACCTGAAATCGATAATTGCGAAAGTCGCCACCGGCGCAACCTTGTCGCGCGACGAAGCCGCAAGCGCCTTCGACAGCATGATGTCGGGCGAAGCCACGCCCTCGCAGATGGGCGGCCTCCTGATGGCCCTGCGCGTGCGCGGCGAGACCGTTGACGAGATCACCGGCGCGGTGTCGGCAATGCGCAGCAAGATGCTGCGGGTGACCGCGCCGCCTGATGCGGTCGATGTGGTCGGCACCGGCGGCGACGGCTCCGGCTCCGTGAACGTGTCGACCTGCGCCTCGTTCATCGTGGCCGGCACGGGCGTGCCGGTCGCAAAACACGGCAACCGCGCGCTGTCGTCGCGCTCGGGCGCCGCCGACGTGCTGGCCTCGCTCGGCGTCAAGATCGATCTTACCCCGGCCCAGGTCGGCCAATGCGTCCAGGAAGCCGGGATCGGCTTCATGTTCGCCCCCGCCCATCACCCGGCCATGAAGAATGTCGGCCCGACCCGGGTCGAGCTTGCGACCCGTACCATCTTCAACCTGCTCGGCCCGCTCTCCAATCCCGCCGGCGTCAAGAGGCAGATGGTCGGGGTGTTCTCGCGGCAATGGGTGCAGCCCTTGGCGCAGGTCCTGAAGAACCTCGGCTCGGAAGCGGCCTGGGTGGTGCACGGCTCCGACGGGCTCGACGAAATCACCCTCACCGGCCCGACCTTCGTCGCGGCGCTGGAGCGCGGCGAGATCAGAACCTTCGAAGTTTCCCCTGACGATGCCGGCTTTGGCCGCGTCGGCAGCGAGGCGCTGAAGGGCGGCGATGCCGATGCCAACGCGGTGGCGCTGCTCAGCGTGCTCAATGGCGAGCCGAGCGCCTATCGGGACGTCGCGCTGCTCAACGCCGCCGCGGCGCTGATCGTCGCCGGCCGTGCCAAAGATTTGAACGAAGGCGTCGCGCTCGGGACCAATTCGTTGGATAGCGGTGCCGCCGCCGCGAAGCTCAAACATTTGATCGCGGTTTCCAACAGCTAGAGCATGATCCGGAAAAGTGGGAACCGGTTTTCCGAAAAGATCATGCTCATAGAGACATAGGGTCCGCGATGTCCGACATCCTGAAGAAGATCGAAGCCTATAAGCGCGAGGAGATCGCCGCAGCCAAACGCGCGCATCCGCTGCCCGAGATCGAGGCGCGCGCCAAGGCCGCGTCGCCGCCGCGCGGGTTCGTGCGCGCTATCCGCGAAAAGCACGCGCGCGGCGATTACGCGCTGATTGCCGAGATCAAGAAGGCCTCGCCATCGAAGGGCCTGATCCGCGTCGATTTCGATCCGCCTGTCCTGGCCAAGGCCTATGAGGCCGGCGGCGCGGCCTGCCTTTCGGTGCTGACGGATACGCCCTCGTTCCAGGGCCATCTCGACTTCATGGTCGCGGCGCGCGCGGCAACCAATCTGCCGGTGCTGCGCAAGGATTTCATGTTCGACACCTATCAGGTGCTCGAGGCCCGCGCCCACGGCGCCGACTGCATCCTAATCATCATGGCCGCGCTCGATGACGCAGCGGCCAAGGATATCGAGGACGCCGCGCTCGCGCTGCAGATGGACGTGCTGATCGAAATCCACGACCGCGGCGAGCTCGACCGCGCGCTGAAGCTCCGCTCGCCGATGATCGGCGTCAACAACCGCAATCTCCGCACCTTCGAGACCACGCTCGCGACCAGCGAGGCCTTGGCACCGCTGATCCCGAAGGAGCGGCTGATGGTCGGCGAAAGCGGCATCTTCACGCCGGACGATCTGTCCAGGCTGGAACGCGTGGGCATGTCGACCTTCCTGGTCGGCGAGAGCCTGATGCGTCAGGCCGATGTAACAGCGGCAACCCGCGCGCTGCTCGCACGCAAAAGCGCGCCACGCACCACCGGGACCCGTTAGAGCGATGGCGGAGAAGTCAAAGGGCGGTCCCGCCCTCACCCATATCGATGCCAGCGGTGAGGCACGCATGGTCGACGTCTCCGCCAAGCCCGCGACCGAACGCACAGCCGTTGCCGAAGGCCGCGTCGTCATGAGCAAGGCAACGCTCGAGCTGATCGTCTCAGGCAATGCCAAGAAGGGCGACGTGCTCGGCACCGCGCGCATTGCCGGCATCATGGCGGCGAAACGGACCTCGGAACTGATCCCGCTCTGCCATCCGCTCGCGCTGTCGAAGGTCACGGTCGATATCGAGCCGGACGAGAAACTGCCGGGTTGCATCGTGCAGGCGACCGTCAAGGTCACCGGCCCGACTGGCGTCGAGATGGAGGCGCTAACCGCGGTCTCGGTCGCCTGCCTCACCATTTACGACATGATCAAGGCGGTGGAACGCGGCGTCCGCATCGAAGGGATCCACCTCGTCGAGAAGCAGGGCGGCAAGTCCGGCCACTATCGCGCCGTCTATCGCTGACACCCATTCAAACGGCCTTACGCCACGACGGCTCTGTCACGCGGCTGTGACCGGGTGGCCCGGAGTGCGTTACCGCTTGCGGTGTTACATTTGACGTAGCCTTTTGAAGGAGCAACGCAATGTGGGCCTTCAAGCTTCTTGGTGCGGCTGCAGCGCTCAGCGTGGTCAGCGCGCCGGCAATGGCACAGCAGGTGATTTCAGAGCCCGGCTATTGCGCGCAATTCTACCCCAACGCCAATTGCCAGAACAAAGGTCCGGGCAACCCCTATAGGCGGCTATCAGCGCTACATCGACCAGGGTTACGGGATGTGGGCTCAGGATCCACCGATCCCGTCGGTCGGCAAGCGCTCGCGGACCCACCGGTCCGCTCGACAGTAGGGTGGCCAAAGCGAAGCGTGCCCACCTTTCTTGCACCGTCCGTGGACGGTGGGCACGCGGAGCCTGTCATCGGGCGCGCGTTCGCGCGACCCGTTGGCTTTGCCCACCTACGATTCCGGCATGAGGCCCGTCATGGCCGGGCTCGTCCCGGCCATCCACGAAGAGGCTTGCACAGCAGCAGAGACGTGGATGCCCGGGACAAGTCCGGGCATGACGAACTCTGATGCGTCTCGATACCGCCTTCCCACGTCAACGTGATGTTCAGTTCGGGATCGTCCGCTTCGGCGCGCCCTTGGCGTCGGCGTTGACGGTGACGCCACGCAACAGGTTGTAGGCAGCGTTCAGCGCCTTGTCGTTCTTCTCGTCAGGCGGGACGAAGGATTGCGAGCCGGTCTGCTCGGTGCCTTCGGCCGCCAGATGCCCGCGCATCGAGGCCTCGCCCTTGATCTCGGCACGCGTCTTCAATTCGTCCGGCACATCCTGCAGGATCTCGATATCGGGCGCGATGCCCTGCGCCTGGATCGATCGGCCCGACGGCGTGAAATATCGCGCGGTGGTCAGCGCCAGCGCGCCATTGCCAGCCCCGAGCGGAATGATGGTTTGCACTGAGCCCTTGCCGAAGGTGCGGGTGCCGATCAGCGTCGCGCGCTTGTGGTCGTGCAGCGCACCGGCCACGATCTCGGAGGCAGAGGCCGAGCCGCCGTTGATCAGGGCCACAAGCGGCTTGCCCTTGGTCATGTCGCCGCCGCGAGCGGTGAAGCGCTGAGTTTCCTCCGGCAACCGGCCGCGGGTCGAGACCACCTCGCCGCGCGCCATCAGCGAGCTCACCACCGACACCGCCTGGTCGAGCAAGCCGCCGGGATTGTTGCGCAGGTCGATCACATAACCGGCAAGCTTGTCCTGCGGGATCTCCTTGGAGATATCGGCGATCGCCTTGTGCAGGCCCTCGGTGGTCTGCTCATTGAACGAGTTGATCCTGATATAGCCGATATTGCCGCCATCGGTGTGGAAGCGCACCGGGCGCACGCGGATGATCTCGCGGGTGATGGCGACGTCGATCGGCTTGTCGGCATCCTTGCGGATGATCTTCAGCTTGGTCTGGCTGTTGGGCGGGCCCTTCATCTTGTTGACGGCCTGATCCAGCGTCATGCCCTGGATCTGTTCGTCATCGATCTGGGTGATGATGTCGCCCGACATGATGCCGGCACGCGAAGCCGGCGTGTCGTCGATCGGCGCGACGACCTTGATGAAACCATCCTCCATCGTGACTTCGATGCCGAGGCCGCCGAACTCGCCGTGGGTGGTCTCCTGCATGTCGGTCCAGCCCTTCTCGTTCATGTAACGAGAATGCGGATCGAGCGAGGAGATCATGCCGTTGATCGCGCCCTCCATCAGCTTGGAGTCGTCGGGCTTTTCGACATAGTCGGTCCGGACGCGCTCGAACACGTCGCCGAACAGATTGAGCTGGGAATAGGTATCGGAGCGGACCGCGGCCTTGGCGACCGCAACCAGATTGGCGCCCTGCGGGGCGGTGACGAGAAGGGTAAGGCCAGCACCGGTCACCGTGCCGAGGAGAAAGCCAAAATTCCTGCGCATGCGTGCGATCCTTCCCGCTGTAGCCGCCACGACTGTGATGAATCGTCGTTCTCACCCGACGTGGACAAACACACAATGCCTTTTTGGTCGGATCAAGGCCAATTGTACCGGAGAAATACCGTCGCTCACGACATCGTGCGTTGCTCGTGCGCCGCTATGGACGTCCCTCCTGGAGGCCGCTCTGCCAGGTCGACGGATTGGTTCCAAAGCCGCGTTTGGCGCGCGTGCCCAGCCAATAGCCGAACTGCGGCGGAACATTACGGAATGGCCCGTCCACGCCAAGCTTCAGCGCGGCGTCCATCGGCCAGTTCGGGTTGTTGAGGATTTCGCGCCCAATCGCGATCAGATCTGCCTGTTTTTCGCGCAGGATCTGTTCCGCCTGGTCACCATGAATGATGAGGCCGACGGCCATGGTGAGGATGTCGGCGTGACGGCGGACGTATTCCGATAGGGGCACCTGGTAGTTGTACTTGATTTCCTTGCCGAGGATCGGCGCCATGTCGGTGATGCCGCCGGACGAGCAATCGATGACATCGACGCCTTTCGCCTTCAGGATGCGGGCGAGCCGTACGCTCTGCTCCGGGCCCCAACCGGCATTGTCCTCCACCGACAGCCGCACGAACAGCGGCTTGTGGTCGGGCCAATAGCTGCGCACCGCCTCCGTCACTTCGATGATGAAGCGCATGCGGTTCTCTTCCGAGCCGCCATACTCGTCGGTGCGCTGGTTTCCGCGCTCCGACAAGAACTCATGCACGAGATAGCCGTGGGCGCCGTGCAATTCGAGCACGTCGAAGCCAGCCTCATTGGCGCGGCGCGCGGCTTGGCCCCAGGCCTGCACGAGGTCCTTCACCTCGCTGCGCTCCAGCGCCCGCGGTACCGGCCAGCGCGCACTATGCGCGATCGCGCTCGGCGCCACCGGGGTCCAATCGTCCCAGTCCTCGATCTCGGGCGACCGCTGCAGCGGTCCGTCGCCTTCCCACGGCCGCGTTGCGCGCGCCTTGCGTCCGGAATGGCCGAGCTGGATGCCGGCAAGCGCGTTCTGTTGCTTGATGAAGGTGACGAGCCGGTTGAGCGGCGCGATGAACTTGTCGTCCCAGATGCCGAGATCACCGACCGTGCCGCAGCCGCGCCGCTCGACCTTGGTCGACTCGACAATGACGAGCCCCGCGCCGCCGGCGGCGAACTTGCCCGCATTCATCAAATGCCAATCGGTCGGAAATCCCTTCACGGCCGAATATTGATGCATCGGCGGCACCACGATCCGGTTCTTCAGCGTGATCCCGCGGATCGTCATTGATGAGAACAGGAGCGTATCGGACATGGTTTTCCTCGCATCACTGGACATCGTTACCCGCTATTTCACCGGGGTCGGTTTCCTGCCGCGAACGATATATGTGCCGTCAATGACGGCAAAGCCGAAATGCGGGAGGCTTCCATGCCCAATCGGCGATTGCCGAAGCACGAGTCTCGCGCTCGTCCGTCGCACTTATGCTTCACCCGTTGCCAACTCCCGCGGTCATTCCGGGGCGGGCGCAGCGCGAGCTATGATGTGCAATTGCACATCAGAGAATCCATTCATCCGCTGGCGCAAGCTGCGAAATGGATTCCGGGCTCGTCCTTCGGACGCCCCGGAATGACAGCCTCCGTCATTGCGAGCGGAGCGAAGCAATCCATGCCTCCGTTCGCTGCGCTATGGATTGCTTCGCGGAGCCTGTCATCGGACGGCGCTTCGCGCTTATCCGTTGGCTCGCAATGATGTTGTGGTTGCTTTGGGTGCGACATATCAACCCGACGGGCAAATCAGCAGAAACGTGTCCAGACTATCAGCGAAAAACATTTCGCTTTCGCCGTCGGGCAAATCAGTGATTTAACTCCGCGCGTCTCACCCAAGAGAGGGGCGGCTCGCGATCGTCACGAACGTT
>NZ_JCAMOR010000148.1:0-8870 GCF_059512385.1 Bradyrhizobium sp. Crot121 | reverse complement strand
CACATCGATGCCTTCATCCGCGCCTACAATGAAAAAGCACAGCCCTTCGCCTGGACGAAGAAACGAGTCCGCCAAAACGGTTCAAAGGCTGCCGTATCACTCAGCTCTGATTCCGGGTACTAGCTGCCATTCAGAGTCACCTTGCCGATCGCGGTGGATACCTGCGACTGGCCGAGACAATTACAAGCTTTCTTGCACGGCTACGCGCAACCGCGAAGACGTTAGATGTTTCAGAGCGCCAACGTATCGTCCGACTCCTCGTCAAAGAAATCCTGGTCTCCAATGACACAATCGTGATTCGCCACTCGATTCCTGCGCCAAGCGGTTCACCCGCCGGTGGCGGACCGACTTCGCCCCCTGGAGGCGGCCACCCGTCGGTCGGCGACGCAAGTTACCTTTTGCGTACGGGGAGTAGTAAGCCCATCCTGGCGAATCTGTTTCTGCATCATGCGTTCGATATGTGGATGGCGAGAACCTTTCCTCATCCCGTTTGAGCGCTACGCGGATGACGTCATTTGTCACTGCAAGAGCGCCGACGAGGCGCAGGCGTTATGGAGCGCGCTTGCCGACCACTTTGCGGCCTGCGAGTTGGTGCTGCATCCGGAGAAGACGAAGATGGTCTATTGCAAGGATGCGAACCGGCGTGGCGATTTTCCGAACCAGTCGTTCGACTTTCTCGGGTTCTCATTCCGAGCAAGAAAGACGGTATGGCAAGGAACTATCCACGCGCACGGCTTCATGCCCGCGGTAAGTCCAAAAGCGCTGAAGGCCATCAGCCGGACGATCCGGCGCTGGACTCTTCACCATCACAGCGACAAGTCCCTGCAGGATCTGGCCAAGGCCTACAATCCGTACACTCAAGGCTGGATCAACTACTACGGCCCCTTCCATCGGACGCAGTTGCGTCCGACCCTGAAGAGGATCGATGCCTTTGTCATCCCCTGGGCGCGCCGCAAGTTCAAGCGGCTGCGTCGCAAGACCAAAGGGGCACGAGATTGGTTTGAGCGGCTTTGCCGCGCAAATCCGACTCTCCTCGCTCACTGGCTGTCAATCGGCCCTTTAATTGCGAGGTGTTGTCAAGCTGCCATTCTTTGTCTCCAGTGGCACGACGGCAGCGATCACTTCGTCGGAGCTGGTCGGGGTTGCGGAGACGGAGTGATCGCGGGTGACGAGAGAATCGTCAGCCGGAATTGGCCTGAGGCCCGGCCTCTTTAACGGGTCAACTTATTCGCGTTGATGTCGCAGCTGGGGTCATGGTCCTTCCCGACGTAGCGGGCGCCTCATGTTGATGTCCGGATCCGACGCCTCAACGTTTGCAGCGGAGTGCGGACAAGCCGCCGCCAGCCGATTGAACGAGGTCGTCGCGATCACCGTCCACGTGTCCATAGCCGATATCGAAGACGCGTGACCGATTTGCCGCTCGCAGGGCGGATCGTCCAGCTCCTGGTAATCGCTCGCCGCTTCCGCTGCGACGCCGTCCTGTGCGGGCGCCAAATCTTCACTGAGCGCTTCGCCGAGGGGATTCTGGCGCCGTCGGCCCGACCCACGGCGAGGATGGATTCGATCGTTCATCACCTCGGCCTGGCGCTTGGCGGTCGACCGGCGGCAGGCTTCGCAAAGCGGCTGATGTTGCCGGTGAGTAAGGATACGCTGCTGCGCGTGGTCCGACGCCGTCACCGTCCGCCGGCCGACCCGCTCAAGGTCATCGGCACTGATGATTGGGCCTGGCGGCGCAATCACCGATACGCCAGCATCGTCTGCAACCTGGAAAGGCGCCGGATCGTTACCCTGCTGCCAGATCGTGAGCCCGCGACCGCCCAAGCCTGGCTTGCCGGTCATCCCACGATCGCGATCGTTGCCCGGGTCCGCGGCGGGGGATATGGCGAAGCGGCCGCAAAGGCCCTGCCGCACGCGGTACAGGTCGCCGATCGTTGGCATTTGATGGAGAATGCCAGTCGGGCCTTCCTTGACGCCGTCCGAAAATCGATGCGCCAGATCCGCACCGTCATCGGCGCGACCACGATCGATCCCAAGCTGCTCACCGCGGCCGAGCGCCTGCAGTATGACGGATATCTTCGCCGCGAAGAGACCAATGCAACTATCTTGGCTTTGTCGAAAAGCGGAACACCGATCAAGCAGATCGTACGCAAGACTGGCCATAGCAGGAAGCTGGTTCGACAGGTGATCCGTGGCGAACGCCATGATGTCTTCCGGACCCGGCAGAGTTCGCTCGATCATCACCTGCCATGGCTCGACGATCAGTGGGTTGCCGGCCGCCGAAACGGGACTGAACTTTGGCGACGTCTAAGGACGCGCGGCTTCCGAGGCTCTCTTCGTGTTGTCGCAGAATGGGCAACCCGCAGACGGCGGGTACTCGCAATCAACCGATTCGGAGCGCTACCATGAAGCAATACGTCGGGTTGGATGTCTCACAACGGGAAACTTCAGTCTGCGTAATCGACGAAAGTGGACGAGTAACGTTCGAAGGCAAGGCCAAGTCCGAACCTGGAGCATTGACCGAGCTACTTTGCAAGCGTGCGCCAAATGCTGAGCGTATCGGTTTTGAAACTGGAGCGATGGCGAGCTGGCTTTGGCACGAGCTCCGACGCGTTAACCTTCCTGTCGTCTGTGTCGATGCTCGCCACGCACATGCCGTACTCTCGACCCGCTTGAATAAGAGCGATCAGAATGACGCCCGAGGACTGGCCGAGCTGGTCAGGGTCGGCTGGTACCGAGAAGTGAAGGTCAAGAGCGAAGAGAGCCAAAGGACCCGGGCCGTTCTCGTGGCGCGATCTCGTCTGGTCGCAATCCGAAGGGATATCGAAAACCAAGTCCGCAGCATCGTCAAAGAGTACGGCCTGCTGTTCCCAAGAGCTATAGGCCTTCAGTTTCGGAAGCAGGTCAACGACTTGTTGGGTGATGATCACCACCTGCGTTCCGTGGTTGATCCTCTCTTGCTGGTCCATGATCAGGTCTGTCGGCAGCAAAGTAAATAGACGACGAGATTCGGCGGCTCGCAAAAGCGGATGAAACGACGCGCGCCTGATGACGGTCCCGGGCGTGGGCGTCGTAACCGCCCTGACGTTCAGGCACACGGTCGACGGTCCGTCGCGCTTTCGATCTGCGGCGGCCGTTGGAGCCTATCTCGGGCTTACGCCTCGACGCAACCAGTCCGGCGAGATCGATCAGAACGGCCGAATCTCACGCTGGGGCGATCGACTGCTGCGAACTTATCTCTACGAAGCCGCAACTGTCCTGCTCTACCGTACGAAGAAATGGGAATCGGCTGGCCCCGGCTTGTCCGCACTCCGCTGCAAACGTTGAGGCGTCGGATCCGGACATCAACATGAGGCGCCCGCTACCTCGGAAAGGACCATGACCCCAGCTGCGACATCAACGCGAACAAGTTGACCCGTTAAAGAGGCCGGGCCTCAGCCAATTCCGGCTGACGATTCTCTCGTCACCCGCGATCACTCCGTCTCCGCAACCCCGACCAGCTCCGACGAAGTGATCGCTGCCGTCGTGCCACCGGAGACAAAGAATGGCAGCTTAACAACACCTCGCAATTAAAGGGCCGATTGACAGCACTGGCAGCTATGTCATGGCAACGGCCGAACATCGGGAGCCGTATGAATCGAGAGGTTCACGTACGGTTCTGGGAGCGCCCGGAGGTGAAAGCCCTCCGGGCGACTCGACATGGGGTTCCGGAAAGCTGATCGCATGGTGCGCGTTCGCGCCAAACGCCGGTGCACCAGCGATCGTCGGCCACCTGGCAATTTGGCGGTGTATGCCGCGACTCAGGAGGCAGGAGCGCCCTCGGCGCCAAAGGGCTCAATCGTTGGCTCCCGTTGAAGAGTACGTGGGGTGTTGTCCAATCACCTCAGAACCCACTGTCGAGAGACGATCATGGTCACTCGATGCTCCGTGTTGTCGTTTTTCGGCCGTGTCCCGTTGAGGACGCGTATGTCCGGGAGCCGACGCTGTGGCGTAACTATTCCGACAATACAGCGCAAAGCACATGGTTTTCGTTCCTCAAAAAAGCCCCGCGCGAGCGGACTTTGGTGGCACGTCGATTGCTGGGACACGGAAAAGGATCCGCATGACCATGCAATCCAGTCGTCGCCGCAGGAGTTCAAATGAAACTTGCTCGATCCAAACAAGTCAGCGCCATAGCTGTACGGTTGAGTGCGGTCGGTATCGCATGCATTCGCATTAGCCAAAACATCTGCCTCTCGTCGACAATCTGTAGTCGTCTCCATGTACCACCGAGCGCATCGCGACCTGCGAACGGAGCTGCAGCGAGTGGGGCGCGAATGCAGCTCGCTGATTGAAACGCGCCGCTTCAGTAACGAGCAAGACGAGATTGATGTGGTACGGCCGCGGCTGCCAGCGCGGCTTTCCTACACGAAAGCTAATGGAGTCCCCAACAGATGAACGCGCCCAGCTATTCCGAAGCCCTGGAATTTGCGATCGACCGCTCGTACGAGATCAATCTCGACATGTTGAGATCGCGAAATCTGCACCTGGACGCGCACAACGACTATCTCGTCGGCACATATCCTCCTCTCAAGGCAATGGGTGACCTGGATGCCGAAAGATTGTTGACTCAGGTCGCCTCGTCAATTGACCTCTATTTTCATATCCCATTCTGTAATCAGTATTGCACGTTTTGCCACTTCGCCAAGGAAATCAATCCATCTTCCGAGCGAGTGGAACGCTATTTGGCGGCCTTAAATAAAGAAATGACTTGGTCGGGCGCGGCGCTTGCTGGGAGAGCTGTTGAGACTGCGTTTTTTGGAGGGGGCACTCCCTCATTTTTGACGAACCATCAACTCAAAACGCTATTTGCCATGGTTAACGAGCGCTTTGATTTGTCGAAGTCAGAAGTAAGTTTTGAGTTGCATCCCTCGCTTGTGAAGCATGCGGACGCCGCGGATCGCATCTCGACTCTACTTAGAGGCGGAGTAAACCGCTTCGTACTGGGCGTTCAAAGTCTAGATCGGGATATTTTGCGTATATTGAACCGCGGGCACGGTCTGGAGGAGGTGATACAACTCGTGACATTGCTGAACGAGATGGGCGTTGAGAATCTATCGCTTGACCTCATGTATGGGCTGCCGCAGCAAACGCTTCGGAGCTGGTACGACTCAATAATCGGGCTGTTGGACATTGGAATAGAGAAGTTCAACGTATTCCCGTTGATGTTTAAATTGACTGACCCCGTGGCCCGCCATTTGGCTATGGGACGCTATCAATTCGCCGGGGCCAAGGAGCGCATTATAATGCACTTCATGGCGGAGCACATCCTCACGAAGCTCGGTTATCGCTATGGACCAATTTTCTATTGGACTAAGAGGTCGCAGCCGCACTCCGTTCAACAAAGCCGTAAATACGATTCCTGGAACGACAATAATCTCGTCCCGTTTGGGGTGGGTGGATTTGGCTACATGAGCCAGTGCCAGTTCTACAACGAGGCAGATCTAGATCGCTATCTACGTAGGGTCGAAGCCGGCGAGAAACCAGTGTGGAAGGGGGTTGTACTGTCCCAGGACGACCTCATGCGCCGAACATTAATGTTTGCCTTGCGAAGCAGCGGAGTGCTGCTCTCCCGCTTCGAGCGCGAATTTGGAGTATCGCTAGAAGAATACTTTTTCGGCGAGCTTGAAATCTTAAGGGAGGCAGGCCTCGTTCGCATTTCAAACGATGGCGTGCTTTCGTTAACCGACGCCGGAATTATCAACTCGGGCGCTGTATCGTTGCTATTTTTCTCTGAGAATGTACTTGAGCGGGTCGCGTACAACGATAGCAGGATAACAGACAAACAAACGGATCTAATCGAAAAGCACGACTACTCGCCCGCCGCAAGATATGGGTCGAGTGCAGAAATGCAAGCTGTTTTTCGATGAAGTGGGGGAGCGCTCGTCTATGGTCGCTACGTTGTCCTTTTCCACTCCGGAACAGCAGCGCCGTCGGGCGCGGCAGATATTTTCTCATGGGTCCGATAGCTTCGATCGCGGGCAACGGAAACGGCCGCTTGGGCTTGTCAGCAATGTTGTCGCCGATCAACTGCCGCACTTCATTGCCGAGATCAAAGGCAGTGAACGGCCAGATGAAGCGGTCAAGGCTCTTGGAAGTAGCATTAATGCGATGATTGCATCGGCTGACCATGATGGACAGCTGCTGAAGTTGCCGGATCCCGACTTCGCCGTCGCTAAGACAGACGTCCAATATCTCGTCAATTGTGCTTATCAGATGTCGGCGTTTGCCGGCCTTGATCCAGTGCAGGCGGAGTTGACGGTGGGAGAGGCGCTGAGCCGTCTCGCCCGCTTAAGCTGCCAGCGACAGCCTAGCATTGAGGTTCTCTCCTATGAAGATATGATCCTGACGAATCCAGTGCAGAGCGATCCTCGCATATATTGCCTTGGCGCCGCCGGGGTCGAGGAGCGAGACTTTTGCTTGGGTCATCAACTCATCGAGAGCGAGCTAAAATTGGCAATCGCAGCTCTACTTGAATTGCGTGATGCGGCTGACGCGGACGCTCATCAATGTCTTGCGCTATGCTTGGAACGCCTTGAGTCAGCGAACTATGTTCTGGCCCGATTTTTTGAACATATGTCGCCCGACCTATTTAGCCAATTTCGTGTGTTTTACGGAAAAAACCCTTACAAGAATAGGCTTGGCCCAAGCGGTCGGTTTTCTGCCCGGGTCGTGGCGGTCTCGGTGCTACTGGTCGGCGAAGAACTCTTTCAGCAGAAGCCGCAATACTATAGGGATTTGTATCGGCTGTCCGAATACTATCCGCAGGGAGACATTCACGAGGTATTCCGCTGGTTGTCACCAGATGACAAAGGCGCGGAGCCCACGCCAAGTTGGCTGGAAGGGAAAGCGGACTTTCCTGGGTTTGCAACCATTTCGCCCGTCATCGAACGCTATGGTGGAGAAGTCCGAAGGCTGCGCGCTTCGTGTGTTTGTGCGCTGGAACAGTTTACCCGGATGCACCGTACTACGGCTTTGAAATATACGGTTGAACCGGGTCGTCCAATTGTCGGAGTCGAGGCTTCGGAAAGTGTTGAGGCTGTCCTTTCACAGCGGCTGTTAACGGCGGCGCGATAGCCGGCGGTATTTGGCTAGCTAAAACATGTAGTGATGCTGAGAGGCGCAGGCATCCGACACGGGTCCAAAGGTGGCGTTCGATGTCTCAGGACGAAGTGATGTTTCGTCAATTTGAGTCAGGAGATACTGATGATGTGTGGCATCTGCATAGACGCGCATCGGAGGCGGTTGGTGTGTGTGGCCCGGAAGGAGCGTGGGAGGATGATTTACGAAACATTGGAGAAATATACATCGCGTCAGGCGGAGACTTCGTAGTTGCGCATATTGGTTCCAAGCTCGTTGCCATGGGTGGATTGAAGCTTATTGACGATGACGTCGCAGAGCTGAAGCGTATGCGAGTCGATCCTGCCTTTCGACGGCGAGGGCTTGGGACGAGGATTCTTAGTGAATTGGAAACGCGAGCCGCCGCCCTGGGATTCAAGCGGATAGTACTCGACACGACAAAGATCCAAGTAGGGGCTCAAAGACTTTATGAGGCCGCTGGCTACGTTCGCCGTAAGGAAGGGATGTTGCACGGATATGAAGTGATCTTGTACGATAAGCGGCTTGTCGGCCGGGATGAGCCACGTCACATAATCAACGAGGTTGTGGGCCTGGAGAATCCACGCTAGCCCTGTAGGGACCTGGCGTCGTGAAAGGCTGAAGCAGGTGAAGGCGCTGGAGTTCGGCTCGCGTCGACTGAGGAGAAGCGCGGGCGCCGCGGAAGCGGTTTCGTCGTCCGTGAAGAAGCTCCCAAGTCATTGAGCGGGAGTCGAATTTTGGATCGGAGCGAGGTTCGGGATTGCAAGCTTTTTGGATTTGAAGGCCCGAAAGCTTGCAATTTGATTTTTGGGATTCCGTCGAATCGCGTGTCGTGATTCCGTGGTCGCAACGGAGGGGACGATGCGACCCAAGGAACGACGGGACAGCGGACAGGCCGACCTTCTGCGCTCGCGGCTGGACGCGATCATCGACATGAACCATGCGCTGGTGCAGCTGGCGCGGACGATCGACTGGGCATTCCTCGAGCAGAAGTTCGGCGCGGTCTATGAGGACAAGCCGGGCCGGCCGCCGCTGCCGACCCGGCTGATGGCGGGGTTGGCGATCCTCAAGCACAGCTACGACCTCTCCGATGAGTTGCTGTGCGAACGCTGGGTGGAGAACCCCTATTACCAGTTCTTCTGCGGCGAGAAGTTCTTCCAGCACCGCCTGGTGTTCGACCGCTCCTCGCTGACCCGCTGGCGCCAGCGCATGGGCGAGGAGAAGCTGCAGGCCTTGCTGCAGGAGAGCCTTGCGGTTGCGACCAAGACCAAGGCGCTCAAACCGTCCGATCTCAACCGGGTCTTCGTCGACACCACGGTGCGGCCCAAGAACGTGATGTTCCCGACCGACGCGCGGCTTCTCAACCGCGCCCGCGTGTCAATGCCGCTCCAAATTTCCCCAGATGTGCCGAAGTAAAATTCCCCAGGTGGGCGGTACCCCGGTGATCAGCCGGCTGGCTGGTGATCGTTGGCTCCATGTTTGAGTGGTCGACCGCGGCGGCGCGGCGGCTGTGCCGGGATTGGCGAGTTGATGGAGGCCTTGGAACGGACGTGCTCGGGCATGAGATCGGCATGCTGTCGCAGGCGGTAGCTTGATCCTTCGATCTGGACGACGACCGCATTGTGAAGTAGCCGATCGAGCAGCGCCGTGGCCACCACCGGGTCGCCAAAGACCTCACCCCATTCGGCGAAGCCGCGATTGGAGGTGAGGATCATGGCGCCACGCTCGTAGCGAGC
>NZ_JCAMOR010000147.1:0-8875 GCF_059512385.1 Bradyrhizobium sp. Crot121 | reverse complement strand
CGTCTCCCTCCTGTGTGCCGACACAATAGCACGCGCTCCTAAGAAACGGGGGCCAGAACTCTCGCTTGGCTAGGTGCCGGACGCGATGGTGGCTCACGTTACCTCGCAACACGAGGCCCGGCGTGCCTAGGAGACCGAGCCTCGTAACCCGAGGTCATGCGAAGAACAAACGTGGCGTAAGCTGATTGTTCGTTCCGTTAGATCACCTTCGCGCGAGCCGCTCTTCGACCCGCTGTTCCCAACCTTCTTGACTGCCTTCTTCACCGCCGGTGCGGATCGACCAGTCTTTTTGGGTTCGTAATCGATCTCATAGCGCTGCCCCCCGGCAACCCGCGCGCGGTCCTGTTTAGGGCGTTTGCTTATTCGCTTTCGCCATTCTGGCCTCCAATGTTGTCATGACGCAAACATAGGACGGATTCGCTGGTTCCCAGATCGGAAGTTCGACCGATCCTGCAGGGGGCCCAAAGAAAGCAGCCCGGCCAGGGGTGGGACCGAGCTGCCGTTCACGCCACTGCACGACACACGTCAGGGGACCGTGTGTGCCTCCACATAACTCGGCTCCGAAAGCGTCCGTTCCTAGCGTGCCGTGGAAGAAAAAAGTCCCAGTTCTCTCGGGGGAAGAGAACTGGGACCAAGGGTGCCGCCTCTGAATGGGACGGTAATGCCACGGGGAAACAACCTACGAGGCTGTCGACAGGTTGCAAACTTCGGAACGAATTGTTTTGCTCCACTTTGAATGGTGAGTGGCGTCGGAGTTCCGTGCGGTGGCGTTCCAGCGTAAGAAGCCGGCTGCGCTCGGCGCCAAGGCTCCCTACCCCGCCTTCATCGATCCTGCGCTGGCCACCGAGATCGAGCGGGTACCGACCGACGCCAGATGGATCCATGAGATCAAGTTCGACGGCTACCGCGTCCAGGTCCACCTCGCCAAGGAGACGATCAAGGTGTTCACCCGCCGCGGCAATGACTGGACCAGGCGGTTTCGCAAGATCGCCGACGACGCCTGGCACATCTCCGCCGCCAGCGCGATCGTCGACGGCGAAGTGGTCGCGCCGGCCGAAGACGGCACCACGGATTTTTCGGTGCTGCAGAACGAGCTCAAGGGTCGATCGAAAAAGATAGTCCTGGTCGCCTTCGATCTTCTCTATCATGACGGTTACGACCTGCGAAAACTGCCGCTTTCCACGCGCAAAGCCGAGCTGAAGAAACTCGTCGCCGGCACCGACATTCAGTTCAGCGAGAGCTTCGAGGTCGACGGCCGAGCGATGTTCGAGCACGCCTGCAGGGTCGGCTACGAGGGCGTAGTCTCGAAGGTCGCCGACAGCCCCTATGTCTCAGGCCGCGGCCGCAACTGGGTGAAGACACCGTGTGCGCAGCGGGAGACGCTGACGATCGCCGGCTTTGCCCCGGACGAAGGAAAATGGGACGGTATCTATCTCGGCCGGCGCAAGGGCGCCGAGCTGATCTACGCCGGCAAGGTCGACCACGGCTTCGACAAGGCATCCGCGCCCGACTTGCAGAAGCGCCTGAAGCCGCTGATCCGGAAGACACAACCCTACACCAAACGGATCGCGCACGAGGGCATCTGGGTCGAGCCGAAGCTGCTCGCCGAGATCGAGTATCGCGCCAAGTCGGCGGAGGGCAAGGTGCGGCATCCAGTCTTCAAAGGCTTGCGGGAGGACTTGCGATGAGATGGTGCGCGCGTTGCGATAACTGCCGGTTTGTGTGCGAGAACCACCTGGACAGGCCGTGGGAAGGGCCGCGAGCTTGCACATGCGGCGGAGCCGGCGCCCCGTGCCCGTGGTGCAACAGAGGTAATCCTCCCGAGATGCCGGAGGACTTCGAGGCGACGGTAACGGCGGATGATGACCTAGATTGAGGAGTCTCTCTGATGACAATAGTCTGGATCTACGAAGGACGGGACACCTTCAAAAAATTCGATACCGAAGATGAGGCGCAGGCGTGGCTTAAGGAAAATGATCCGGAGGGCGTGGCCATCGAACACCAAATAGGCGAGCCGTTGCCCGCCGGGTCGGCCGATCGATATGGGGTGCCGAAAGCGGATGAAAGGAGCTAGAGCGATGAAAACTATTGAAATCGAACCTTACGACCCCGGAGAACGCACATGGTCGGAGCCCGAACCGGCCACGAGCTTTCGCACCATTGACGGCCTCCCGCTTTACTGGTGCGACGAGCGCGACCTTGTGCACACCTGCGAAGGCGCCGACATCCATGCCGACGTCAGATTGTTCTGGACTCTCTGCGGCAAGGACGCGCCGGCCGGCGCGATCTATTGTCGAGATGACGAGGCCGTCACTTGCCGAGCCTGCCGCGAGCTGCGCGATGCCTGACGATTCCGCCATCTTCGGCGGACCCGGCTTCTGGGTCGCCCAGTTGCTCGCCTGCTCAACCATTCTCACCGGTGGCATCGTGATCTGGCTCGTCCAAGCATGATCAGGACCGAGCGAGAAGCGCCAGCAAATCACCGAGCCAATAGACGAGAGCGCGGACGCGGTGCAGCGCCTGAAGGTCGAGCTGATCGGCGGTCTTGGTCGCGACGAACTTCATGGTCGGGCGCTGGACAGCCTCGGCGATGGCTTCCGCATCTCGGAAGTCATTCTTCTGCCCCTTCGAATAGGGGCGCACGTATTTCGCCGGCATCAGGCGGGCGTCGTGGCCAAGCATTTGGAGCTTGCGGCTGAGATGATGCGCGCCGACGCAAGCCTTCATCCCGATCAAGCACGGCGGCAGCTTGGCGAGCCGCGTTTCTGGCCGCGTGACCACCTCTGTCGCAGCACGATGGCACCGCGGTGATCATGACCCACGAGGTGGAACGAGTTCTTGCCGATATCGATGCCGATCACGGCGATCGCTGCGTTGAGCTTCTGAGACATGGTGTGCTCCTTGACTTGAGCGCCCCTTGCCAGCTTCTCGCACTGGCAGGGCCGGCGCACGGCCGGACCATTCCATTAGCGGACTCTCGCGAGCAAAAACAAGCTTGACGCAATGGCCGTGCATCGCGTTTATCCTCACATGAGCAAGATCAAAGCAGTCTGCGTCTATTGCGGTTCCTCGCCCGGTCACGATGTTGCCTACGTTGAGGCAGGCGAACGATTAGGACGCGCACTTGCTGCATCGGGATTAACGCTGATCTACGGCGGCGGAACCCATGGTGTGATGGGCGCGGTCGCTCGCGGCACACTGAATAACGGCGGCAAGGTCGGCGCGATCATTCCGAGATTTCTCACAAACTGGGAAACGACGACTGATGCGCTCAAGATGTTCGTAGACTTGACGATCACAGACACCATGCACGAGCGCAAGCACAGAATGTTCGAGCGTTCTGATGCCTTCGTGGCACTTCCGGGTGGCATCGGTACCGTCGAAGAAATCGTGGAAATCATGACTTGGGCCCAGCTTGGGCAGCACCGTAAGCCGATGGTCTTGGTGAACATCAAAGGTTTTTGGGCGCCTATGATGGCGATGCTGGACCACATACGCAGCGCAGGTTTCCTTCACAGAGACCACCTGCTTCAACCCATTGTCGTTGATCGTGCCGAGGACGTGATCCCCGCGATTGTCGCTGCCGCTGCTAAAGAAAGCGCGTCCGAAGACGGTGTTTCGTCGATCATCGACAAGATGTAGATTTCTGCGTCCTCAGGCGTAATGAGGCCGGGTGCCGTTGGCTTCTGCTGTTGGCCCATGGCCGAAATCTGGATTGAAGATCGCCACGTCAGCTCACCGGGGTAGACCGGACGCCGCTCAGCGCGGCGTCAAATGCCGCTTGTGACCCCAAACCGGACGTCGTTGCATCGCGAGACCTGCGCTGCGTCGGGAAGTCCTGTTACCAAAAGTGCCGGACATCAAAGGGTTAAGCTATGTCATCCGTGGCTAAAATCTGCCGCGCGGTCTTTTCTTGTGCGATAATTCCTTCCAGCCGCGATATGTTCTCGAGCAAGCGCTGGCTGGTCAGCACAAGAGAGTAATAGCTGAATTGTGGATTCTGAAAAAAAATCTCGAGCAGCTTTTCATAAGTAATAGTCATCACTTGCCCGTCTTCGATGCATTCGACGGTCGCGGTTCGCCGCCGATTGGGCGTAAGGAAACCGAGTTCGCCCATGAGACGTCCCGGCGGAAGCTCGACGCCGATTTCCCTGACCAAAAACGTTCCTGTGACCGTCAGGAACATTTCGGAAGCTGGATCATCCTTCTTGAACAATTTGTCTCCCCGGCGATATCTGCGCTCAGTCATGAATGGTTTGAGCCATTCCAATGAGGTATCGCCCTCCGTCGCGATACGTGCCCTTTTGATCAGATTGAGCATTTGACGGAGGCGGATTGCATTGATCGGCAGCAAGAGCAGATAGAGGATGAAAGCCCCGACATTTCCCGAGAGCGCGCCATAGGCAACGAAGAACATGCAGCCGACCATGTTTGCGACGCGCAGCGGCACTATCGTCTGCATCAGCAAGGTAGCGGTAAGAAAGATGGCGCCAACGAGAGCGAACATGTTGGCGAGCGTGATGTTGGCCAGCACGATTTCCAGCAGCCGGATGAATAGTGCGTCGTAGGTGATGTTGTTCGGATCGAGACCCATCTGAACCAGAATCTTTGCGATCCTGAGATTGTCCGCCGCCGTATCAAGAATGCGGTCTAGTATCGAAGCTGCACTGTTGGACCCCATCGGATCATCCTCCGCGCAAAGCCGTCGGTATTCGTCGGGTATCCCGGATACTGACAATTAAAGTCGGATAGCAACCGTTTGAGTAAGATTAGTAGCGGTCTCGGTGCATCGATCGAGTTTACTTCGGGCGTTGGTTTCGGCAATTGCCCGCTCCCTAGTTGGTTTTGCCGTTGTATCTGCCCCTAAGCTGAAGAGAGGTAACGCCGTTCCTGGGCGACTTTCGCAAGTGGAGGGCAATAGCGTCGCAAAAATCGGGAACTTCCGAGTCTGGCCCGAATGCGAAGTCCGCGCGGGATCGGAAATCGTCTGCTTATCGGGGTAGATCGGAAGTGACTGGTCGATCCTTCCAATCGGCGCTTTTGCCCCTGAGGAGACATCCGAAGGTCGCACCCAAGATTCAGAAGGATCTCGCCAGTTTCCTAATTTGTCCTACGCGAACTGCCAACAATAAATCGGTCGCGCTACCGTATTTTAAGGAGTACGGTTTCTTACATCACCGCGCGGCCCTTGGCTTCTATCGGTGACCGAGAGAGGTCGGCTCCCGCCCCACCCGCCTAGGGAGTGGCGCCATGCAGCGCCGCCGTTTCACGAACACATTGACCTTTCCTGATCGGCTGGCGAAGGAAGCCGAGCGACTCCGAGAGGAAGCAGAGACCAAGCCTCCGAGGCAGGAACGAGACACGCTCCGAAAAAAAGCGCGTCAGGCAGATACGGCAGCCAGAATAGGAATACCATAGAGATCCGAATTGGAGGCGTCTATGAACCAAGTACAAGTCGAGCAGAAAAGCTATCAGATGCCGCCGGAGGATGGGTTTACCGTCGCATATTTTCTCACCGTCGCCGACATCGAAAGATCGGCTCGATTTTACGAAACGGTCTTCGGGGGTCGCATTCTGAGCAGAGGGCCGCCGGGGTACATCCAGATCGCGAATATGTGGCTCATTGTCAACGTCGGGGGCGGTCCGACACCAGACAAGCCATCGGTAACGCTCAGCGTCCCCGCCGATCCCGATTTAGTCAGCAGCTTCATGAATATCCGCGTTGCAGATATTCAAGCGTGTTACGAACTGTGGCGAAGTCGAGGAGCCGAGTTCATCACGGAGCCGAAGGAACAGTACGGCGAGACGTGCTGCTACATTCGCGATCCTGATGGCTATATTATAGAAGTTGGGCAAAGCAAGCCGGGGTTCGCTTACGGCTAAACGGTACGACACATGAAAACATCTTCAGTGACCGCGCACGCAGTCCGGCACGGATGAAATATCAGGATACGCCGGATACCAAGCCGGTCCTGGTCAGGTGACCGGCATCGTCGAAGCGCAAAGGCACTTAACCGTGCGAGACATGCTTGACGGAATTGGAGGAACATTGCCCGTGATCGCGGCGATGCGCTTTGCGCTCGGGTCGTTCTTCGTCTTGTCCGGATTTCATAAGCTTACGAATAGGGAAAGACATAAGACATTTGTAGAGACGCTTAGGGTCCTTAACATCCCACACGTTGGCATATTGCAATGGTTTGTTCCCGGAGTTGAATTTTTTGGCGGCCTAGGCGTCGCAGTCGGATTTCTCACGCCGCTGGCAGCCCTTGGCCTTCTGGTGATTTGTGCGGTAGCCCTCTTTACGAACTCTGCAACGGTAGTTGCGAGCTACAAGCCGATTGATCGGGCAGATCGTGTCGACGATTGGCTTTACCAGCCGGAAGTGATGTACGCGTTGATGCTGCTTTATTTTATTGCGGCCGGTGCTGGCCCGGTTTCCATCGATCAGCTTCTGAAGCTCTGGATTGGCTAAGTGAGAGATCCAATGCAGCTTCTGGCGAACTGAGAAATACGATATCCAAATTGGAGGTCATCTATGAACCAAGTACAAGTCGAGCAGAAAAGCTATCAGATGCCGCCGGAGGATGGGTTTACCGTCGCGCACTTTCTCACCGTCGCCGACGTCGAGCGATCGCTGCGATTTTACGAGACGGTCTTCGGAGGTGTCATTCTGAGCAGAGGCGACAGCAGCGGCGCACCGGGGTACATCCAGATCGCGAACACGTGGCTCCTTGTTAACCCCGGGGGCGGTCCGACACCCGACAAACCATCTGTAACGCTCAGCGTCCCCGCCGATCCCGATTTAGTCAGCAGCTTTATGAATATCCGCGTTGCAGATATTCAAGCGTGTTATGAACTGTGGCGAAGTCGAGGAGCCGAGTTCATCACGGAGCCGAAGCCCAAATACGGCGAGACGCGATGCTACATTCGCGATCCTGATGGCTATATTATAGAAGTTGGGCAAAGCAATCCGGGCGTTGCTTACGGCTAGACTGGGGCCTGTACTCATAAACGCGAAGAGCGCGGAATGTCCGCTTTCGGGGGACTGGAAATTTTGTGCTCATTGCGAGCCTTACTGGTTTTGACCCGTTTCGGGCGTTAGGCCTAGCCGGACAGCGGGTCGCTAGCGTGCTATGTTGGCGCGCGGGTTTCCCGAGCCGGGGTACGACGTGAGTGACCGCGTAGAAAGGCGATTGGTAGCCATTTTGGCGGCGGATGTGGCCGGTTATAGCCGCTTGATGGGCTCCGACGAGGAAGGAACGCTGTCGCATTTAAAGGCTCTGAGAAGAACGCACGTTGATCCTGCGATCACCGCGCACCGCGGACGCATCGTCAAGACGACCGGCGACGGCATGTTGGTGGAGTTCGCGAGCGCGGTCGACGCGACGCGATGCGCAGTTAAAGCCCAGCGCGAAATGGCCGAACGAAATGCTGATGTGCCGCAGGGGAGCCGGATCGAATTCCGGATGGGCATTCACGTCGGCGATATCATCATCGACGACAACGATATCTTTGGCGACGGCGTAAACATCGCCGCGCGTCTCGAAGGCATCGCGGAGCCCGGCGGTGTCTGCATTTCCGACGATGCTTATCGGCAGATTCGTGGCAAGGTCGACATCACGTTCGACGATATGGGATCGCAAAGCTTGAAGAATATCGCCGAGCCGATGCGCGCCTGGCGTTCGCGGATTGACACGAACTCTTCTACGGTAGAGTCGGTAAGGCCAACGACCGAGACTGCTCCACCCCTCGGGCTTCCAGACAAGCCGTCGATCGCGGTATTGCCGTTCCAGAACATGAGCGGCGATCCGGAGCAGGACTATTTCGCCGACGGCATGGTGGAGGACATCATCACGGCCCTTTCGCAGGTGAAGTGGTTCTTCGTCATAGCCCGGAACTCCAGTTTCATTTACAAGGGCCGGCCGGTCAACGTGAAGCAGGTCGCCCGCGACCTTGGCGTTCGCTACGTGCTCGAGGGCAGCGTGCGCAAGGCGGGAGGGCGGGTGCGCATCACAGGCCAGCTCATCCAAGCGGAGACCGGCCGGCACATCTGGGCCGATAGGTTCGATGGTGAACTTGCGGATGTCTTCAACCTGCAGGACCAAGTGACGTCCAGCGTCGTCGGGGCTATCGAGCCTTCTCTGCGTGAGGCCGAAATCGCCCGAGCCCGCTGCAAGCCGACCGAGCGGCTGGACGCCTACGAGTGGTACCTCCGGGCGCTACCACACTTTTACACGCTGAATCGCGAGAGCCTGGATAAAGCGATCGTGCTCCTCGGCCAGGCGATTGCGATCGACCCGCACTTTGCGCTGGCGAAGGCGCTTGCGGCGCGCTGCTATGCGTGGCGCAATCCTCAGGGCTGGGCAACCGTACCGGAAGAAGAAAAGGCGATCGCAGTCCGGCTCGGCCGGGAGGCGCTGCAGGATGGCGACCACGATCCATCCGTGCTGTGGATGGTGGGCTTCGTGATGTGGCAGCTGCGCGTCGACCCCGAGGGTGCCCTCGAACTGTACGACCGGTCGCTCTCCCTGAATGCCAACTGCGCGCAGGCGCTTGCCCTGCGCGGCTGGGCACTCGCAACTGCCGGACGGCTCGACGAGGCAGTCCCAGCGCTTCTGCAAGCCCTCCGTCTCAGCCCATTCGATCCGGAAGCATTCTTTACGATGTCGGCTCTAGGGTGCGCCTACTTGATGGCCAGGCGCTTTGACGAGGCCTTCAAATGGACGTCCCGTGCTCTGAGGCAGCGGCCAACGTTTGCGCCCGCTCTGCGCTTTCATGCGGTTTGTTTGGTCAAGCTCGGTAGTGTGCGGAAGGTTCTGCAAAAGGCTGAGAGGCTGGAGCGGTCATGGTAAGTCCGGTGATTGCGAAGATCACC
>NZ_JCAMOR010000146.1:0-8987 GCF_059512385.1 Bradyrhizobium sp. Crot121 | reverse complement strand
GCTCCTCCTTGCCGATCAGTTGACCTGTTACCCATGTCGCCGGTCTATTCTGTTACCTATGTAGCCGGTTAGGACCCGGCGCGACCTCTCCCTTCGGGAGAGGTGAACTTGCGGCCAAGCCGATTCAACCAAATGACATCGCGCTCTAGCCCGCCAGCGCGCGAACGGCCTCGGCGACGCTATGGAAGACGTGGTTCTGCGGCAGCGTGCGATAGAGGCCGAAGCGCTCAAATGCCTGTTGGGCGCGGGTCGATTCGAGGCGAGCGATCGCGACCGTCACGCCTTCCTCGCTGCATTCACGGAACAGCGCGAGCAGCGTTTGGGCGGCAGTGAAATCGATCTCCACGATGCCGCTGGCTTCGATCACCAGCAGCCTTGGCTTCGGTGTTGCCGTCCTGATGACCTTCAGCGCGTCGGCGCGGAAACTCGAGGCATTGAGAAACGATAGCGGCGCCTGCAGGCCGACCACGGCAACTTTCGGGTCGCGCTCGCCCCTGATGTTCGGATTGGCCGGCCACCAGATCGTGGTATCAGGTACGCGGTCGAATACGACGAGCCGCGCCTGCGTCGTGCTCCAGATGCCATGCAGCAGCGAGAGCGCGATGCCGACGGCGACGCCTTGCTCGATCGGCAGGATGATGATCGAAGCTGCCGTTGCCACCACAAGCAGAAACTCGCCGACCGACTGGTGAAAGATCGCTTCAATCTGCCTGAAGCGAATGATGCGCAACGCCACGAAAAGAAGGACGCCACCCAGCGCAGCCTCCGGAACGTGATGGAGCAGCGCGGCGCCGAACGCCAGCAGCGCCAGCACGATCGATGCGGCGAACAGTCCCGATAGCTGCGTGCGTCCGCCGGTCGCGGCCACGATGCCGGTTCGCGGCGGGCTCGCGTCCACCGGAAAGGCACCGAACAGGCCTGCAAGAAGGCTGCCGGCCCCGGCGCCGAGAAAATCGCGATCGACATCGGCAGGCTGCTCCGGATCGGAAGGAAATGCCCGCGTCGTCGCCGCGGTCTGCACCATCACGACCATTGCGATCAGGAGAGCCAATGGCAACAGCTTGACCCATCGTTCCGGCGAGATTTCAGGAAACGATGGCATCGGCAGCGTGCCCGGTACGGTGCCGACCACGCTGACCCCCTTGCTCTCCAATCCGCCCCAGATCACCGCAGCGGTCGCCGCCACCAGCGCGACGAGTGCGCCGGGAATCTTGGCGCTGATGGCCTCGGATCCGGCAACAAAGGCCAGCACGAAAAGCCCGATGCTGACGCTGTAGAGATTGGCGGCAGGAAGATGCTCCGCAATCTCGGCGATCCGCTCGATCATCGGTCCTTTCGGTGGCGGTGCGCCGAGCACGACGGGGAGTTGCGCAACCATGATGTGGATGGAGATGCCGGCAAGAAAGCCGACGGTGACCGGGGTCGACAGCAGATTTGCAATCCAGCCGAGGCGAAACAGGCTACCGACGACCAGGATCGCGCCGACCATCAGCGCCAGGGCCGCGGCAAGCGCGAGATGCTCCGGGGAGCCGGCGGCTGCCATCAGCGCAAGCCCGCCGGCGAAGATCGGCGTGATCGTGGAGTCGGCGCCGCACGACAGAAGACGGTTGCTGCCCAGCATGGCAAAACCGAGCGAACCTGCCATGAAGGCGAAAAAGCCGATCTGGGGGGTGAAGCCGCCAAGGCGCGCAGTCGCCATCTGCTCCGGTATCGCGATCGCGGCCAGTGTCAGGCCTGCGATAAGGTCGCCGGGCAAATCGCCCGGCCGGAACGCGGCCAGCGAGCGGAAGATCGGCCAGGAGCGGCCTGCTGTCCCAGGCGTGTCCTCGGCCATCGGTCCTCGGTGCGATCAGCGCTAGCGTAAGGGCCGCCCACTATTCGACATCGTGATGCCAAAGGCCAGCCTTGCTTTGGCGCTGGCATAAGCCTCAGCCGATATTCTGCAGCGCCGGAAACGTCTCGAGCAGCCAGATGCTGACATTGGTGACGGCACCGGTGAGAAAGCCGATGCCGGTGATGATCATCAGCACGCCCATGACATGCTCGACCGTCCGCAGATGCCGCTTCATCCGCGTGAACAGTGACGAGAACTGTTCGACCGCAAATGCCGCGAGCAGAAAGGGGATGCCGAGCCCGGCGGAATAGATCGCAAGCAGCATGGCGCCCTTGGTCACAGTCGCCTCGGCTGCTGCGACCGAAAGGATGGCGGCGAGGATTGGGCCGATGCAGGGCGTCCAGCCGAAGGCAAAGGCGAGCCCCATCACATAGGCGCCCCACAGCCCGACCGGTTTCGGCATGCTCATCCGCCCCTCGCGCATCAAGATCCCGATCCGCGTCAGCCCGAGGAAGTGCAGCCCCATCACAATGATGACGATGCCGGCGACGATGGAGAGCTGCGCCGACCAGGCGCGGACCAGCCCGCCGATCAGGGAGGCGCTGGCGCCGAGCGCGACGAACACGGTGGAGAAGCCGAGCACGAACATCAAGGCCGCCGACATCACCGCGCGCCTCGAGGCCTTCATGCTCTCGTCATGGGCGACATGCTCGATGGTCGCGCCCGTCAGATACACCAGATAGGGCGGCACCAGCGGCAGCACGCAGGGCGACAGGAAACTGACTAGTCCGGCGATCAAGGCTGCCGGGATCGAGACATCGTGCATCAACTGACCTTCGAGAGCGACATCTGGCGTGGCAACCTATTGACGTGGACGGCGACAAGTTTCCAGAGATTTCATGCGCTCAAAGCCCAAGAGATCGGTCACAGGCCCGTGTCCGGGCAATGTTCGCGAATCGTCTCCGCAATTCTACGGGATAAACGCTGGACAAGCCGGTGCCGTCAGGCTCAAACTTCAATCCCGCGACAAGCCTCGGTCGTCAGCCGGGAAATAAAAATCATGCGGACGCCTGCGATTCAGAGATGGGCGCCGCAAAAAGGAAACGAACGGGAGCATCACATGGCTGTTTCACGCCGCAACCTGCTGTTGGGAAGCGCCGGCGCCTTGGGCGCCGCATCATTTTCATTCCCGAATCCTGCCATTGCCCAATCCGAGCCGATCAAGATCGGGTGCCTCGCAGCGATCACCGGCCCGAGTTCCGCGCCGACCGTCGGTTTCAACCGCGGCATCAACTTTGCGGTGGACAGCATCAATGCGGGTGGCGGCGTCAAGGGCCGCAAGATCGAGCTCGTCATGCGCGACACGCAGGGTGATCCGACCAAGGCGGTGAACGCGACGCAGGAATTGATCAGCCAAGCCAAGGTCCACGCCATCTGGGGGCCGGTCAATTCCGGCGAAGCGCTCGCCACCACGCCGATCATGGCGCGCGCCAAGATTCCGGACATTCATCCTTGCGTGGTCGAAACCCTGATCGACACCACCAAGTATCCGAACGCTTTCCGCATGGCGCCGTCCAACAGCCAGTGGGACGACGCCGTCCGCAATTACTGCCTCAACGTGCTGAAAGTGAAGAAAGTTGCCGTCATCGGCGATACCACGGGCTATGGCGTGACCGCCGTCGGCGCCTCGGTGGCGGCGTTCAAGAAGGACGGCGCCGACGTCGTCTACCAGGCCAATATCGATGCGACCCAGCCGGACATGACGCCGGACATGCTGCGCGCCAAGAATGCGGGCTCCGAGGCCATCGTGGTCTGGAGCGTCACCACCGGCATGGAGGCGCGGATGTTCAACACCCGTGCCGCTATGGGCTGGGACGTGCCGTTCGTCGGCCATCCCTCGCTGGCCTCGGGAGAGCTCGCCGGCCTCGTCGAGAAGCCGGAGAACTGGAAGAAGGTTTACGCGGTCGGTTACAAGAGCTGCAGCTACGATGCAGCCGGCAAGCTGCCGCCAAAGAGTGAGGAGTTGGTGGCGCGCCTGGCCAAGGCGAATATTGCGCTCAACGACACGCTGTTGTGGTGGGTCGCTGGTGGCATCGACGCGATCGAGCTGATCGCCAAGGCGGTTGCCGAGAGCGGTTCGACCGAAAGCGCCGGACTCATCAAATACTGGAACACGCTGTCGAAATATCCCGGCTATTTCGGCACCTACACCTTCACGCCGACGCAGCATAACGGCTATCCGACCGAAGAGATCGTGATGTCGGAGGCCTCTACCGCCAAGAACGGCACCTTCGCACTCGCGCCGGGCTATACATAGGCCGGCGGCAGAGGGTGCATCCCATGCTCGCCTCGATCCTCGCATCCGGTCTCGCGGCGGGCGCGATCTACGCGCTCGTCGGCGTCACCTACAACACGATGTTCTCGACCTCGCGGGTGATGAGTTTCACCGCAGGTCAGCTTGCCATGCTGGGCGGCGTGCTCGGCTCGATGTTCACCTTGAAGATGGGCATGCCCGTCATCGTGGGCTTCGTGCTGACGCTGGCCGCGTGCGCGATCGTCGGCATCATCACCGAATTCGTCGCGGTGCGGCCGGTTTTGAAGAGTCTCGACCAGCATCTCTATGTGCTTTCGACGCTGGCGCTGGCCTTGATGATCCAGCAGGTCGCGGCGATCAAATGGGGCACCGAGCCGCAGCCGTTCCCGCGCGTGATCGGGCTCGGCAGCGGCGTCTGGGACGAGAAGTTCTGGCTGCCGGTGGTTGCCTGCGCGGTGACGATCGTGGCGCTGGAATATCTCTACCGCCGCACGCTGGTCGGCCGCGCCTTCGTCGCGATCGCGGAGGATAATTTCGCGGCGAGGGCGCTCGGTCTTCCCGAACGCAATCTGCGGGTCGCAAGCTATGCGCTTGCCGGGGTGATCGGCGGCATCGCCGGTTTCTCCGGCGGCCAGCTCCTGCTGGCGTTCTTCGCCAATGGCGCGCTGCTCAATTTCTACGGCTTCGTGCCGGTGGCGCTCGGCGGCCTCGGCAACAACCGCGGCGCCATCTTCGGCGGGCTCGCGCTCGGCCTGTTCCAGCAGGCGGCGAATTTCCTGGTCGGCGGCATCTTCTCTTCCGTTGCCGTGTTCACTCTGTTCATCGTGGTCCTCTTGGCGGCGCCCCAAGGCCTGTTCGGCGGAACCACGGCGCGGAGGGTGTGATGACGGCTGTCACTGCAACCTCTGCCCAAACTGAAAGCGGCGCCTGGCGCGCCGCCTTGCCGCACGTCGCGCCGTTCCTCGGCATCCTCACGCTCGCATTGCTGCTGCCGTTTGTCAGCAACGACTATTGGGCGCTGATCGGCACGCGCATGGCGATCTATTGGGTGCTGGTCTCCGGCCTCAACCTCGTGGTCGGCTTCGCGGGCCATCTTGCGATCGGCTATGTCGCGCTATTGACGCTAGGTGCCTACACGACGAGCGTGCTCGTCGCCGGCAATGTCACGCCGGCAGTGCCGGTTTTCCTCGCGCTGCCGATTGCCGGCTGCGTCGGTGCGCTGTTCGGCGTGATCGTCGGATTGCCGGCGTTGCGCCTGCGCACCTTCTATTTCGCGATGTCGACGCTCGGTTTCGCCACCATCGTGACGCAGATCGCGCTGGCCTGGCAGAGCGTGACCGGCGGCGGCATCGGCATCGCCGGTCCGGAATTCCCGCCGCCGTTCGATACGCCGTGGGGCTTCTACGCACTCTGCGTCGCGTTCGCGGCGGTCGCCACCTGGATGAGCGCCAACATCGCCCGCAGCCGATTCGGCCGCGCCCTGATCGCGGTGCGCGACGCCGAGGTGGCGGCGGAAGCGACCGGCATCTCCAAGCCGAAGATGCTGATTGCGATCTTCCTGTTTGCGGGCGCGCTGGCCGCGATCGCCGGCGGATTGTTCGCGACGCTGCAGACCTACATCACGCCCGATGCCTTCACCTTCGACCTGTCGGTGCTGTTCTTCATCGCGATCCTGATCGGCGGCCGCGGCTCGATCCTGGGGCCGATGCTCGGCACCATCATCCTGACCATCCTGCCCGAGATTGCCGCGCCGCTGGCGGCATGGTCGACATTCCTGTACGCCGTGCTGCTGCTCGTGATCGTGCTGGTGATGCCCGGCGGCATCGCGGCGCTGCTCGACTTCCGCAACCGCCGTCCGCTTGCCAGCAACCGCGCCATCGTGCCGCGTCCGGCCGTTCTCGCCGACATCGTCCGCCGCCGCAGCGGGGGCAAGCACCTGAAGCTGCGCGACATCGCGCTGAGCTTTGGCAATGTGAAGGCGATCGACGGGCTCGACCTCGACGTAGCGCCAGGCGAGATCCACGGTCTGATCGGCCCGAACGGCAGCGGCAAGACCACGACGCTCAACGTCATCTCCGGCTATTACGCCGCTAAGGCCGGCACGATGACGCTGGGCGATGACATGCTGCCGCCGGGCCAGCCGGCATTGCGCGCAGCTTGCGGCATTGCGCGGACGTTCCAGACCCCGCGCGTGATCGGCGAGGCCTCGGTGCTGGAGAACGTGATGATCGGCGGCTCAGTGGAGGGCAGGGCGACCTTCGTCGAGGCGATGCTGTCGGCCCCGCGCAATCGCGAGGACGAGCGGATGCTCGCGGCGAAGGCGCGGGCGCTGCTCGGCGTGGTCGGGCTGGAGACGCTGGCGGAGGTGCGCGCCGACCGCCTGCAGCACAGCGAACTCCGCTTCATCGAGATCGCGCGTGCCTTGATGCTCGATCCCGATTTCCTGCTGCTAGACGAGCCCGCGGCCGGCCTCTCCAATGACGAGATCGAACGGCTGGCGTCCCTGATCAAGGCGATTAGCGCACGCGGCACCGGTGTCCTGCTGGTGGAACACCACGCCGATCTTATCTTCGACATCTGCCACCAGGTCACCGTGCTCAATCTCGGCCGCACGCTGGCGGCGGGCACGCCGGCCGAGATCCGCGTTCACAAGGAGGTGGTCAGTGCGTACCTCGGCGGCTGAACCTCTGCTCTCCGTGACCGCGCTGGAATCCGGTTACGGCAAGATCCGCGTGCTTCATGGCATCGATTTCCAGGTCGCCGCCGGCGAGGTGGTGGCGCTGCTCGGGCCCAACGGCGCCGGCAAGACCACCATGCTGCGCGCGCTGTCCGGATTGCTGCCCGTGACCGCGGGACAGGTGCGCTTCGACGGCCGCGACATGACCAACGCGACGCCGCGGGACGCCGCGCGTGCCGGCCTCGTGCATGTGATCGAGGGCCACCGTGTGTTCACGCAAATCTCCGTCACCGACAATCTGCTGCTTGCCGGCTACGACGTGCCGCGCGCCGAGCGTGCGCAGCGCGTCGAGGAAGCGCTGGCGTATTTCCCCGAGATCGCCGAGAAGCGTCACGAGCGCGGCGGCGCGCTGTCGGGCGGGCAACAGCAGATGCTCACCGTCGCGCAAGGCCTGGTACGCCGCCCGCGGCTGTTGATGCTCGACGAGCCCTCGGCCGGCCTGTCGCCGGTGCTGGTCGATCGGGTCCTCAACGTCATCGGCCGCTTGCGCGCACAGGGCACCGCGGTTTTGCTGGTCGAGCAATTGCTGGAGAAGGCGCTGGCCACGGCGGACCGCGTCTACGCCCTGGTGCAGGGGAATATCGTGCTGGAAGCGTCGACCGAGGAAAGCAATCTGGCGCAGCGGCTGGAGCGCGCCTATTTCGGCCATGAGAGCCACGCGCTGGTGACCCCTTGATGCGGCTTCCCTTCTTCTACGGCTGGATCATCATCGCGGTGACCTTCGTCACCATGGCGATCGGCGTCAATGCGCGCACTGCGTTCTCGCTGTTCTATCCGCCTGTTCTCAGCGAGTTCGGCTGGGATCGCGGCGTCACCGCCGGCGCGTTCTCGTTCGGCTTCGTCGCCTCCGGCATCGCCAGTCCGTTGATCGGCCGCCTGATGGATCGCGCCGGCCCGCGCGCGGTGATGGAACTCGGCGTCGCGCTGATGGGCGCAGGGTTCCTGCTGGCGCCGCTGACGACGCAGCCCTGGCATCTCTATCTCAGCATCGGCGTTCTCGTCGGCGCGGGCAGCGTCTGCCTCGGCTATTCCGGTCAATCATTCTTTCTGCCGAACTGGTTCATCCGCCGTCGCGGTCTCGCGATCGGGATCGCCTTTGCCGGTGTCGGCATCGGCTCGGTGACCTTGCTGCCGTGGGTGCAGCACATGATCGAGGGTACCGGCTGGCGCACTGCCTGCACGGCGATCGGCATCCTCGTGCTGGTCGTGCTCGCGCCGATCAATCTATTGGTGCGAAAACGCCCTGAAGATATCGGGCTACTGCCGGACGGCGACGCCGCGCCGACCGCCACTTCGGCAAAGCCGGTGTCGAACATCGTCGATCCCGTCTGGGCCGGTACCGACTGGACGCTGTCCCGGGCGCTCCGCACCGCGCGCTTCTGGTGGATCGCGCTCGGCTATTTCTGCGGACTTTACATTTGGTACGCGGTGCAGGTGCATCAGACCAAATTCCTGCTCGACATCGGCTTCAGCCCGAATGTCGCCGTGTGGTCGCTTGGCGTCGTCAGCCTGCTCGGCATTCCCGGCCAGATCTGGCTTGGCCATCTCTCCGACCGGATCGGGCGCGAAACGGTGTGGGCGATCAGTTGCGCTGGCTTTGCGATCTGCTTTGCGAGCCTGATGGCGTTGAAATATGCGCCTGTGTTGCCGCTGGTCTATCTGATGGTGTTCACGCAAGGCGCGCTCGGCTACGGCCTGACCTCGGTGATGGGGCCGGTCGTGGTCGAGATCTTCCAGGGCAGGCATTACGGCAGCATCTTCGGAACCATCATGCTGGCCGCGCTTGCGGGGGGCGCCGCCGGCCCGTGGGCGACGGGACTATTGTATGATTTCACCGGCAGCTACACGGCGGCCTTTGCGATCAGCATTGCCGTGAGCGCGTTGTCCGCCTTCGCGATCTGGCAGGCTTCGCCGGGAAAGGTCCGTGCCGTGGCGGGCCGTTTGCACACGTTGCAAAGCCGTAGCCCGGGTGAAGCGTCAGCGTAACCCGGGGCCGCTCGCGCGCTGACGCAGGGTCCCGGGTTACGCTAGGTCGTGTGGACAGTTACCTTATCCAGAGCAGAGTAGCGGCAATGGTGACAACGGCGAAGTAGTTTCGCGCG
>NZ_JCAMOR010000145.1:0-9026 GCF_059512385.1 Bradyrhizobium sp. Crot121 | reverse complement strand
GCGGGCTGCGTGACATTGCACTGCTCGGCCGCGCGGGTGAAGTTGAGCGCGGATGCGACGGCGAGGAAGTAGCGAACTTGATGAAGCTCCATCGGTTGTTCTGTTCTCCGTCAAGGTGCGGCTGTCGATACTGACGAGCCTTCACTCGACGACGTGTCGAGCACGTCGCAATCATGGGCGTAGATGTAACTTGCGTGCACACGTTGGAACGGCTCGGCCGATTGATTTGGACGCACGGACACGATTTCAGGAACTTCTGAGAGCCGGGCCAGTGCATGCGAGGTGGGCGAGAACCGGACGGGCCGCCGCGCCGCGTGTACGCACCCCCAAAAGGCATGATCGTGAGGGCTGAGGTCAATCGTTCGACAACAATCGGAGCGAGCCTCAGCGACAATTCGTCAACCGCCAATACGTCTGTTTCTCATGAAGCCTGGCGAAATGCGGGACTGGGTGGCAGGAACGCGGAGTCAAACTCCCGGCAGGCTGCGCCCCTCCCGACGGAGCGGTGTCAGGCGTGGAGGGTCGCGCCGCCCTTGGCATCTGCGTAGTATTGAGGCGCCTCGCGACGGTCGTATTTCCCGTAGTCGCGCACGATCCGCACTCTCCGGACCCTCGCCCTGTCATTCGGCGCCGAAGCGTCCTCGTAGGCCTGCGCTGCAGCCGCGTCCTTCCAGCATATGAGCAGAATCTGGTCGCCGGGCGTGAGCACGGCGTCGAAGATGTCCCAGGACGTGCAGTTGGCGGCCCAAGGATTCAGTCCGAGCCACTCGGCGTAGTCGTACGGGTTGTTGGTCTGCTTCCACTCCGCGGGGCGCGTCGCGTTGATCAGCGTGACCGTCGTTCCCTCCCCGACCTCGGTCTCGTCGAGCCGCTGCTCCGTGAGCGCGTACCCCGCGGGCACGTTATTATCGGCAGTGATCTGGCCAACGCGGAGGTGGTAGTCTGCGAGGATTTCGTCGCGGCCCTTCTGTTGAACCTCGTGATGGCGCATGCGGATGCGCCAGCGGACGAGCGACTTCTCGTCGCGCCAGTTCGAAAGCGAAAGGATCCAACCCTCGCGGATCAGGCTCTTGTAGCGGATGTTGTCGACGAAGCCCTCGACCTGCTCCAGCTCGGGGCGCAGCATCTTGGCGTTGTCGAGGTAGTCATCCCAGTTCTCTTTGTTGGGGAGGACTTCGAAAATCACTGAAAACATGGTCGTATCCCGCTTCTAGAGTGTTGCGACGAAGTCGATCTGGATCTCGATTTCGGGGTGCCCCCGCCATGCGCGCCGCCTTCACAGCAGAAGACCTTCGAGCCGTCGATCGATCGTCTTTGACAGCATCCGCGTGGCTCCCGTTTCGTTCACAGTTGCGTATCCTTGCATTCAGCACGACCGTGATCGCCGCAGGCCGCACGGATAATCTGGCGTTTGCGAAAATTATCCTCCCGCGGAGCGAGAGGGATCGTCTCTCAAGCGCCGTAGCGTTCGGTCTTGATCGCCGCGGCTTCCAGTCCCAAGGCGAGCGCGGCGTCCGCCGCGATGTCGACGAAGGCGTTCGCCCCGCACACGAAGGCGCAGCCGGCGGACACAGGCAGCCGCCCCGCGACGTCAGCGACCATCTTGCCGTCGATCCGCCTGCTGAAGTCGGTGCGGCGCATCGCCGGCTCTCGTGTCAGAGCCAAGGCGAGCACGAAATCGGGAAGCGACCTCTCGAGCTCGAGGAGCTCGTCCCTGAACAGCACGTCACCCCAGGTCCTGGAGGAGAGCAACAGCGCGACAGGCACTGGCTCTCGGCTGGCCTTCCGATACCGGATCATCGCCATGAGCGGCACGACGCCGGAGCCGGCGCCGATCAAGAGCACTGGTTTGCCGGAAGGCCCCGGCCACAGAAAGTGTCCGCCAATCGGCCCGCGAAGCTCGATCGTGTCGCCTACTTGGGCGACGTCGTGGAAGAACGGGGAAACCTCACCGTCTGGGAGGCGCTCGATCGCCAGCTCGATCAACTTGGAATCGCTCGGCACCGAGGCGATCGAGTAGCTGCGCATGGCAGTGTAGCCGTTGGGCGCAGTCAACCGCACGTCAACGTGCTGTCCGGCCGTATAGTCGAACGGTTCGGAGAGGCAGAGAAAGAAGCTCTTGATAGCCGGCGTTCTCGTCGCGATCTCGATAATCGCACAGCTCTGCCATCCCGCGTTTGCGGCAATCGCTTCAGTCATTCGCGTATCGCTGCTCACGCCACGGATCGCCGTACATGTGGTACCCGCGCAGCTCCCAGAAGCCGGCCTCGTCGCGCTCCGTGAACTGAAGCCCGTTCACCCACTTCGCCGACTTCCAGAAGTAGAGATGCGGAACGAGCAGGCGCGCCGGCCCCCCATGGTCGCGCGGCAGCGGCTGGCCTTCGTACTTGAGCGAGACCATCGCCTTCCCCATTGCGAGGTCGGCGAGCGGCACGTTGGTCGAGTATCCGTCGTAGCAATGTGCGAGTGCAAACGGAGTGGGTGCGCTAAGGCCAGCGTCGGCGAGGATGTCGTCGATGGCCACGCCCTCCCAGGCGGTGTTGAGCTTCGACCACGAGGTCACGCAGTGGATATCTCGCGTCATCTTGGTTCGTGGAAGCGCGTTGAACTCCGACCAGTTCCACGCTTTGACCGGACGAGGTCCGACCTTGAGTGTGAAAGTCCAGTCCGCGGGCTCGATTCGCGGCGTGGGACCGGCCGTAAGCACCGGGAAATTCTCGACGAGGTGCTGTCCTGGGGGAATCCGGTCCGATTGTTCTGATCCGGATTGGCGGCCTGTGAAACCGCGAGTGACCATAGCGGATTTCCTCCGTCAGCGGGTGAAAGGAGCAGCGGGTGAAAGGAGCTTAGTCCCGCACAACACGCTAAGCTGCTGTGCGCCGGATGAGCAAGGTACCAGCGAAGCATGGAATTCCGCGCGGCGAATGGGAAATGACGTCAAGCCATGAAGTCGATAGCCGCGCGTTATGATCCCCGTAAGCACGTGAACACCGCTTCGCGGTCGCCGATGGGAAGCGCCGCACTCCCACCACAGTGTGCCAAACGTCTTTCTGCCATGCCGACAACGCTTGGCCATCGACTTCATGGCGAAAGGTGATTTTTCATCGTAGATCAAATCTTCGCGCCATTGTCGCTCGCCTAGGCCGGCCCGTGGAACCAATCAGTTGGCGCGGTCGCGCGCGGCCGGCACCCGGGCCGGAGCGGGCGCACGGTCGCGAACGCCGCGCGCCGTGGTCCCCGCCCCTAGGGGAACGTCAGGCCGAAAGCTGTCGGATCGGGCTGCTCGCCTTTCCGCGGGACCAAGAAGCGCTCCAGCCCACCCGGCACGAAGCTGAGCAGCAGAGTCGCCTGGTCGCCGACCACCTCGATTGTATGCGGCACACCGCGGGGAAGAGCCGCGTAGGCGCCGGGCCCCACCTCGACGCGGGCATCGCCGACCCGCGCGATTAGCTGCCCCTGCACCACGCAGAGCAGCTCGTCCTCGCGCGAGTGGGTATGCAGCGGCGGCTCCTCCCCGGCCCGCACCGTCCACAGGACAGCGCCATATTCGCCTCCGGTCTGGCTGCTCTCCACTTTCATCTCGACGCTCGAGCCCCCATTCGAGGTCACCGTTTCGCCGCCGTGGGGCGGCGTGAGAACCGGTTGCTTCACTGACATTTGCAGCCTCCTGATTGTGGACCCTTGTTCAGATGTCGGAGAGGCGGCGAAAGGTTGCCGCTCACGCTCGTCAGCATGAGATTACGCGCGGCGAATGGGAAATGACGTCACGCCATGAAGTCGATAGCCGCGCGTTATGATGGCGGTAGGCATGTGAACATCTCGTCGCGGTCGCCCTAGAGTTCCGCTCGGGCGAGTGCTCGCAGACAGAAGCGCCGCACTCACTCCGCAGCGGTGCCAAGCGTCTCTCAGCCGTTGCCGATAACGGCCGGCTATCGACTCCATAGCGAGAGGTGATTTTCCTTTGGACCGTCATAGACTCAATCTTCTACCTAACGTCGATTCCTTTCGGCGATCGTTGGGACTGTCCTGCTCCGGGGAGTTTCGTGCCGGGAGCTTAAGAGGCGCAGCAGAACGCCGGCATACGAGTATCATAGCCCGCCGTGTTAAAGCGGGATCGTGAACGGGAGGTCTTTCGATGATTCTGCCTACCGGTACGACAGTAGCCGTTGCTGACGGCGAGACGATCCGCCTGTTCCACAATACAGGCGTGAAACCTGGGGTGCACTTGGTCGAGATCACCGCAGCTCCGCCTGCCTCCGCCCACTCAGGCTCGCGTGCGCGGCATCGCTCCGTTTTTGCTAACCCCGACGGGAGGCGGCTCGTTGAGGACGACTTCGCGGCAGCGACGGCCGCGTTCCTGAACAAGCTTAGCCTGGACGGGACCATAGAACACCTGGTCGTTGTCTCCGACCCCAGGACCCTGGGCGAGATGCGCAAGCACTTCAACCACGACCTGAGAGGCAAGATCTTGGGCGAACTCGCAAAGGACTTCAGCCATCGTCCGCTCGAGGACATCGCCTCACTGATCGCCGAGGCCTGACGCGCCACCGCCGAGCGGTGAGCGAACTTCGCTCTTCGTGACGTAAGCGGTTACCAAAACTCCTGCCGATGCGGATGGTGCCGGTTAGGCGCGTTCGTCCGCCGGCATTGAAACTATCAGCCTGCAATTGCAGGCTGCCTGCACTCTTGGGCTACACTAAGGGGCTGCACAGAGAGCCTTCGTTGTCACAACAGAGATGACTGTGCCGGCGGCACGGAAAGCCTGGGCTGCAAATCAACGACTTCAGCAGCGGCTTATCAAGCGGCGATTAACGAAAGCGGCGTTGCCTTGGGTAGGGCAACATTGGTGACTGTTTTTCGGCGGGCCAGACGACGCGGTGGACTGGAGCTTGCCTACTATCTCATCCAACGGCCTGAGGCCGACGGCGTCCCGGAAGCGCGGCATTCAATTAATTGCTTTGCACTGAAGCGAAAGCGGATGGAGCGAATGTCGGCTAGTGGCCCAGGCCGTGTGAAAACGATCTGTTTGCCGTGATTGGCGCGATAAGAATTCCCTGCGTTTGCAGGGAGCATCTACTGAAGCGCTTTGTTGAAGGGGTGAACCGCGGACAGAGCACGTTGGTCCCCGCGCTGCTCGACGACTACGTGGCCGAGGACAATCCGGTACGTGCGGTTGATGTGTTCGTCGACGGGCTCGATCTGGCTAAGCTCGGCTTCGTTGGCGTCCAGCCGCTCGACACGGGGCGACCCGGCTACCATCCCGGCATGATGCTCAAGCTCTACATCTACGGCTACCTCAATCGCGTGCCGTCGAGCCGACGCCTGGAGCGGGAATGCCAGCGCAATATCGAGATGATCTGGCTGACCGGGCAGCTCGCGCCGGACTTCAAGACCATCGCAGATTTCCGCAAGGACAATGGCAAGGCCATTCGTGAGGTCTGCCGCGAGTTCGTCGCGCTGTGCCGCAAGCTTGACCTGCTTGTTGCAGCGAGCGTCGCCATCGATGGATCGAAGTTCAAGGCCGTCACTGCGCGGGACAAGAACTTCACCGAGGCGAAGATGAAGCGGCGCTTGGAGCGGATCGACGAGAGCATCGCCCGCTATCTCTCGCAGCTCGAGACCGCCGATCGGCACGGCGATGCAGTGCCAGAGGCGAAAGTTGCGAGGCTGGAGGGCGAGATCGAGAAGCTCAAGGAGGAGACCGTCCGGCTCAATGCGGTCAATGCGGAGATGATGAAGAGCGAGGACAAGCAGATCTCGCTGACCGATCCTGACGCGCGCTCGATGGCGACAAGCGGCAAGGACACCGGGATCGTTGGCTACAACGTGCAGATTGCAGTCGATACGCAGCATCATCTCATCGTGGCTCACGAGGTGACCAACGTGGGCACCGATCGCCACCAATTCGCCAACATGGCCGGCAGGCGCGCGACGAGATGGCTGTCGAGACGCTCGAAGTCGTGGCAGACCGCGGCTATTGCGATGGAGAGGAGATCAGGGCCTGCGGCGAAGCCGACATCACGGTGACGTTGCCGAAGCCGATGACTTCGGGCGCCAAAGCTGCTGGCCGCTTCGGCAAACAGGATTTTGTCTATGTCGCTGCCGACGATGTTTATCGCTGTCCCGCCGGCGAGCGGCTAACTTATCACTATACGAACGTAGAGGACGGAAAGACCCTGCGTCGCTATTGGACAAGCACCTGCAAAACCTGCGCGCTAAAAGCTCAGTGCACGACAGCCCCCCGAGCGCCGCATCTCACGCTGGGAGCACGAGGCCATTCTGGGGAAAGTTCAGGAGAGGCTCGACCACACCCCCCATGCAATGGGGGTCCGCCGTCAGACAGCGGAGCATCCGTTCGGCACGATGAAGTGTTGGATGGGAGCAACGCACTTTCTCACGAAAAAGCTGCCGAAGGTGGCCACTGAGATGGCGCTCACCGTGCTCGCCTACAACATGAAGCGCGTGAGGACGATCATGGGCGTAGGTGGATTGCTGGAAGCGATGCGGGCGTGAGGCCGGCCTCTGCGCGACCAAATCAGCGCCTACATGAAGCTCCTGGTTGCCACCGAGATGAGAGGTCGATTCCACCGAATTAGAAGTTCGGCGGCGGATCTGCCGCGGATGCCCACGCCGCGCAAATCGACGCGTGACGAGCGCGCCATAGATCCGGTCCCGGTCGCGGACTATGTAACGCGAAGCTTCGTTCCACAGGAATGCTTCCGTGATCTGGCGTGCAACCCATTCCGCGGTTGGTGCGGGGTGACGTTGATCCAGAGAAGCTCTCTGCAACCCAGCCGCATGATGATGCAGGCGTACAGCGGGTCGAAGAAGGGTCGGGACACGAACAGGTCATGGCGGCAACATCTCGCGCATGGTGACTCAAGAAGGTGCGCCATCCTTAGCTTGGCGGCCCGTGCCGCTTGACCAGGTATTTGGCGACACTCGATTGCGCGACCTCAAACCCGAGTTTGTGCAATTCGCCGTGGACGCGTGGCGCGCCCCGATAGCGGGTTCTCGATGCTCATTAGCCGGACCAGCGCACGCAGCTCCGCGTAGAGCTGCGGCCGCCCTCCCCGTCGATGCGATTTCCAAGGCCAATAGCAGCGAAAGCGGGCTTTGTGCCAACCCACGAGCGTCTCGGCCGGATGATCGTGACGACCTGCAAGATCGACGGAACCCAGCGGTACAGCTGCATCAAGAACCAGCGATCATTGTTCGTAAGCCTGACGCGACCATGGATACTCCGTCTCAAGACATTCAACTGATGTCGAAGCACCGCGTTCTCAGCCTCAAGCCGCAACTTCGACTCGAATGGCGAGGCCAGGACAGCCAGCACGAACCGCAGAACCTCGATCATTCCGCTAGCTTAGGAGATTCCATCACGTCATCAACTCGGATGAGATTTTCGGTACACACACCGGGAAAATCACGAAATTCGGTGCTTTTGTTCCTTCACTAAGCGCTGGTTTTTCAACTCCAAAATTGCGACTTGCCCGCGTTGCGAGGTCGCGCCGGGAAACTGTCCAATTTCGGACGCTTTACGATCATTCGCTCCAAGTCCCCGGTACCATCCAGACGCAACTGGACGGTCCGTTCAAGTCGCCACCAGCGTCCTTTCCGTACTTCACCAACAAGCCGTGCCGTCTTGTGCAGACTTCGATAGCGTAGACCATGATGTTGATCCTTTCCAAGCTGGTACATTGTCCTCGAGGGATCTAAGTCCGAGGTGGTGGACACTTTTTCTGGATTGCACGGAAGCAACTCCAATCACGAAGTTCTGAGATGCCCGCATCCTGCTTACCGACAGTCGCGTCCTCGCTGAGCAGGTGACGGCCGGGATCAAGTTGCTGGCGTTCCGCGGGCAAGACATTGAGGTCGCGAGGCTTGTGCTATATAGCCGGTCATCCTGCCACGGCATCGTTGGCAGCGACGGCGGCCGCCGCCTGTACCTCCGCCGCTCGCCCGTCATGGGCTTCGGCAGCTTCAGAGTGGCCAAGTTGGCGATTCTTTCCCGGCTCGCCTCCGGCCGCTTCTCGAACGTGCGATGCGGCTTCACCTCGCGCGCCAGTTCTTTGGCTTCGGCCTCGCCAATGCCGCGCCAGCGGTTCGATAACCGAAACACGTTGCCGCCGCGCGGACCCGTCTCGATCTCGATCAGGCCAAGATTGACCAGCATCGGCAACGCTGACGACACCACCTTCTGCGTGATGCGGTGATCCAGCATGAAGGAGAGGTAGGACACGCTCGCCCTGTCGCCGCCGCCGATCGCCTGCTGTCTGATCGATCTGTCATCGTCACCTCTCTCGATCTTTGGCTACAGGCCAATCCATACCGCCAGCGCGACCATGACGACGACCGCCGCGACGAAGATCGCAGTCTCGATACGCGACATTCGCCACATCGCGCACCGTCGTTGTGTACCAAATGGTACATAATTGAGTATATGGAAATTGCAAATACCTTCACATCGGGTCGCGCGGTCACCGGATTCCTCACGCTCACCAAGGGACCCAAGAAGCTCTAGGGACGCGGTCGCCCCCCAACTCCTGCCGTACTGCTCTTGATCGTAGGCTTGAAGGATGCGGACAAAATCAGCCATGCTGGATCGATCCCGATTGCCGGCCATAGCTGCAACCTAAGTATTGGACGCGCGCTGGCTGCCTTGCCAAAACCGCATCAAGAGATCGGCAACGTTTTTCATGGCGTACTCTCCGCAGCCAACTGCAGTAGACTCTAATTACTGGAGCGGCAAACGCGCGGCTCGATCAAGAGAAAGGCCGGCGGGCGCTACGCCGCCGACCTTATCCTGCAACTGCCTGCTCGTGGCCGGTTCCGTTGCCTTTCACTCCGCATTCATTAGGTAGCACCGAGCACTTGGTTGACGCCATTGCGCGCGGGTATGAAGTGACCGTACTGAGGTACCCTCCGGCTAGTGAAAGGGTATAAGTCGACTAGGCTGTGTGGACTCTTGGGATTCTCAAATCAGACGGAACGTGATTCAAGGCTTTCTTTTAGGAGGAAGCCTT
>NZ_JCAMOR010000144.1:0-9295 GCF_059512385.1 Bradyrhizobium sp. Crot121 | reverse complement strand
AAACCTCCGTTCAATCCGGACGCTTCTTCGCACATCTAATCTAACCCCGAACCCTGGGTATCGGCTTAGCGCTTACAGTTCTTCCAGCACCGCCTGGTGTTCGACCGCTCCTCGCTGACGCGCTGGCGCCAGCGCATGGGCGAGGAGAAGCTGCAAGCGCTGCTGCAGGAGAGCCTCTCGGTCGCCACCAAGACCGAAGCGATCAAGCCGTCCGACCTCAACCGCGTCATCGTCGACACCACGGTGCAGCCCAAGAACGTGATGTTCCCGACCGACGCGCGGCTTCTCAACCGCGCGCGCGAGATCCTGGTCCGGCTGGCAAAACGGCAGGGCCTCGCGTTGCGGCAATCCTATGCGCGGGTGGGCAAGTTCGCGCTGATCAAGCATCAGCGCTATGCCCACGCCAAGCAGTTCAAGCGCGCCAAGCCTTGAGGACGCTTCGAACCTATCTCGGCCGCGTCATCCGCGACATCACCCGCAAGATCGAAGGCCGCACCGACCTGCTTGGCGAGATTGTCCTCGGCCGCATGCTGGCGCTGGCGCGACGGGTGCTTGACCAGAAGCAGCACCAGCGCGGCCCCAAGGTCTACTCGCTGCACGCGCGCCGGAGGTGGAGTGCATCGGCAAGGGCAAGGCGCACCGGCCTTACGAGTTCGGGGTCAAGCTCTCCGTCGCCACAACGCTATCGCACGCCAAAGGCGGCCAATTCGTCACCCATGTGAAGGCGCTGCCCGGTAACCCCTATGATGGCCATACACTCGAGACCGTGATCCCGGAGATGGAGGCGCTGATCGGCAACATCATCGAGCGCCTCGTTCTCGACAAAGGCTATCGCGGCCACAATGCGCCACCCGACTACAAGTTCAGGGTGTTCATCTCAGGGCAGAAGCGGCGGGTGACGCCCAAGATCAAACGCGAGATGCGCCGCCGCTCGGCCATCGAGCCGGTCATCGGCCATCTCAAATCCGAACATCGGATGGGCCGGAACTATCTCTGGCACCGCCAGGGCGATGCCACCAATGCCGTCCTCGCCGCCGCCGGCTACAACTTCCGTCGCCTCATCCGCTGGCTGGAGCTCTTGTTGCACCAAATCCTCGTCCTGCTCAGCCTCCGACTTCACCTCGCCCCGAGCTGAAATGCGGGTTCTTCACGGACGACTAGGCAAGCCCAACCTATCCGCCGCCTGGGCTGGATTCGACGCAAGACCAGCTCGGATCGCGTCGGTGGCGTGGCGTAGCTGACGAGGGAGCACCGCCGCTATCCTGCCGAGTCGGACGGCGTCAGCTAGTGTTCTGTCCCGGAAATTCGTCAACAAAGTCGTGCGAGTTTCTGGAGGATGGAATCCGCGGTGTTATGGCCGTGAGCTGTGTGCGTTCATCGCCGGAAATCGTCAGCATCGCCTCCGGGCGTCCGGTCCGCATCGGGTATCTCCTTCGATCGGCACACCTCAAACCCATGCAATTATTATGCTACGAATTAACGGGACAGAACACTAGCCGCCGAGAGCAAGCCGACGATGGGTTATCGCTCACAGTCGTAATAGCCTCCAACGTCAGGTAACGAGCGCACTATCGTGCTGCTGCCGCCGATGGTGAGTGCATCGCTTCCCCGGAAAGCTCCCGTGTCGTTTTGTTCGCTCAGGATTGCAAGACCAGGCGCACGATGGCATCTTCGTTCGGGAAGATGCCGACCATCTCGGTCCGCCGCTTGATCTCATCGTTGAGGCGCTCGATCCGATTGAGTCAGGCGGGGCACAGCATTTGTATGGCCGAACACGTCGACTTCGGTCGCACTCGTGAAGGTGATAAAGTGCACAGTCTGGATGCGCGGCACTGCCCGCGTCACAACAACTTCATACTTGGTCACCACCACTCCGCGCAGGCCACTTCGTCGCCTTGGCACCCATTTTCGATCATTCGCCACGCCAAACGTGGAATACTATCTTTGCATGTCATCGTTGATCGACACAACGTGACCCAAGTCGGGTGACGAATGAACCGCGTCTAAATCCCGCTCATTAAACGCCGGCCAGGCCTGCATTCCCGCTGAAGATTGGCTTCCTGGTTCGAGAACGGTTTCGGCATGACAATTGCTACCTCCGGACAAGCTCAAACTGATCTTGAAACGAGCTTTCCAAACCGCCGCTGCGGTTTATCGGGCCGTGACAAGATCAATCAAGACTTAGCAGATGGCGTCATGTTCCGGCAAAACGATGGTATCAGTTGGGCGATCCGTACTTGCTCGGGGGAGCCGACGGGATCGACACTGGATGTCCCGCGCATCTCCAATCGCTCCGAGGGCGGGAACACTATTGATCGTTTTCCGCCACGACACTGTTTCGAAGGCGACAATTGGGAGATTGCAAACGCCGATTCGGAGCGATGCTTAGAACCGTCCCGAAGCCTAAGAAGCCCACCTGCATACGTTACGCTACCTTACTTCGTAAGCTCAGCGAATTTCTCAAGAACAAGGCCGCGCGGGGAATCGCTGCTTAGGTGCGTGCTGAGGATGGCAGCTGGGACTGACAAATCGATCTCAACACCGCCGGGCGCGTCGCACCGCCGAACGCTGAATATTGCGGACAGGTGGGGCGCTGCCCATCCAAGGCGCTTTCTACCATTGTCACGGGACGGCGAGGGCCGATTTCGAACGCCACGAGTGTTAGTCAAAGCATTTGGGCAAGCATCAGCGCCAAGGCGGGAACCTGTCTGCGGTTCATCGCGTCGCTCATGCCGGACACGCACCTACAGAGGATGCCGCGCAAGTGGCTAGCATGAAGTTTCTTGACAGAGTCCGAACGGTCGCGTCAGGCCGTAATGATATTGTTCTGGTGGCGCTGCTGATCACGATCATCTTCATGATGATAATTCCACTGCCGCCGGTCCTGATGGATGTGCTACAGGCCGCCAACCTGGGACTCTCGGCACTCCTGCTGATGATGGCGGTCTATATTAAATCCCCCCTTGCGTTCGTCTCCTTTCCGTCAGTGCTCTTGGTGACGACGCTATTTCGGCTATCGCTTGGAGTCGCCGCGACACGCACTATCTTACTTCATGCAGACGCCGGCCAGATCATCAAGACCTTCGGGGACTTCGTGGTGGCCGGCAATCTCGTGGTGGGCGCAGTTACCTTTTTGATCATGACAATCGTTCAGTTTGTCGTCATCACCAAGGGATCTGAGCGTGTCGCGGAGGTTGCTGCACGGTTTTCTCTGGATTCGATGCCGGGCAAGCAAATGAGCGTTGACGGCGACTTGCGTGCCGGCAGTATTGATATGCGAGAGGCAAGTCGGCGCCGCCTTGCGATTGAGCGCGAGAGCCAGCTGTACGGTGCCCTGGACGGCGCCATGAAGTTTCTCAAGGGTGACGCCATCGCGGGCTTGATCAGCATTGCCGTGAACATCGTAGGCGGGATCGCGATTGGTTCGTTTCAAAAGGAAATGGGATTGTACGAGGCGCTCGAGGTCTATGCGATCCTGACCATCGGAGACGGACTCGTCGGTCAGATACCGGCTCTATTCACGGCGATTACAGCGGGGTTTATCGTTACGAGGGTTAGTGACGAAAATGGCGGTGCAGATCTCGGCAACGAAATCGGCGACGAGGTGAGCGCACAACCACGTGCGCTGATTGTCGGGTCATTCATTCTCCTTCTCTTTTCGTTCGTCCCTGGCTTTCCGACGGGAGTCTTCATGATCTTGGCGCTCGTAGTCGGAGGCAGTGGCTGGCAACTACAGCGTAATCGGCGGCTGGCCGCACCGGCAGTGAAGCCGACCGGCGGCGGTGATGAAGTCGCCGATAATGGCATCACGTTCACCGTGCCACTGATGATCGACATTGGTGACGACGTTGAGGCGGTCATCCCTCCCGATCTGCTAAACAAAGCATTGGATGCCGAACGGCAAGCGCTCCTTCTTGATCTCGGCGTCCCTCTTCCAGCGATCAATGTGCGAGTGAACGACAGCTGCAAGGACGGAGCGTATGTCATCATGGTAAATGAAATACCATGCGGTGAAGGGCGACTGCGATCGCAGCATCTTTTGGCACGCGATACTCCTGAGAACCTCGATCTTGTGGGCATTCCATGTGTTCTGGACAAACCCTTCCTTCCTCGCATCGAGACGGTCTGGGTGGACGCCATACATCGCGAATCATTGCGAGCTGCCAACATCCCTTTCCTGGAGTCGGTTCAGATCCTTGGCTACCATACTGGCCAAATCCTGCGCAGGCATGCTGCGGAGTTTGTCGGGATCCAGGAGACAAAAACTCTTTTGAATCGCATCGAGGTGTGGTTCCCGGAACTCGTAAAGGAAGTACTGCGCTCAGCACCTCTGCAGAAGATTTCAGAGGTCTTTCAACGCCTAATCGCGGAGGAGGTTTCATTGCGTAATATGCGCACCATCCTCGCCGCACTGGTCGAACGGGCACAGATCGAAAAAGACATTGTCCTGCTGACCGAGCATGTGCGCTGTGCGCTGAGGAGGCAACTCTGCATTCCGTATTGTATCGGCACGAACCTGCTGCCCGCTTACCTTCTCACGCCAGAAGTGGAAGATACGGTGCGCAACGCCATTCGGCAGACTTCCGCCGGCAGTTATCTCGCCCTTGACGCTCGAACCACCGGTCAGATCATTGACGCGATACGAGAGGCTATCGGCAACCTTACCCAGCAGCCGCACAAGCCGGTGCTGCTGGCGTCGATGGATATACGTCAATACGTACGCAAGGTCATCGAAACCGACTTCTACGAACTTCCAGTTCTATCCTATCAGGAGCTTCCCCCCGATATCTCCATACAGCCATTGGGAAGGATATCGCTGCAATGAGAAACGTGAACATAGAACAAGATGTTCTCACGGGCGATCAGACCCAACTGTCCTTGCATGTGCTATCTGGCCCCAACAAGGGGGCCGAGACACCGCTCGGCGATGGAGCGTGGCTAGTCGGTAGCCATGACGCTGACGACCTTACCTTCGCAGATCCGGAACTGGTTGACTCACATCTTCGCATTGTCATCGAGGCCGGGCAAATCCAGATCACCGCACTCGCACCGGGTGTGCTCATCGGCGGTAGTGATTGTCTAACAGAGTGCCCGACGACCCTCGATCCACTCACTCCGGTTCAGGTTGGGCGGACGATTTTCAGTATCGGCCCGACCGGTGCCAGCTTTCCCGATGTCGACTCCGTGGTCGAGCGCAGAAGTCTGCACGCAGAGCATGCCCCCCCAGCTATCGAAGGAGCGGCGCCCCGGGGGCGAGAACCTCGTCTTGCGATGAACTCGATACCTCGGCCATTTCGGCTTGGTGCAGCCGCTTGCGGCCTTCTGATCATCGCCTATGGAGCTTGTGCCGGGATTGAGCGGGTTGTTGCCTCTCTCACCCCGGCCGCCGTTCCGGGTACTGACTCGATCAAGATTGCCAGGAACGTCCTTCGCGATTTGAATGTCGGACGCGATGTTAGCATCGCGCTCCAAGATGATAATCTGATCATCGACGGCGACTTGCGACCTGAAGAGGCTACAAGGATCAAAGCAGCCCTGCGTGACGCAGGGCTAACAGCAGAGGTAACACCGAAAACGGCGACCGCCACCGCCCTGTCTGATGCAAAGATGATCGACCTGTCAACGACCGTAATACGGGCATTCGGCATCGAGGGGAGTATTCGCGTGGGAAGCGCCGGAGGGATATCAATAACGGGATATGGCCCGAGTGATGCAACCGTTAAAGCTGCCCTTCATCGTCTGCAGCAGGATATTCCCGGAGTTCGCACAATTGATGACACAGTCGCAACGCCGGACCGCGCACGAACCTTTCTAGAGACAGCGACGACAGCCGACCTCCGCGGCTCCATTCGCATCGTGGTGAAGCCAGACGCCATCCTCGTTTCGGGGGCCCTTACCCCAACCGCCTATAGCGAGTGGAAGACCGTTGCCTCCCGCTTCGAGGAGAAGTTCGCGCCCCACATTCGGCTCGAGGCGCACTGTTCGCCAGTGGTATTGCCGGCAGCAAGAGGTGTGCACCTCGGCCGGTCTCCGTTCATCGTCGTTCAGAACGGAACACGCCTGAAAGTCGGCGATAATATCGATCATTTCGGCAAGATCGTTGTCATCGATCGCGACGGAATGCTTGTGCGTATCGGGGAGGCCGACGTGCACGTTCCCTATCCGAACAAGCCGGAATGGATAGCAGAGGAGGATCAACTGTGAGCGAGCATCTGGTCAGGCTTGAGCTGCAGAAACAGCTGGTAGATGACGTCGATGGCGCAGAGTTATCTGCCCTTAAGAGAGAGTTTGAGAGTTGGCGACAATCGTTGAAACGTGACATGGATGGCGGCGTCACGCGGCGTCATTTCGACGCATTGTGCACATTGCTTGATGCAATAGATGCCGCAACAGACGTTGTTAATACAACATGGATGCACCACCACAGCGGCGTGTCCTCTGGCTTGGAGGCGTGAGGTGGATTTCAGGACAATAAGTGGGCCTCTTGGCAGATCTGTTGCGGCATCGGAACGCAGCCTAAGAAGTCATATGGCGACCATGAATCCGGACGACACCATGGATCAGCTCAAGCTTCAGCTCTCAATGAACACACACACTACACTCTTGAGCCTGAATTCGACCGTTATCAAAGCGGTTCACGAAGCGCTTAATGGTATTATCCGGAACATCACCTGAACTACGGACGATTCTGGGGTGCTATGTCTTCCAGTTTTATGCAACTACGTCATCTCCGATATTTCACGGGCATCGTGGATGCTGGTAGTTTTTGCCAAGCAGCGGCGACAATCCACGTGGCGCAGCCGGCCCTGAGTCAGCAGATGGCTGCCTTGGAAGCCGAGCTTGGCTTCGCGCTGCTGCACCGTAGCGTGCGCGGCGTTCGCCCGACTCGCGAGGGCAAGGTCTTTTATCGTGAGGCCACGTCCATTCTTCAGCAGGTTGACCAACTGCGCAGCATCATCCGCTCTACGGCAGGAGAACCGGAAGGTGCTGTAAGGCTCGGCATGTCCTCAGCACTCGCCGCTTCGTTCGCCTGCGCCTTGATGGAAGCCAGCCGGGCAGCGCTCCCAAAAGTGCGCCTCCATCTTGTTACGGGTGACTCTCTTCAGATGAAGCAGCTCATCGCATCACGAGCGCTTGATATCTGCGCTGTGCTTGAGGATGACCCCACCTCAGGTGTTACTCGCCAGCCACTCTTTCAACAGCGACTCCACCTGGTACGTCCTCCCGATACAGGAGAAGTCGCTCCCGCCGTTTCGCTTGAGGAATTGGCTGAGCTCCCTCTTGTATTGCCGCCGCGCCCAAACACAATTCGCGACGCATTAGATCGGACGTTTGAAGTGGCCGGCGTGATGCCGAACTGCATCGCAGAAGTCGACACGTTCGGCGGTGCGCTCTCCTTCGTCAGGGCCGGTCTCGCAAATGCGATCCTGCCCAAGGGCGACATTCCCGATATTCCAGGCGCCGAAGATCTGAGGCCGCTCGTGATAGATCCACCGATCCATATGACAGCCTGCCTCATCTCTTGTGGCGACCTCGCCCCCGCGGCCGAAGCCGTGAGCGCCTTGCTGATTGCGCAGGTACGAAAAGTGCTTCAAATAAGTCCTCTTGCAGGACGCGAGCTGATTGCGACACCTGATGTCGATTCAAAAGCCGAGACCCTAGCGGTTGCCGAGTGACAATTCAGTGGCAGGCGGTTCACATGGAAGGCGCAGGTCCGCCTGACTGCTCGCTACCGAAAGCTCGCTTCGCGCGGCAAGCGAACGATGGTGGTCTGCACTGCGGCATAGCCTGGCGCACAGCCTACGTCTTCCGGAGGACAACGACCGGCGGCATCGAGCAAGAATGGAAGACCGTCCGTCGACGTGTTGTCGAACCACTTTTCGAGCTTGATCACATGATCCCAGCTGTCGCCAAAGTCATAGAGATAATGGATCGTCTTGGCGCCGGTTTCGCGAACGATATCGCAGAGCCGCGCCTTGCTGGCATCGATCGGCTGGGGGCCAAAATCACCGTCGGGATCGGGGATGCCCCAACGTTCTTCGCCAGCGTGGAACTCGAAGAGATGGCTATTCGTCCAGCCAAACGCCGCCTGAAGCGTCAGATGCAGCCGATCAAGGCGCAGCGTGAGCGACACGACAAGGCATCGCATCACCTCCGGTTTCACGTCCTTGAGGGTCACCTTGATCCGGACGGCGGTCGTGTTGAGGCTCATGCCGCCAACCTCGGATCGTGTGCATGCATCGTGTAGGTCGACGCCCATGGAAGCAGTTCGTCCAGTCGCGCCGCAGGCCAGCCATTAACGAGCTTCGCGAGGACGTCGGAGAGCCAGTGCTCGGCGCTGACGCTATTGAGCTTACAGGTCTCGATTAACGAAGCTAGTACTGCCCAACTCTCGGCGCCCTCGTCGCAACCGGCAAAAAGGGAGTTCTTCGCATTGAGCTTGATCGGCCGCATCGCACGCTCAACAGCACTTGTGTCCATCTCGATGCGCCCGTCATCAAGGTAGAGCGTCAGGCCGTCCCAATGACGCAGCGCGTAACGCAAGGCCTTCGCCGTGTCGCTCTTCTGTGCAAGGTGATCAAGCTTGGCCTCAAACCACTGCTTCAAGGCTATAGCCAGAGGTCTGGCATGCGCCTGCCTGCCAGCACGGCGCTCGGCATCCGATCGGCCGCGGAGCGCTTTCTCGACCGCGTAAAGCTGGGCGATGCGCTTAAGAGCCTCGCGGGCAACCGGAGCTGGCGCCGGAGCAGCCTCGCGCTCGATCTTCACAAACTGGCGCCTCAGATGCGACCAGCAGAAGGCGAGCGTCCCGGACAGGGCGTCCGCACGCGTCTCTCGGGTCATGGTCTTGTAAGCCTGATAGCCGTCGCAGTGGATGATGCCGCGATAGCCCTCGAGCAAGCGCAAGCCATGAACGGCCCCACGGCCCGGTGCATAGGCATAGACCACGCCAGGTGGGTCAGGTCCGGCCCAGGGCCTGTCATCGCGCGATAGCGCCCAGAAGTAGCCGGTTTTGGTCCTGCCGCGCACCGGCGCCGGAGTCTCATCGACACAGAGCTTCGAAGAGGCGAGGAGAAGCTCGCGCAGACGATGCCACAAGGGCTTCAATTCCTGGGCGGCGTAGCCGACCCAGAAGGCGAGCGTGGAACGGTCGATGGCGATACCGTGGGTCGCCAGCATCTGCGCCTGACGATAGAGCGGCAAATGCCAATGATACTTGTAAGCGCTAAGCCGATACCCAGGGTTCGGGGTTAGATTAGATGTGCGAAGAAGCGTCCGGATTGAACGGAGGTTT
>NZ_JCAMOR010000143.1:0-9305 GCF_059512385.1 Bradyrhizobium sp. Crot121 | reverse complement strand
CCGAGAGCGGAGGGCCACGCGGCTTTGATGCGGGCAAGAAGATCAAAGGTCGCAAGCGCCACATCGTCACCGATACACAAGGAAATTTGCTGAGCGCCATCGTGCACCCGGCCAATGTTCAGGATCGGGACGCCGCGCCGGCCGTCGTCACTTTGGCGTGTGCGAGCTACCCGACTATTGCACACTTGTTTGCTGACGGCGGCTTCGCCGGCGAAAAGCTTGAAAACGCGCTCCGGAAAATCGACGGGTCCACGATTGAAATTGTTAAACGCCCGGATGACGCAAAAGGCTTCGTTATAGTTGCCCGACGCTGGGTCGTCGAACGCACGTTGGCATGGCTCAACCGCTGCCGACGTCTCGCCAAAGATTGGGAGGCCTCCGTCACCTCGGCTGAAGCATGGCTCCTTATTGCGTCAACTCGACAACTGGTGCGCCGCATCGCCAGATCGGCCAACGTCAAGTCATGAATTTTGAGTCAGATTCTAAGCGGAAGCCTTTGCGCGTCTCATCGACGATGCCGACACCTGCCGCATCAGCGTCGCAAACTACGTCGAACTGTCGATCGTGATCGAGAACCAGTTCGGCCCGGAAGGGATGCGACAGGCGGAAGCCTTCTTCCGTCGCGCCGGCATCATGATCGCGCCGGTGACGGTCGAGCACGGTGAGCTTGCCCGGCAGGCCTCCCTCGATTTTGGGAGGATCGGCACACAGCCGGCGTGAACTATGGCGACTGCTGTTCCTACGCCCTGGCGAAGGCGACGGGCGAGCCGCTCTTGTTCAAGGGCAATGATTTCAGCCAAACCGACATCGCGGCAGCATAGCCCCCGCTGGATGCGTCGAGTCCACCACATTCACGGAGTGCGCCCGCCAACGCCGGACAGGTAGATGCGGATGCCCGACTTGTTGGGATCGCTGGCCGCGGGCTCCTGCGGAGATGGCGCCACCGCAGCCGGCTGAGGCGCCTCCTCCCACGTCGGCTCCGGCGGCTTCGGTCCGCCAGGATCGGGAGCGGTGAACACCGCCGTCCCCTCAAATTGCCCACGCTTCCAGGCCTCGACGGCATCGTCGAACACCTGCGCCCTGACGCTATCATCGGTCGGATTGCCATACCATTTCCAGACGATCCGCCAGACCTTGCCGAACAGGGCCGTGCCCGTGCGGATGTTCCTGCAAGCGTCGAACAGATCCGGCGACATCTCGGAGGGATCCTTCACGCCGAGACCGGCCGGATACTGCGTGATGCCGACGCGCACGACGGCTCGACCGATATGGCTGCGGGCAAGCTCAAGCGCTTCTTCGGGCGTCTTGACCGGCGGCACCAGGATGATGCGGTCGCCATTGCGCACCGTCACCGTGAGCGGATCGGGCGACCCGGCGGCGTGCAAGAATTTTTCGACGATCGCGGGCGTCAGGGCGGGATCAGCACATTTTTGGATGAGATCGGCATCGATGGCCATGGGCGAATTCCTGTTCAGCTGTTGAAAGCGGTGACGAGGGGAAGACCGAACAGCCGAGCCCAGGCCTCGACGGCGGCGCGCTGGATCGCGGGGACGGAGGCGCCGGTCGCCCACCAGCCATTGGCGATGGCGACGATCGTATCCGGCCGGTGCAGCATCGATTGCAGGACCGGCCAGATCAGAAGCTGCTCGTAGCAGATCAGCGACGCTACCCGGCGGCCGGCGATGTCGACGACGGGATCTGCGAAGAAGGTCGCTCGCGCACCGCCGCTCTCCCCGAGCCATGTCCGCCAGGGCTGCCAGCTCGACACGGGCACAGGCATGCGGGCGCGATAGAGGACCGTATCGCCTGACCAGCCAAGCGCCGCCGCGACGGCGAGAAAGGCGGTGCGCCGGCGATCAGGGATCGACGGTGAGGATCGGCCGCGCCAGGCCGAGGAGACCGGCCTCCGGGACCGGCCCAAAGTACCGGGAGTCACAGGAACCTGCGAAAGGGGAGTGGAGAAAGAGATGGCCGGGCGGAACGACAATACCCGCCCAAGGCGAAAGCGGTCGTCCCCGGCCGTCGACGGGGCCAAGGCGTGAACGGGGCAGCAGCACGCCGTCGATCATGACGGCGGCGCCGATCTCGATGTGGGCACTCGAGACCGCGACGACGGCTTTGATGAGCGGCGCGGCGCCGCCGGAGCACGATCCCTGCCGAAAGTATCCGCGCTCGAGGCCGAAGACGGAAACCGGCCCAGGCGGCGGACAGACGAACGCGAGATCGCCGGCGACGACTTGCCGATCGATCGGCACGATCCGCCACAGCCCGAGCGGCTCGCTTGGCGTCAGGTTGAGGCGCAAGCCGCCGAGCCAGGCGATGCCGGCGATCGCAATCATCGCCACGCCGCCGGCCCCCATGATCGCGGATGCTCGCCGACGCTGAAGGGACGTTTTCTTTCCGGTCGCGGCCTCCGCGATTTGTGACTCCACTCTCCGGTCGATGATCGAGATCATTGCAGCGACAGACCTTTCGACTGCGTCTGACGACGTGTTTCGGCTTCCTTCAGGGCCTCCGCGCTCCGCTGCTGTGCCGCGAGTTGTTGCGCGGTTCGCAGATCAGGCCAGGCAGCCTTGAGCTCCTCCTTCTGCGCAGCGTTCATCCCGTCCGAGAACACCTCGAAGGTCTTGCCATCAGTGTCCTTTGCCGCGAGGCCGACGAAGCTGCGTTCGCCATACCGCTCGGACACGGCACGCGCAAAACCTTCCAGCTCCGCCCCGATCATCTTGTCCTCGAGCGCGAACTCCAGGGCCGCCGGCAGATTGTTCCGATCGATGGCGTCGCGGATGCGCTCGAGTGTCTGCTTCGCCGATGGCGGCAGCGCCGGAATGTCGACGGCGACGTTCAGCCGGGCGGCGCGCTCTTCGGCCTCATAGCGACGTTCCGCCTCCGAGCGCAGGCGCAAGAAACGTTCGAGATCGCGGGCGAGCGCGGGCACGTTGAGGTCCGCCCTCTGCCTGTCCTCTTTGTCGGCACGGCTGGCCAGAAGGCCGGTTCTGCCGTTCAGCGCGCCGAAGCTGTCGGGCTTCTCCGCGAGTTTCGACAGGGTGGATTGTGCAGCCGCCTTGTCCTTCAGCATGCTGTCGACATCGACCTTGCGGAACGAGGCTTCCGGATCGGCGAAGACGAGGCGGAAGCGGGTCGAGACCTCCTCCCACTGCTTCTTCAGGCCGGGATTGGCGGTGAGCTTGTCCTCGACAACCTGGTCGATCGATCTGGCGAATGTGGTGATGCCGGCGACCATCGGCTTTGCTCCCTTTGCGCTGTTGGGGATTCTCGGTTTCCGGGCGGCGCCGAGGCCGAGCCGGGTGCCGAGCGCGAGGAGCCGCGATCCGAGATCGGCGAGCCTCGAGCTCTGCCGGACGGTCCAGCGGACCTTGTCGGCGACGAGGGTGCGGGCGACACTCATGAGATGGAGACCGCGCGCTTCAGCAAAGCGCAGCGCGGCGCGATAGGAAGGGCCGCGCACATAGTCGAGTGTGGTTTCCTTCGCCCGGCTCTGCGACAGGATCTTGGTGAGCCCACCGGCCTTCCCGAATGAAATCGCCCCGTAGTAGAGAGCGACATCCTCGCGATGGCGGGTCAGCGCGACATAGGCAAGATGCCGGTCGAGCGAGAGCGTGGCGAGCAGCTTCACCCGGTCGACGGTCGCGCCCTGGCTCTTGTGGATCGTGGTCGCATAACCGTGGTCGACGTTGGCATAGAAGCGCTGATCGACCTCGACGCGGCGCCGTGCTTCACCCTCGCCGATCATCGCCGCGAACCAGCCCGGCCGCGCCTCGACGACATGGGCGATCATGCCGTTTTTCACGCCGAGCGATCCTTCATTCTTCAGGAAGACGATCTGGTCGCCGGTTGCGAAGCTGCGCAGACCGTCCTCGGTGCGGAAGGCATGGCCGTCTTCGACAATGCCACGCTCGATCAGCTTCGCCCGCGCCATCTCGTTGAGGACACGGACATCGCGCCGAAGATGCGCAAGGATCAGCATCGACTTCGCCGGATCATAATCCCGGTTCCAGTCCTCGATCAGCGCCGCGACAGCTTGCACTTTGTACTTGCGCGCTTCGAGCTTGCCGTTCGCGCCATAGGCCTGCAGCGCCTCGGCAACGCGGCCCCGCGCGAGATCGAGCGAGGCATCGCGCATCCATTGCTTGCGCTGGCGATAGATGGTTTCGAGTTCGGCATAGCCGGTGCGCTCCGCGATGGCGCGGAACGCCGCGCCGGCCTCGATCGGTTGAAGCTGATCGGGGTCGCCGACGACCACCAGTTTTGCGCCGGTCTTCACAACCGCTTCGACGAACAGCGCCATCTGCCGCGACGACACCATGCCGGCCTCGTCGAGGACAAGGATGGTCTTGTCGTCGAGTTGCTCGCGCCCGTTCGACCAGGCAAGCTCCCACGAAGCCAGCGTGCGTGAGGCGATGCCCGCTTCCTTCTCCAGGCCCTCCGCAGCTTTACCCGCAAGCGCGCCGCCGACCACACGATAGCCGGCCGCTTCCCACACTTCGCGCGCCGCCTTCATCATGGTGGTCTTGCCGGCGCCGGCGCGCCCGACCACGGCCGCGATCCGCCCCTCACCGGCGACATGGGCGATCGCGACGCGCTGCTCTTCCGACAGACGATCATGGCGCTCGAAGGTCGCCGCCAGTACTTTCTCCCGGACGCCATGCGAGGATCGGTCGGCAAGCCAGACGGCGCGATGCGCCATCTCGGCTTCGAGCTTGATGAGTTCGCGCGTCGTGTATTTGGCGGGCTCGCGGATTCCGGTCGCAAGGGCGGTGCGCTCACCCTCCAGCCGCAACACATCCGGACTCTGGAAGATGCGCGCCATCAGGTGCTGGAAGGTGCCGGCATCGTCGACATAGCGGTGCAACACCCTGGCGATGTCACGCTCGGTGAAGACGCTCGTCTCGCGCGTGACGAGGTCCAGCACGATCTCAGGACGCCGCAAAATCCGCTGGCGATTGTCGGCCCTCCGCTCCTCGTGGAGCGCCACGCGTTCGAGCTTCGGCGACCACCCCGCCGTTTCTCCTTTCCGGTCGATCGCCGTCGTGGCCACGCCAATATGCGTCGTCGGGACAAGATCGATTCCGCGCGCGGCATAGGAACGGCCGTCGACGCGAACATCGAGTCCGGCGAGCGCCAGATGCTTGTTCTGAAGGTTGAGCCAGCCTTCGCGCTGCGCGAGGAACTCGGCCTTCTCGCCCGACCAGAGTCGGTACACGATCTTGCCGGAATCGTTGCGCAAAGGCACGCCTTCATCGCCGATAACCGGCACCTTCTTCGGCCCAAATGCGTCCTCACCGAGCGGCCTAAGCGTTGTCATCAGATGGATGTGCGGATTGCCGGGCTCGTCATGGAAAACCCAGTCGGCGACCTGCCCGCGCGCGAGGACCTGGGTTGCGACGAACTCCCGCACCAAGGTGATGTTCTGGTCGATGGTGAGTTCGACCGGCAGGGCGATGATGAATTCCTTGGCGAGCTGCGCATCTGACCGCTTCTCGAAAGCCTCGATTGCGTTCCAGAACGCCTCGGCGGCGCCGGCGACCGAGCGGTCGGCAATCAATGCACGCGCCCATTGTGGGGCATCCGGCGGCAACAGGAATTCCTCGTGCCGCAGGCCCCGCTTGGCGGAATAGTCGACGGTCCGCCCCTCCGCCCGATGCTCCATGCGCGCGCAGTGCCGGTAGGCTGCCGACAGCACGGCGCTGCGGCCGGAACCGCGCGAAATGAGCTGGGGCGTGAAATGCGTGATGGCCAAAGCGGCGCGATCTCCCGGACGAGGTGGAACACGAATGCTCGTCGGGAGCGGCGGCAGGGCCGCGCCGGGGGCAGGCGCCCCCGGCAGGTGAGAAAGCAGGACGTCGCGGATGCGACGTATTACTGCGCCCTTGGACCGCTCTCATCGAGCGGCCGGGATGATTTCAGGCGACGTCGGCTTTGCCGACTAGCTTTTTTATGAGTCGCCTGGGCCGGCGACTTCGGAAATGCTCCGCGCAGTCCAGCAACACTGCCCAGCACGAAGGCTCAACCGGAAATGAAGAAACCGTCGTCGAAGATCCGCGAGGAAATCACTCGCCTGCAGGAACAGTTGAAGGCCGCAGAGACACGCGAGGCCGAGCGGATCGGGCGCATCGCGCTCAGGGCCGGACTCGGTGACATCGAGATCGAGGAAAGCGAGCTTCTGGCCGCGTTCGAGGATCTCGCCGGCCGGTTTCGCGGGAAAGCCGGAAAGGCGACCGGAAGGAAGGGAGCCGAGGCCGGAGGCGATACGAGCGCTCCCGCCGCGAAGGTCGCGTCTGGTGCGCATGCGAATGGCGCTGGCGAGGTATGAGCGCATGCGGCAGGCATCATCCTCCGAAGCCCGCAAGAAGGACACGCGCGAGAAGATCGAGCTCGGCGGCCTGATCGCAAAGGCGGGGCTGCGCTACGAGAAGCGCGCGGTGCTGCTCGGCGCGCTGATCGAACTTCGCCGTCGGCTGAGAACCGGCGTAGCCGAGCGGGCTCGGCTTGCCGCGATCGGGGTGGAGGCGTTCGGCCGTGACGGCGAGTAGGCTCCTTCTGCTGATCGTGCCGGTGGCGCTGATGCTCGGCACGGTCATTGGATTGACCGGCATCGAGTATAGTCTCGCCGGCCTCGGCAAGACGGAGGCGCAGCGCCTCCTGGTCGCCCGCGCCGGGATTGCCATGCCCTATATCGCGGCAGCAGGGATCGGCGTCATCTTCCTGTTCGCCACCGCAGGCTCCGCGAACATCCGTACCGCGGCGCGGAGCGTCCTCGCGGGATGCGCATTGGCGATTTCCATCGCTGTCGCGCGCGAGGCAATGCGCCTTTCCGGGGTTCCCATCCCGGCCGCATCCGGCCGGTCGCCGCTGGCGCAGGTCGAACCGGCGATCATTGTCGCCGCATGCGCGATATTGGTCGCCGGCATCTTCGCCGTACGCGTTGCCGTGAAGGGCAACGCCGCCTTCACCACGCCGATGCCAAAGCGCGTTCGCGGTCGGCGCGCACTGCACGGCGATGCGGACTGGATGACCATGCAGGAGGCCTCACGGCTCTTTCCCGACGCCGGCGGCATCCTCGTCGGTGAACGCTATCGTGTCGACAAAGACAGCGCGGCAACGCAACCGTTTCGCGCCATGGACCGTGAGAGTTGGGGGCACGGCGGCCGCGCGCCGCTACTCTGCTTCGACGCCTCCTTCGGCTCCTCGCACGGCATCGTTTTCGCCGGATCGGGCGGCTTCAAGACGACGTCGGTGACGATCCCGACCGCGCTCAAATGGGGCGGCGCGCTCGTGGTGCTCGACCCCTCCAACGAGGTCGCGCCGATGGTGATCGACCACCGGCGAGCAGCGGGGCGCACGGTCCATGTGCTCGATCCACGAGAGCCAGGAACCGGCTTCAACGCGCTCGATTGGATCGGCCAGTTCGGCGGCTCGAAGGAGGAGGACATCGCCGCCGTCGCCTCCTGGATCATGAGCGACAGCGGCGGCGTGCGCGGCGTGCGGGACGATTTCTTCCGCGCCTCGGCGCTGCAGCTTCTCACCGCGCTGATCGCCGACGTCTGCCTGTCAGGGCATACGGAAGACAAGAACCAGACGCTTCGCCAGGTCCGCGCCAATCTCTCCGAACCGGAGCCCAAGCTGCGGGCGCGCCTGCAGGCGATCTACGACAATTCGGAATCGGCCTTCGTGAAGGAGAACGTTGCCGTCTTCGTCAACATGACGCCGGAGACATTCAGCGGCGTTTATGCCAACGCCGTGAAGGAAACCCACTGGCTTTCCTATCCGAACTATGCCGCGCTCGTGTCCGGCTCAACCTTCGTCAGCGACGATCTCGCCGGTGGCGCAACCGACGTGTTCATCAATCTCGACCTGAAGACGCTGGAGACCCATGCCGGACTCGCCCGCGTCATCATCGGCTCCTTCATGAACGCGATCTACAACCGCAATGGAGAGGTGACGGGACCGGCCTTGTTCCTGCTCGACGAAGTGGCGCGCCTCGGCTTCATGCGGATCCTGGAGACCGCCCGCGACGCCGGCCGCAAATACGGCATCACGCTCCTCTTGTTGTTCCAGTCGATCGGTCAGATGCGCGAAACCTATGGCGGCCGCGACGCGGCGAGCAAGTGGTTCGAGAGCGCGAGCTGGATCGCCTTCGCGGCCGTGAACGACCCGGAAACCGCCGACTACATCTCGAAGCGATGCGGCACGACCACGGTCGAGATCGACCAGGTCAGCCGCTCGTCGCAGGCGTCAGGTTCATCGCGGACGCGCTCGAAGCAGCTGGCCGCGGGGCCGCTGATCCAGCCGCACGAAGTGCTGCGTATGCGCGCCGACGAACAGATCGTGTTCACTGCCGGCAACGCACCGCTCCGGTGCGGCCGCGCCCTCTGGTTCCGGCGTGACGACATGAGGGCTTGCGTCGGAAAGAACCGATTCCAACCGGAAGAAAACGCATGACGGCGCCGCGCTTTCTTGTTGTGGGAGCCAACCAATGGCGATCATTGCGATCCTGGCGGTCGCCATCGGTGTCCCCTCGCGGCATTCGCCGGATCTGCCGGATCGGTACGAGACCACGACGTCGGTCATCCCGGCGCCTCGGGAGGGCGATATGCTGAGCGCCCGTTTCACGCGCTGCGACGGGCCGATCCGCGTGAACTGCGTCGTCGACGGGGACACATTCTGGTTCGGGCGCGACAAGATCAGGATCGCTGATATCAACGCCCCGGAAATCTTCTCGCCGCGATGCCGGAGCGAGAAGCAGATCGGCGAAATCGCCCGCGACCGGATGCTGGCCCTGCTGAAGGCCGGCGGCTTCACGCTGGTCTCGGGCTGGCGCGACACCGCGGCGCAACCAATCCGGCGAAACTGACACCAATGGCAAGATATCTCGATGGGGCGACAGGCTTCTCCGAACCCACCTGTTCGAGGCCGCGACGGTCCTGCTTTATCGAACAAAGAAATGGTCTTCCCTCAAGGCCTGGGGCATGAAGCTCGCAAAGCGGATCGGCATGAGGAAGGCAAAGGTCGCCATTGCCCGCAAGATCGCCGTGATTTTGCACTGCATCTGGGTCGACGGCACATCGTTCGAATGGGGCAGACGAAGCCAGCCTGAACTTCTCTTGCAAGCTCCTGGTCCGGTCCGCCGGGCCGGCGATATCCCGCTGGGACGGTGGTCGTGGTGACCTCGGGTCAATCGGGGATGTCCCGATCGGTGTTGAACTAGTGGTTCATCACAGTGATTTTGACGTTTTGATACCGAGCCATTCGAGGATCGGCAAGTTTTCGGGTGGCAGGAGAAT
>NZ_JCAMOR010000142.1:0-9340 GCF_059512385.1 Bradyrhizobium sp. Crot121 | reverse complement strand
CGAGAGCCGGATGCGGGAGATCTGCCTGTCCGGTTCGACGAGCGGGATGTGGAAACGGAGTCACGGCTACACCACTAAGGCACCGCCAGACGAAAGGGGCGGGAACAGATATGTGTAGCCTAAAGCCACCGCGCCACATCTCGACTCCACCAGATTCGGAATTGGCGGACCAGCACATTTTGGACCGCTTTCGACCCGGTAGCCGACCTACTCCTCGCGTTCGCGATGGCAGTCAAGGGCCAAATTCAGAAGTCTTCGTGTGCGGGGCCGGACCCGTGCTTGTTCTCCGAGGAACCACTGCGTAACTCGTTCGTTGTGCTGGTCTTCCGCACAGCAAAAGGAACACCACCATGGATCGCGAACATGTGAAGGGCGCTGCCGACAAGGCAAAAGGCGCCATCAGAGAAGGTGCCGGTAAGCTCACTGGCGACAAGGAGATGGAAACCGAAGGCAAGATCGACAAGGCGAAGGGATCCGCACACAACGCGGCCGGAGATGTGAAGGATGCAGCGCGGGACGCCGCTGGCGCCCTCAAAAAATAAGCACAAGAGGGAAGACCAAGGCCTAGCCGCCTCCGGGCGGCCTTTTCTTTTGCCACAGGGCGGTCGGGCTGAGTGACGAAGAGCTTGGACGTGCCGCTATGCCCTTTTCGGGGTAGGAGGTGGCATTCCAAACGAAAGACGCCGCTAACTGCGGCGGCCTTACAATTGAGATACGAAAAGGGTAACGCATGCGATCAGCGTTGCCGTACTGAGGGTTACTACGACGAGAGCTTGTTCACTGCGGGCTTGCAAATCATCATCGTCCATTGATCCCAACGCCAGACCGCGCATCTGGTTTCGATGCATGGAGAAAGACTGTCTTGGTTATTTCGGTGGAGCTCAGCAATGGCCGGCCGAACGTACGTTTGGGGCAAAGTCTGAAGAACTCAGCGTGAGCAAATCTTGTCGGCCATGCCACGCCAAGCGGGACCTCGACGAGCGCCATTGCCACTTCGCCGATGGGGCCGGATGGTCCCCGACGTTTCACCATACAAACAGTTGCTCTAGTTAATTCGAAATCAGGCCATTCACATTTTTAACATTGGTAGATGAACGGCTCGGGAAACCGACGGATGCGACTGGAGGCTGGGCGAGGTATGTCGCCTTTAGGGCCATTAACGGAAGTGCACTTCAACGGTCTGAGTTTAGCCGCCCCTGTCGCGCATTGCTTTGAACCGCGTCTCAACCCGCGACGTCAAACCCTAGGCTTATAAAGGAGCTCGACGTAGTCCGGTCTACCTTCCACATCGGACGTTGCAGCGCTCGTGGCAGATCGACGCAAAGGGGACGCTGCGCAGGTTCCTGGATCTCGTCCTGCTCCCGATGCTGTTCCGATCGCTCCTCGGGGAGAGCCCGAAGGACCTCAAGACGGAGCTGTCCGGCTGCGTGCGCGAACGGGTCGGCTTCTTTCTTGCGGCGTGCGAGACGGATTGGGGTGCTCTCGCAAGCTCACGACGGACATGATCGGCTTGGCGAGCCCGCCGCACTTGCGGCGTAAAGGAATCGCGCCGGATATTGCGGCGTGACGTAACGGTTGGAGGGGCGAACAGCACTTAATGCAGCGCCGATCGATCCGGCGATCAGGACAACCCACATGGGCCACGGCATCCACGAATGCGTGCTTTTGATCGGGACCTGATCCGCGGAGGGCATTATGGCCAGCGGTATGTGAACCGCGCAAACAGGCCGAACACGTGGCCGCTCCGACCAAAGCCGGAAAGTGAAGATTCTCGTTGCCAACAGGAGCCGTCCACACATGGCCCATCGCTGCCGCCGACGCGGTAGCGCCACACGTCCGGTCGCAGGGAGAGGCCGGAAGTTCTGAGCGGGCGCTACGCCCACGCGTTTTGGACCCTAAGCCGACAACGCAGCAGAGCCGCCATGTCGGCGGTCTGTGGAAGGCCCGACATTGTAGGATGGTGGCCTTCACACCCCTAGGCCGAGGCCGAGGATTGCTGCGATTGCAAACACGTCAGGTACTCGGCCATATCCGACGTAGCGCAGCAGTGATATCTTTATCGAGAGCGGGGCCCTTTCTCCCGCACATTACCTCGGCCCGAAGTTCGGCCCCCGGAAGTAACCCTAAGGTTCTCGAGGCGGTCCCGATGCCTACGAATCGCCGCGACTTGTTGTTGGCGGGATGCTGCGCCGCCTCCGCTCCGCTGCTTTGGGGCATTACCACTCGGCTCAGGGCCGAAGAGCGCGATCCGCCGCCAGAGACCACTACGCTGCGCCTCGCGAAGAGCCCAAGCCTTTGCATCGCGCCTGTCTACGTCGTCAGAGACCTGCTGAACGCCGAGGGGTTCACAAACGTCGTTCACGTCGAAACCGGGTTCGTAGGTAACGGCTCCGCACAAGACAAAGCGATCTGGAGAAGCAGCGATGTCGACTTCAACCTGAATTTCTCTGGGCCGCTCCTTCTTGAGATCGATAGAGGCCTGAGCACTACCGTTCTGGCCGGGATTCATGTCGGCTGCTTCGAGCTCTTCGCCCGGGAGGGCATACGCAGCGTCGCCGACCTGAAGGGTCGAACCGTCGGCGTCCAATCGCTCGAGTCGCCCCCGCATGTATTCCTGAGCGCGATGGCGACGCTTGTGGGGCTCGATCCCGCCAAGGACATCGAGTGGGTGACGAGCGCGAAGGTCAAGCCGATCGAATTGTTTGCAGATGGCAAGATCGACGCCTTCCTCGGATTTCCGCCAGAACCTCAACGTTTGCGCGCGCAGAACCTCGGGCGCGTTATCGTCAACAGCGCACAGGATCGCCCATGGTCGCAATATTTTGCTGTATGCTGGCGGGCAATCGCGAATTCGTTCGAAGAAATCCTGTTGCCACGAAGCGCGTGGTGCGCGCCATGCTCCGAGCCACGGATTTATGCGTGAGCGAACCGACCGTCGTTGCGAAGCGTATGGTGGATGGGGGGGGCGCGCCTCGCCTGGACTACGCGGTCCAGACGCTTGCGGACGTGCCGTACAACCGCTGGCGCGAGTACGATCCTGAGGACACAATCCGCTTTTACGCACTTCGTCTTCGCGAAGCTGGAATGATCAAGTCAAGCCCTGCGAAACTCATCGCGGATGGAGCTGACTGGCGGTTCCTCAACGCGGTGCGACGTGAATTGGGAGGCTGATCAACTACAGCGCTTTCGAGGAGGTCCCGATGCATACAAACCGTCGCGACTTGCTGCTGGCTGGGGCCTGCGCAGCTTCCGCAGCCCTGTTTGGGAGCGTCTCAGCTCGACTGAGGGCCGAAGAGTCCAATCCGCCGCCGGAGACTCCTACAATTCGGCTTGCGAAGAACCCAAGCATTTGTATCGCACCTCAGTACGTGGTCAGCGATCTATTGAATGCCGAGGGGTTTACAAACGTGGTTTACGTCGACTCCGACGCTGGCGTAGAGCAAACCAGAGCAATCGCGAAGGGCGACATCGACTTCACCCTGCATTTCTCTGGTCCGCTTCTTCTCGAGATCGATCGAGGTGCGAGCATTACTATTGTGGCCGGAGTTCATGTCGGCTGCTTCGAGCTGTTCGCCAAGGAGGGCATACGTAGCGTTGCCGATCTGAAGGGGCGAACCGTCGGCCAGCAGGGGCTTGGCAGTAGCCCGCACGTTTTCATCAGTGCGATGGCGGCGCTTGTCGGACTTGATCCAGCCAAGGATATCGAGTGGGTGACGAGTGCATCGGTTAAGCCGATCGAGTTGTTTGCTGAGGGTAAGATTGACGCGTTCCTTGGATTCCCTCCGGAACCACAGCGCCTGCGTGCGCAGAATATCGGTCATGTCATCGTTAACAGTGCGCAAGATCGCCCATGGTCACAATATTATTGCTGCATGTTGGCGGGGACTCGTGAATTCGTCCGGAAGAATCCCATTGCAACCAAACGTGTAGTTCGCGCCATGCTCCGAGCTACGGATTTGTGCGTCAGCTCGCCAGCCCTTGTTGCGCGGCGGATGGTGGACGGGGGGTTCACGCCTCGTCAGGACTATGCGGCTCAGACGCTTGCGGATGTGCCGTACAACCGCTGGCGCGAATACGATCCCGAGGACACTATCCGCTTTTACGCGCTTCGTCTGCGCGAAGCGAAGATGCTGAAATCGAATCCAGCCAAAATTATCGCGGATGCAGCCGACTGGCGGTTTCTCAAAGAGGTTCGTCGTGAACTTGGAAGCTGATTCGGCGTCGTTCCTTGGCCAGCGTCCACTCCCTGCAAGATTGCGAGGAAGTGGAGATGGCGCGTCGATAAACGACGTTCTTCTCGGTTTTGCACTACGACCCTCATTGCGCACAAAATTGCTGATGGCGTTCTTCGCCATCGAGGTCTTCTTGGTCTCGGTTGGGGTAATCGGACTCCTCTCGCTGCGCGAGGCGGATCAGCGGGCGAACCAAGTCGTTGGTCTGCAGCAGAAGATCGAGGCATATCGGCAGATGCAGCACAATACGCTCCGGCAGCTTTATGGCGTGTCGACAGCGCTCGCCTTTCCAAATGAAACGACGTTGGCAGTTGTGCTGCGGCAGGTCAATCAGTTTGGGTATGACCTTGATCGCGTCTCGTTCGTCGCAAAGGACGAGGTGGCGTTGCTCAACCAAGTGCGCGAAGAATATGCGCGCTTCATAGCCGTCGTTTCAAACATCGCGGAGCTCATCCGCGGTGGACGAGCGGCTGAGGCCAAACAGAGAGAACTCGCGGAGCTCGGACCTCTCGCGGACAAGCTCGAACGACTGACTAATCAATTGGTCAATCGGGCTGAAGCAGACATGGTGGCCGGCATAGATGCGAGCCGACAAACCTACACCAAATCACAGATGCTCGTCACTGTGGTCGCTCTCGCAAGTTTTGTCCTTACGCTGGTCTTAGGACATGCGATCTCCCGCTCGGTGATCGAGCCAGTCCGCATTATTCACGACGGCTTGAACCGGATAGCCGCTGGCGATTTTGCGCAGCGCATAGAGGTGCCCAATCGGGACGAGCTCGGGGAGCTTGCGGCGCACGTTAATTCGACCTGCGACGAGCTGCAGCAGCTCTACCGGAGCCTTGAGGAGGCGAGCCGACACAAATCGCAGTTCCTCGCAAACATGAGTCATGAATTGCGGACACCCTTGAACGCAGTACTCGGCTTTTCGGAGCTCATGCTGGACGGCATATACGGCGATCCGCCAGAGAAGATGCGCCCCGCCATCGAAAGGATCCAACGGAACGGCAGACATCTGCTCGGGCTCATCAACGACGTCCTCGACCTCTCCAAGATTGAGGCCGGACAGCTTCGGCTTTCGCTGGCCGACTATTCGGTGGAGGAGCTGGTAAATGTTGTCCATACCTCCGTTGAGTCGCTCGCCGCGGACAAGAACCTGAGTTTGAGAATTGCCGTTCCCGCTGGCTTGCCGCCCGCGCGGGGAGACGAACGCAGGCTCGCTCAGGCCCTGTTCAATCTCGTTGGTAACGCGATCAAATTCACAGACCGGGGAGAGGTCCGAATAGAAGTGGAGGCGAAGGCAGATTCCTATGTCTTTTCTGTTCAGGACACAGGACCTGGCATCGACGAGGCGGACCAAGCCAGAATCTTCCAGGAATTCCAGCAGGTGGATAACTCGATCACCAAGACGAAGGGAGGCGCGGGGTTGGGCCTCGCAATCGTAAAGCGCATTGTGGAAATGCATGGCGGACGAATCTGGATCCAATCTCGCGTCGGCCAGGGCGCTCGGTTCTCTTTTCTGGTGCCGGCCCGCCTTGAGCAGCAGGCGGTGTAGGCATGAGCAAGCGCGTACTTGTCGTCGAAGACCAGGAGGACAATCGGCAGATTCTGCGCGATCTGCTTGCAAGCGTCGGTTATGAAATGATCGAGGCGCACGACGGCGAAGGAGCGCTCATGGCGGCGCGGACCCATAGCCCGGACCTGATCCTGATGGACATCCAACTGCCTCTTCTCGACGGATATGAGGCGACACGTCGCATAAAAGCGCAGCCGGATCTTCGCGATATTCCAATCATTGTCGTCACCTCCTATGCGCTTAGCGGCGACGAGGAAAAGGCACGCGCGGCTGGCTGCGATGCCTACGTCGCTAAACCCTACAGCGCACGAAAGCTACTTGAGACGATCCATCGATACCTGCCATGAGGGCCCCGTGCGTGGTGATGTGGAGCGGAGATGCATGTCCCACCCCGAATCTTGATCGTGGATGACAACGAAACGAATCGCTGCCTTCTTACCGCGCGCCTCGGTGCCGAGGGTTATCAGACCGTGGAGGCTGAAAACGGCGAGAGGGCGCTCGCGGTCGTGCATGAAGTAGAGCCAGACGTTGTCCTCCTCGACGTCATGATGCCGAAGATCGATGGCTTTGAGGTCTGCCGGCGACTGAAGATCGATACGACGCTGGGATTTGTTCCAATCATCATGGTGACGGCGCGGACCGAATCAGAGGATGTCGTCGCGGGACTCAACGCGGGTGCTGACGAGTATCTGACCAAGCCGGTCGACCATGCAGCCCTCGTTGCGCGTGTGCGCTCCATGCTCCGAATTAAAGAGTTGCATGATCGAGCTGAAGCCCAGGCTCTCGAGCTCGCCGAGTGGAATAGAAGGCTCGAGCAGCGTGTTGAGGAGCAAGTTGTGCAAATTGAACGGGTCAGCCGTTTGAAGCGGTTTCTGTCGCCGCAAATAGCGGAGTTGATTCTTTCTTCATCGACATATGAGCCGTTGGCGAGCCACCGCAGACAGGTAACGATAGTCTTCGGTGACCTTCGCGGTTTCACCGCGTTCGCAGAGACTGCTGAACCCGAAGAGGTGATGGCGGTGATGCAAGAATATCATGCCGCCTTAGGCTCCCTCGTGCACCAGTTTGAAGGCACATTGGAGAGGTTCCTGGGCGACGGAATCATGGTGATTTTCGGCGATCCGATACCTTGTGCAGATCCATGCAACCGAGCTGTCCAAATGGCGGTCGCGATGCGAACCCGCCTATTGGAATTGTCGAATAAGTGGCGGCGTGAAAGACATGACCTTGGTTTTGGAGTCGGCATTGCGTATGGATATGCGACGCTCGGCGCCATCGGTTTTGAGGGACGTTCTGAGTACAGCGCGATCGGTACCGTGGTGAATCTAGCTGCCCGTCTTTGCGCGGAGGCGCGCGACGGTCAGATTCTCGTTGATGGTAAGGTGCGGGAGGCGCTTGACGCGAGGGCGACCGCGGAGCCCGTGGGTGAACTGACGCTCAAGGGGTTGCGTCGTCCGATAGCGGCATACAACGTCGTTGAGATGACTTAGTCCCTTCGAAGCGCCCGGCTGGAGGTCCGGCTCGCCCGGTAACGATGTTTGTTTATAGGCGTAGAGGGGAAGTCGTGGGTACGCGGCCAAACCGACGCGAATGACCCCAACCGGACTTCCGGCAAAGTGCAACCAACCACGTCACGTAACTAGCGATGTAATCGCGGATCGGGAAGTGTCACAGAAAGAGACAGCACAAGCCTACGATTGCGAGAAGGTAAAACAGTGCAGCGATCGGCGTGAAACAATCAAGGTCTACGCCAATCTGGCCGTTTGGCAGCCGCTAGTAAGGAGCAAGCCGGAACGGCCCGGATGAAGCATTCTGCGGCATAAGGATCACTCGACCGCCTGACACCCACGGAAGCACCGTTTGCCGGTGACCAAGCCCACAACCTGCAATAAACCAAATATCGCTTCACCCATTGTGATGAGCCTTTCTACCACTATCATAGGCTCTCAAACCGTTAAGTACAATTTCGCAAGGCCTATGCCCGTGGAGCTCGTATTTGTGGTTACCTATTGGGGCTGTTACATTGTCTGGCCAGTTCTCTTTGGCTGGGCGGTGATGCTCTGCTATACGATCATTCCAGGGTTTGCGTTGGGTTGGCGGCTGCAATTGGCCAATGCGAGCATTCGGACCTATGTTTGGTCGGCTGAACGGCTTTTAGCAAGTTTGTTCGCGTTGATTTTTGATCATCGAATCTTTTTTCGTTGGCATACGCCGGTTCGAAAGCATGACTGCTCAGCTGTCCCTGTCGGAAACCTAATCCGGCTGGTATGTGAGGCCGAATCGCGCCATGCTTCTGTCTCATGAGAGAAGCTTACAGCCTGGTCTGGTCCGTGCTGGTCATATTGTTCCGGTCGCGGGTCTCGTTGGAAGCTGAGATCCTGATCCTTCGTCATCAACTTAACATCCAGCGACGGCATGTGCCGAAGAGAGTGGCCTTCAGTGCCATAGATCGCCTGATTTTTGTTGGGCTGTATCGTTTGGTGCCAAATACCATCAAAAGCGCTGACGATAGTGAAGCCGGATACCATCATCCGTTGGCACCGTGCCGGTTTCAGAGCGTATTGGCGCTGGAAATCGCGGCACCGCTGCGGTCGACCAACTGCACCGTTGGAAATTCGCCGGCTGATCCGCGAGATGAGCATCGTCAACCCGCCGTGGGGAGCGCCGAGAATCCATGGTGAGCTTCTCAAGCTCGGCATCGAGATCGGTCAGACCAGCGTCGCCAAGTATATGGCGCGGAGGAGGGGCCCTCCCTCGCAGGGATGGAAGACGTTTCTTCGCAACCATGCGGATGGCATTGTCGCAATGGACCTCTTCGTCGTGCCGACAATCTCATTCCGACTGCTCTACGGTTTGCTGATCATGGGCCATGGCCGGCGGCAGATCCTGTGGTGCGGGGTGACCGCGCATCCAACTGCCGAATGGATCGCCAATCAACTGACGGAGGCGTGTGGCTGGGAGCAAATCCCTCGTTACCTGATCAGGGACCGCGATGGTGCCTACGCCGAGATATTCACACGCCGGGTGAGATCCATCGGTATCCGAGATCGCCCGACGTCTCCTCGTTCACCCTGGCAAAACGCCCATGCAGAACGGCTGATCGGTTCAATCCGGAGGGAATGCATGGATCATATCGTGGTCTTTGGCGAACGCCATCTGCGCCACGTGCTGCTCTCGTACATGAGCTACTACAATGGCACGCGACCCCATCTGTCATTGAACAAGGACGCGCCGATATCACGCGCCGCCGAGACAGTCGGACGCATTATCTGTCGCCCGATTTTGGGTGGGCTGCACCACCAATATGCCCGGATTGATTTGCGATGAGGACAGGAGGATGGACCGATTTTCGACATCATCGAGGGCGCTGAGGATTTCTGGCTGGCCACGGATGCTTACATCTATGGCTATCCGCTGGTGACCGTCGAAATGACGCGCAGGGTTATTACAAACCAGCCAAAAGTAGAGGGCACACGCGGCCCGATGGGTCAGATCATCAACCTGCGCCAATACCCTAACGCATCTTTTCGTG
>NZ_JCAMOR010000141.1:0-9381 GCF_059512385.1 Bradyrhizobium sp. Crot121 | reverse complement strand
GTGATGGTTTTGGCGTTGCGTTTTCGCATGCTTTCGCCGGCCAGCTGGAGGCGGTGAGCGTTATGGACGAGGCGATCGAGGACGGCGTCGGCGTAGGTTGGGTCGCCGAACACGACAGAGTACCCCTATTCTTGAGCGGGTCGTGTCTCACGTCACGATCACTGACCCGCATCATTTCCTGTTCGGGCACCGGCTTGAGGTGCTGAAGGAGCGGTCGGGGCGCGGTCCTGCCTACGTCGTCGTCGCGCTGCCGGACGGTCGGCGGCGGGCGGTTCGGGTCGCGTCGACCGATCTTGCCGAGACGCCGATCACTTGCCACCCGAACGCGGCCGATCTGCCGCGCATCAGTGCACGGACGCTGATCCCATTGATGCAACATTTGAGCGCGAGTCTGAGCCTTCTCGACGAGAAGGTGATTCGCGATGACCCACCGACCGCTTCCGGGTCGCGTTGCGTATCGACCCCTGCCGACGTTAGCAACTCCACCCGGCCGTCCAACGACCGACATTCCGCGCCTATGGCCGAATCTGTCGACCGCGACGCAAACCCAGATTGCTCAAACGATCGCCGCGCTGATGCGGCGAATGCAAGCGATCCCCGGCACGCCCGGAAGGAGACTGGGTCGTGCTGATCAGCTTGAACGTCGCTGACGAGCGGCTCACAAACGCGCACCGTGCCAAGTTGGCTTATGTCTACGTGCGGCAGTCATCCGTGAACCAGGTGCGCCAGCACCAGGAGAGCACCGAGCTACAGTACCGCCTTGTTGATCGCGCCATTGGTCTGGGCTGGCCGCCCGAGCGCGTGCAGGTCATTGACGAGGATCTGGGCAAATCCGGTGCTGGCGGCGTGGATCGTCATGGCTTCCAGAAGCTTATTGCCGAGATCGGCCTTGGCAACGCGGGTCTTGTGGTGAGTCTCGATGCGTCGCGCTTGGCCCGCAATAACCGGGACTGGCATCAGCTGCTCGAACTGTGCTCGGTATTCGGCGTGCTCATTGCGGATGGCGAGCGGCTTTACGAGCCGCGCGCCTATCACGACCGCTTGCTGTTGGGCTTGTCCGGCATCATGAGCGAGGCGGAGCTGCATCAGCTTCGGCTGCGCCTTCATCAAGGGGAACGCCAGAAGGCGGCGCGGGGCGAACTGCGGTTGCCCCTGCCAGCCGGGCTCGCCTACGATCGCGCGGGCACAATTATTCTCAATCCCGATGAGGAGGTGCAGGCCCGCCTTCGCCTTGTGTTCGCCAAATTCCAGGAACTGCAAAGCGCCCGCCGTGTGATGCGTTACTTGGACCGGAACGGATTGTCATTGCCAGTTCGGCCGCTGCTTGGACCAGCTCCACACGAGGTCGTCTGGCGTGCCCCAGCTAGCGTGCGCGTCCTTAGTATCCTTCAAAATCCGGCCTATGCTGGGGCGTATGTTTATGGCCGCCGGCAAAAGGATCCGAGCCGATGCCGGCCGGGATCACTGACGGGAACGGTCAAGGTGGCGATCGCGGATTGGGCGGTTTGTCTGCACGCCGCCCACCCAGGCTATATCAGCTGGGAGGAGTTCATGGCCAACCAGGGGCGACTGGCAGATAACCTCTGTCGCTATGAGGCAGGACACGCCGGCGTACCGCGCAAGGGGGCAGCCCTGTTACAAGGAATTGCGATCTGCGGCCGTTGTGGGCGACGCATGAGCATGCGCTACACGGGCCCGAATGCCGACTATCCGGTCTATTGCTGCCGGTCGGATCGGGACCAGCAAGGCAGTGCGCTGTGCCAGGAAGTCCGGGCCTTGGCAGTTGACGCGCTGGTCGAGCGGGTGGTCCTCGACGCCCTGATGCCGGATCAGATTGAGATCGCACTCGCGGCAGCGGGCCAATTGGAGCACGAGAGCCGTCAGCTCGAGCGCCAGTGGGCGCTTCGCGTGGAGCGCGCCCGCTACGAGGCCGAGCGCGCGCGGCGTCAGTATGACGCCGTAGAGCCCGAGAACCGTCTTGTGGCGCGCTCCCTTGAGCGGGCTTGGGAAGAGAAGCTGCGTGTCGTCGAGGCAGTCGAGCAAGAGCATGCGCGTTGGCGCGCGCAAGAGCCGCTTCTGATTGGCCCGGCGGAACGCGCAGGGCTGCAAGCGCTCGGCGAGAACCTGCCGCAGATTTGGAACGCGGCCACTACGTCGGCAGTCGATCGCAAGCGCATTCTGCGATTTGTCATCCGCGAAGTCGTTCTTGATCAGAAGCGGACCCGAGGTCAGGTGTGGCTCAAGATCGTCTGGCAGACCGGCGCAACCAGCGAGCATCACGTGCAAAGGCGCGTTCACACCTACCGCAATTACATCGACATTGATCGGTTGCGGCAACGGATCATCGAGTTGAATGCTGAACACAAAATGGATGGCGAGATCGCGGTAATACTCAATCAGGAAGGCTTCGTCGCGGCCCGCGGCTGCGCCTTCAAAGACGAGAACGTCTGGCTGTTGCGCACCCACCGTCAAGATCAACGGCGTGGATAAGAATCCGATGCGCTGGCCTGACGGCAGCTTCTCGATCCAGGGCGCAGCGGCTGAGCTTGGAGTAACCCCGCAAACAGTGTTCGATTATCTTGCGCGCGGATTGATGGCAGGTCGTCAGTTAGCCAAAGGCCAACCATGGCAGATCGAGCTCTCAGACAAACAAATCGGTCAGCTTCGCAATCGGGTACGACGCACCAAGCGGTCGAAGAAGGAGGCATCATGAAGTCATCGGGTCTCCGATAACTTCGTGCCATGTGTCCACAGGGAGTTGGCTGGTTACGATGGTGGAGGCGCGGCCATGGCGGTCCTCGAGGACTTCGAGTAGATCGCGCCGCTCGGCAGCGCTGAGCACCGACAATCCCCAATCGTCCAAAATCAGAAGCTGGGCGCGGCCAAGGGTTTTGAGCAAGCGGGCATAGCGTCCATCGCCCCGCGCGAGCGCCAATGCTTCGAACAATCTTGGGACGCGATGATAGAGAACCGAGCGATTGTCGCGGCAGGCCTTGTGGCCGAGGGCACAGGCTAACCAGCTTTTGCCCAACCCGGTCGCCCCGGTTAAAAGCAAATTCTCGTGGCGATCGATCCAGTCGCCGCTGACGAGCTTGGCGAAGACGGCCCGATCGATCCCCCGCGGCGTGCGCAAATCGACGTCCTCCACGCAGGCGTTCTGGCGGAGCGCGGCCAGCTTGAGGCGCGTGGTGAGCCGCCTGGTGTCGCGTTCCGCGGCTTCCCGGTCGACCAGCAGGCCGAAGCGATCTTCGAACGGCAAGGCTTCGAGATCAGGTGATCGGCGCTGCTCCTCGAAGGCCTTGGCCATGCCGCTCAAGCCGAGCTCGATCAGGCGTTCGTGGGTGGGATGGTTGAGCATACAGGTCTCCTTGGCTTCAGTGGAAATAATCCCGGCCGCGGATGTTGCCGTGGCGCAGGGGTTGGGGTTCGGAGGGCTCGTCGAGAAAGGTGCGATCCAGGCCGTTCTGGAGGATGGAGCGGATCGAGGCGACGGATCGCGCCTTGATCAGAATGCCGCGCCGGCAGGCCGCGTCGACGCGCTCGGCGCTGTAGCTTTTGGCCAGCGACAGAATGCCGAGGCAGGTGCGAAAGCCTTGCTCGGGATGCGGCCGGGCCGCGATCACGGCCTGGAAGAAGGCGGCGGTCGACGGACCGATCCGCTCACCGGCGGCGATCACTCTGGCGGGCGTCCATTGGCCGTAGCGCCGATGGGCGCTGGGCATGTGGTCGGCGATGGTGGTGTGGCCCCGCCGGTTGGGCGCGCGAGCGTGGCTGGCAATCCTGCGGCCGTTGTGGAAGATCTCGACCGTCCTGTCGTCAATGCGCGCATCGACGAGCTCACGGATGAGCCGATACGGCGTGGAATACCAGTGTCCGTCGATCTCGATATGATAGTCGGGGCCGACCCGACAGCGCTTCCAGTGCGCGAAAGCGTAAGCCTGGTCCGGCAGCTTTGTGAGCTTGGGCTGGTCGAGTTCGGCGAACAGTTCGGCGCGGCTGGCGCCAAAGTCGCGCATCTGTCGGGCATTGAGTTCGACGACGAGGATTTTGATGGCTGCGTTCAGCTCCGCCAACGAAAAGAAGCGTTGGTTGCGCAGCCGCGCCAGAATCCATCGCTGGGCGACTTGCACCGCAACTTCGACCTTTGCCTTATCTTTTGGGCGCCGCGGCCGGGCTGCGAGAATGGCCGTGTCGTAATGGCTCGCCATCTCGGCATAGGTTCGGTTGAGGCCAGGATCGTGGCGGTCGGGATTGGTGACGGCGGCCTTGAGATTGTCGCAGTTATGTGCCGGACATCGTTATGTGCCTGGCAACGGCTTGAGCCGGTCTCTCGGGGGAGGATCGCGGGCGTGTAGGCACATAATGCGCTACAGTGAATTGAGCCAGTCGAGGAGGGTTTTGTCGTCCTTCCAGGCGACGCGAGCCCGGGACACCGTTGAAATATCGGAACCCAGTTCGCAGGCGCGCAGCGCCTCGGCTTTAGCGCGCAGCGTCAGCTCGGCATAACGGTTTGTCGTGTCGAGACTCACGTGCCCGAGCCAACTCCGTATGACATTGACTTCGACACCGGATTCCAGCAGGTGGCAAGCAGCGGTGTGCCGGAATAGATGCGGACTGACCCGCCTGGATTTCGGCCCGTGTGTATCGAAGGATGCGCCGTGTCGTCGGACAATCTTATAGATCCCGAACCGCGTTAGAGGGCGGGCCTTCGGAGCGCAGAAGACTGGCTCGCCTGGCGATGCGCTACGCTGGGCGAGGAGCGCCTGGAGATGCTTCACTGTCTCATCCCAAAGCGGGCACGTCCGCCACTTGTCACCCTTGCCGTGCAAGTGGACTTTGGCTGGTGGCTTGAGTTCGAGGTGCTCGATACGAAGATCGGCAACTTCCTGCACCCGAGCGCCCGTGTTGTACAGGAAGAGCAACAGTGTGCGGTCGCGCAGCGAGAGATGACCTTGTCGAGGCAGCGAACGAAACAATGCCGTTACCTCCTCTCGCTCGAGGAAATGTGTATCGGGCAATGATGTGCGCTTGACGGGGATCGCCGCGACCTGCTGACAGACCGCCAGCATCTCGGGTGCACGCACCGCGAGGTAGGCAAAGAAGGTGTTCAGTGCTGCCCGCCGTTGATTGCGAGTACGCACCGAGTTACCGCGCTCTTGCTCCAGGTGCCTCAGGAACGCCAGACTTCGTTCGAATGTCAGGTCATCAAGGGCCAGTGTAGCAATCCGGCGACCACGCTGCTCGGACACGAAGCACAGGAACAGGCGGATCGTGTCACGATAACTGCGGATCGAACCGAGCCGCAGGCCCTTCTGTACCGGGAGATGATCGGTGAAAAATGAGTTCTGTGCGTCAAGTTTCGCCGGGCTGAGCGTCGTCTAGCACGCTCACCAATCCACGCTTGCACAAACGGCTCGACGTGATCAGGTAGGTTCTTAACCTCGCTGGCGCCGTGAGCTTTTGCGAACTCGCCAAAGCTCACCACGATGGGAATCCGGCGAGACACGCTGCTATCCGTATAGCGCTGCTCCGCCATCCAGCTGACGTACTGCTCGACTTCGGGAGCGATCCAGGACTCGTGAATACGATCGATGGTGGCGGGTCGGATGTAGTACTTCTCAAGCATGACAATCTCCTAAGGAAAGAAGGAGATCACTATGCCACGAGCGCTCCGTTATGTTGCCGCTGTCGCGGAAATAGCGTTTAAAAATGCAGGTTGTGACAGCATTCGGCACATAACGATGTCCGGCACATAACTGCGATTTTGTTACCGGTAACAAAATCGCAGACCACGAATGTCGGCGCGCCGCCGAGGAAGGCGAAAAGGTTGACGTGGAGGCGGATCCAGTCGGCGAGCCCCTCGCTTGGGCAGGCCTCGGCGTACGTATAATTGGACGCGCCCATCGCCGCGACGAACAGCTTCATCGACTGCACTTCCCCACTTGAGGGGTCGATGACGTCGATGGTGTCGCCGGCGAAATCCACGAAGACCTTCTCGCCGCCCAGATGGGTCTGCCGCATCGAAGGCCGGGCACGCCCCTTCCAGGCCTCGTAGGTCGTGCAGAACCATGTGTAGCCGAAGCCATCGGGATGGCTGGCGCGATACTCGTCCCACAGCAGCCGGCGGGTCACGTTGCGCCGGCGCAGCTCCTTGTCGACATAGCCCCAGTCGGGAATGGGCCGCTGGGGGCTCTGCGACGCAGGCTTCGGCGCAGGGAAAAGCAGCAGCTCCAGGTCTTCGTCGGTCATTCCGGCCGGCAACGGCCAGTTCAGCCCGGCAGCCCCGGCTCGGCGCAGATAGCTGTGCACGGCGCCGTTGCTGATGCCCAGGGTGCGCGCAATGGCTCGCTCCGGCAAGCCTTGAACATGTTTTAAGCGGAGAACCTCTTTGATCCGGCGCATCGACAATCTCTGGGTGGGCATCGGCCTTCCTCGTTCACTGACGAGGCAGTTCCTAAGCCGGTTGAGTTGTCGGCCGAAGCGGGCTGCGCTGCTGAAAACTTGCTCACGATCCCCTGAAATCCGTGCTCACGATCCCGCGAAACATGCAGCCAGATGGCGGCGCATGTGGTCGGCAACGGGTCGGAGATGGAAGCAGGCGCGGTCGGACCAATTGCCCAGTGTCGCCCGATCAAGCCGGATTCCCTGGCGCGCATAGATCTCGGCCTGACGGTAAAACGGCGTATGGTCGCCAAACTTGGAGACAATCTACGTGCGCAATGGCCGCTTCGGTCGGCAGCCCGCCGGGCACGACATGCTCCGGCGCGTGTGCCTGCACAATAGCGCCCGAGCAGCGACGGCAGACGTATTTCGGGCGGCGCGTGACGAGCACGCGCCATTGCGCCGGGATCACGTCAAGGCGTTTGCTGACGTCCTCACCAATCTTCGTCATGGCGCCGCAACCGCACGGACAGAACGTGCTCGCAAGCTCGATGACGCGCTCCACCTGCGGCAAATGGGCAGGCAAGTAATCCCGATTGCGATGACGGTCTTGACCCGATCCGGCGCGCGATCGGCCCCTGATGATCGCCGCCGCGTCTCTCCTGATTCGCGGGACAATCTTGCCCGCCGTCAGGCAGAAACTCCACTTATCGTACTGTGCAGATTTCCGGAGCCGGCTCTGTTCGATCGCCGATGTGATCCCGTGTTCGGCACGCCCTTTGCAGGCCGCGTCCATCGCCGACGACGTTCTCGATGTGTAGAAAACTCGGCGCAGCAACCAAATATGACCGCCTATGGTGCCCAAGATGGGCGCCACTTACAATAACAAATCATAGGTCCTGTTTTGATATTGAAGCAGTACTTCGACAGCGCTGTAGCGTTTGCGACCTAACGAAGCGATACAACGCACCTGGCTCTCGAAGTGTCGCTTGGTAATGAAGGGGCCCACGACCACCGATCCCGCAAGCCGTCCAAGCTTTGGCTTTATGTTTTTTGAGTTGCTTGGAATAGTTCTCACGGCCGCAGCGTGTCCTTACGAAGGCTTGCGCCAGAGCCGACGGTAGGACCAAGTCCATTAGCCGAGACGATAGCCTCAGGACCAATGCCGGAGGATGCAGCCGCTGGCGAACGAACCTGCTTTTGCTGTACATGGACAGCCGCCCTAGAACTGCTTGGCTCACTTCAACACAAAAGAAATCTAACGAGATCAGCTACCGCGTACGATTCACTCTCCTCTAAGCGTTAAGGAAATGTGGAAGACACTATTAGTGACTATGCCGAATCAGATTTCTTAGAGCTAGTAAGCTGAGCCCGGCAACGCCGGGCCTTTATTGCCTTGGTGAATCGGATCCGCGAATGGAGATACACGAGCAAAGTCCCACGGCTCCCTTCGGGACAGGGAGGATCTCGTTCGACGTTGTTCGAACGCAGCAGCAAGTCAACGCGCTCTTGCCTGGCAAGAGCGTCAACAAGTGGCAGCTGTTCCGACACATCTGCATTGCGAGATCTCAACTGGGTGTATCGGATCGCGCGCTCACGGTTCTTGAAGCTCTCTTGACCTTTCATCGGGAGACGCTCCTCGCCTCGAGCTCCAGCGATCTCGTGGTCTATCCATCGAACCGTAAGCTTATTATACGAGCGCACGGGATCGCACCTTCCACGCTTCGCCGTCAACTCGCCTCTCTCATCAAGGCAGGCCTTATTTTGAGGCGCGATAGTCCGAATGGAAAGCGCTATGCGCGACGCGATGCAAGCGGGCATATTGATCGGGCGTTCGGCTTCGATCTTAGTCCGCTCATCGTTCGGGCGGCTGAGCTTGCGGATTTGTCTTACAGCATTGCTGAAGACGGTCAACTTGTCGATCGCTTGCGGAAGCAAGCCACGCTTTCCCGGCGCGACATTGGCAAAATGATCGAGACGGGTATCGAGGAGAATATCGATGCTGATTGGCCGGCGATACGCCGCCAATTTGGCAATCTGACGGCGCGCCTTCCGCGTATCCCATCCCGCGAGTCTCTGGAGCCGGTTGTCCGCGAGCTTACCCTTCTTGCTTCGCATATCCTTGAGATTCTGCAGCAACACGTTCATCGGGGTGAAGCACCGGAAGTCGACGCAGCCGATGCTCCTGACCTAGATAGCTGCGTAAAGTCGAAACCTAGAATGGCACCTACCAGGTCCCAACACCAAGCAAATGTGAGTGCTAGATCCTTCGCGATGCCCGTTCGGCTCATCATCGAGGCTTGCCCGGACATCGTCAATTATGCCCGCGGCGATATTCGGACCATTGGAGATCTGGTCGCCGCCGCGCGGCTAGCGCGGCAGCTGCTTGCTGTTAGTCCAAGCGCCTGGAATGAGGCCTGTACAGTTATGGGAGAGGAGGGAGCTAGCCTCACGCTCGCGGTTATCTTGCAAAGAGGGGACTCTATCAAGAACGCTGGCGGATATTTGAGAACACTGACGCGGCGCGCGGCTGCAGGAGAGTTATCAATTTGGCCCCTGATTATGGCCTTGAGAGCACTCAACCAGAAGCGTAAACTCTACACTCAATATCGACCAGCTCCATTTTCCCGATGAGCGGTGGGAGCTGGGGAAACGCCTGCAAACGCTTCACGGCCTCAGCTTGGATCTCATTGCATCTCTTCGCTTACGCCGTAAGCGGCCGGTGACTCGTCTGTGACGAAGCGACGCGGCGCCCGGCTAAAGTGATATTTCCTGCCGGGAGAGTATCGACGAACGCGCGGATGGTGACGCGCAACTCTCCGCCGGCCATCGCAGGAGCAGGCCGAGGTTGTAGCCGGCGGCAAGGACCATGATGCGGTAGCCGAAACGTCCCTTGAGATAATTGCGATGCATGCGATGCTAGCTAGCATTACAGTTGTCTTTTTGTTTTGAAGTGCGCGCGCTGGGCGGCGGCCTGGTGAGCTCTACGCCAAAGTGACC
>NZ_JCAMOR010000140.1:0-9536 GCF_059512385.1 Bradyrhizobium sp. Crot121 | reverse complement strand
TCAAGATTTGGCCGATCGGCGGATCAGCCCGAGTGGTCAAAGTTATGGGTAATTGAAAGCTTCACCGGACGGATACGATTGCTGAGTGAAAGATGCCGCAGTTAAAGGTCGGCCGCTGGTCACTGAAATAGGAATTCACAATGAGACTTGCTCGATTGAGCCTGATCAATGCGGTGCTGAAGGCCGGTTGTAGCTGTACAATAGGCAGACCTCATGTGGCAGTCACCTTCAACCTACCAAGGAGATAGCGACACCATCAAGCGGAGGCCGGTCATGGGGCCACTTTGAGATGCGGCGCGAATGGACAATGTTACAGTCACATCAAACAAGGCACGGCATTTCAACCTCAGCTGAACGATGCGCGACTCTGGTAGTCGGCCAGGCTGACAATCAGGCTCGCCAGCCTCACGACGCCAATCCTATCGGCATCGAGACGCAGTTCACTTCGCTTGGTGATCTTCGAATTGCTGTGACCCTAATCAACTTGCACAGCGCAAGGATGGTGCACGGATGACGCGCTGGTGCAAACCAAAACCGCGCGTGCTTGAAGGCGGTAAAGCCGATCGCGCATTGCGTCCTGATGCTTCGCAGTCGCGGATCAGATTGAATTCCTGGCCGCTTGCGGCGATGCTTGTCAGCGCTCTCCTCTGGGCCGGTATCTGCTGGGTCGTCTATGCGTTCTCATGAGCGAAATGACATGCCAAAGCTGCCAAGCTGGCGACACAAGATGGCCGCATTGGCAAGCGCCTTCTGGCCTATACGCTTGAGGTCGTCGATTGACCTCTCTTTGCGGATCGCGGCCTCCAGGATCTTAGAGGCAACTTAGGCACGTCGGTTTGGTGCTGGGAAACGTCTTCGCCGATTTCGTTCAGCGCGCGCATGGGGCGCGGCCGTTTCGACACCGAACATAGGAGATGTCGCCCATCCTGTAGCAGGAAAGACAAGCAACCAACGGATGACCGAGGTGTTCCGGAAATTCGCGCACGTTATTCAATTCGGCAAATCCGGTCGCGCGATCTAGCGTATGCAAGTTGACAAACGTGTTCTCCACATACGCCGGGAAGTGATTGCCCACGCCAGGACCACCAAGAGTCTTTGTTGTTGCACCGGCGCCAGTACATAGTGTCCCACTTTCTCGAAGTGAAACGGCAGCGCGGTCTCGGCCTATCGAACCACTCTACATCCGACTTAGCACCGGTGAATGCGGCCGAGCGTGGACGCTGAAACAGCGCGAAGCCCGACGCACACTGCCGGGTATGAGGTGCGTCGGGCTGTTGGGGCATGGCGCGGCACCTGGCCGTGTCCAGCCCGCATGACCCCTTGCAAATGATATGCCACACGAAAAGGCGCCGATGATCCGGCCCCACCCCCCGGTGCAAGGGCCGCACGGATGTTCACTTGTTCGCGTGCCAAGTATGGGCCGCCTCCTCAGGGCGTGGGTTGCGTTGCGCTTGTGATCGACATTGATCTAAATAGCTGGCCCGACGATCTCTGGATTTCGATGTCGCGGAGACTTCGTTTACGCGACCTGCAGCGGGACTCTGATCTCCGAACGGATTCGCCCGAGCCAAAGAACCAACCTAGCCGCCCCTAGCTAGCAGGCTGTTGAAGAAGTCTTTGAACGGCGCGCGATGAATGGGATGTTGTCACCGTTGAGAAGGCAGATCTCCCCTTCGAGTGAGCCGTCATCCTGCAGTTCGGCCTAGCCGTCACCCTCGGCTGGCTCCATTTCGTCGTTTCCCTGCCAGCCGAACTCGGCGGCATCGCCGTGGCAGGTTCCATGAATGGAGCCTGTGCGGCAATCGAAGGCGAATTCGCCGCCGGCCTCGTCGAACAGGATGTAGGCGCTCGCCAAGGCCATGCCGTAGCTCGGTGTCTCGACGACCTGCCATCTGCCCCGAATGCTCATGCCGGTGCCGCCAGAAGCTTGGGAAGCCGGATCAAATTATAGACCGCAAGCGCCAGGACGAACACGGCATCCACCCGGTCGCGGCCTCGCAGCTTGATCTTGGCCAAGCCAGCGGAACTCTTGATCCAGCCGAAGACTTCTTCGATGCGTTTGCGGCAGCGTTGGCTGATGTCGTAGCCGCTGTGACGTGTGGTCCGCGCGTCGATCGCCGTCTTGCGCCGCTTGCCGGTCTTACTCAGATGTCCATCAATCGCAATATGCGGAGTAACCGATCTATCTCTCAGCTCGTGGACGAACTGCGTGACATCATAGGCCTTATCCGCCCCCAGAGTGATCCGTTTCGCGCACCCGCGCCTGTCGATATGGCAAGCGCAATCTCCCGTTCGGCGGTGCCCGTCGCTTGGCTCACCCCACCCAAGACCGCTAAACCATTGCGGTTCTCCATCAGCGCATGGCCCATATAGCTCAGCTTAGCCGGCTGGCCGTCACCCTTCTTGTAGAGCCGCGCCTCGGGATCGGTCGTGCTCGCATGTCTCGTTCGATCGCTTCTCCTTGTGGAAGCTGCGCTCAGCATTGCGTCCCGGACCGTCCTCGTCTTTGTCGCTGCCATCCTTCTTCCGGAAGCTCTTGATCGAAGCCCGGGCTTTCAATCAGCGTACCATCCACCGAGAAGTGATCGCTCGATAGTAGACGCTTGACCTTTGGTTGCGCCAAAAGCGCGTTCAGGAACTTGGCCGCAATCTCGCCTTCGAGCAGCCGGTCGCGGTTCTTCGAGAAGGTCGAATGGTCCCAAAACCGCATCATCCACCCCGAGCCCAACGAACCAGCGGAACAGAAGATCGAACTCCATCCATTCCATCAGATGCCGTTCCGAGCGAACCCCATAAAATGCCGGGAGGAGCATCGCCCGAAGCAACTTCTCCGGTGCGATCGACGTTCGTATAGAGCTTGCCGAACTCCCCAGAAAGGTCGCCCAGCGCCGCATTCGCCAAGTCTCGGATCACCCGTAGCGGGTGGTCGACCCGAACCCGAGCCTCCAGGTCCACATAACTAAAAAGCGAGCCGGACTGTTCGTCACTCCCCGCATCGCGCCCCCAGTTAAATCCTGGTCCTAGAGAATCACGATACGAAACGCTTCGCTACCGACTTCTTCAACAGGCTGTTAGAGCTAGACGGCACCTATATAAGCGACCTCCTGATCGGGTCTGATCTGAGCCTCGCGCCGACTTGCGAGAAGGATACGATCCCCGCGTGCGGATCGGATCCGCGATCAGTTCGCAGTATTTCCGGATCACCTTGGGATCGCCGAAGTCGCCGATGGCCGGATCTCCCGAGCGGCCAAGGGCGAGGCCGCTGATATGGTTATGCTCACGGGAGAGGGCCTCTGCACGCACGACGGCGCTCTAAGAGAAGCACTCGATCGCTTACCCGGGCGCGATCCGTCGTCAGCACTGAGGCGGGCGCGGCGCTGTTTGCATGAGAGTATAGTTAGTGTCGGGAATTGCTATCACGACCCGAGCGAAAAGCGTCCGGCGCGTGGGCCAATAGGATGCCAATGCTCAAAAGAATAAGAGTCCCGACAAGAGCCGAATACATACGCCACCTCCATCGCTCACTTCCTTTTGAACTGCGCGACCGCTTACACAGTCAATTTTTTTCCTGAGCGCGAAATGCGTTCGCAGCCAAGTGATGAGTCCGAGCCACAGCGACTAGCTGGCAGCATGTGGAACCGTCAAAGACAGAAGCTGTAAGACCCAGCTGCTCTGCTCCAACCGCCTGATAGGCGTAGGGCGGTGACCGAAAGGCTCATGTGGCAAATGTGCAACGGGTACTTGGTTTCTGCGCGGGAGTGTCCGAAACGAACACTTCAGGCCGTTGAGATGGCGGTAGCATTTGCGCGCAAGGATTGGGGTGTCCGGATGAGGTTTTCAAACTCGAAAGATGAGAGCTTATTGTTTCTTTGGGAAAGTGTGCGGCGGCAAGTGTTGGCTGGTCGCGCGGACGGCGGACGTTGCCGCTTTGTTGGTAACAATCTGCGCAGCTATGCTGAATTGCTTCGTTCGGAAATGGAGCGGCGAGAGCTGAAGTACACTCCGATTAATTGGTCTGAATAGCCGCTCCACGGGCATACCGATGAAAGACCTGCAGAAGCAACTGAAAGAGCTCCGCACCGATGCAGCCGAGTGCAAATTGATCAGCGATCTGGCAACCGACCAGGAAAAGCGAGAGCTGTTCGCAAAGCTTGCGGATCACTTGAGTGGTTTGGCGTCCGAGCTCGAGCGCGCTATATCTGTAAAAGTCTGTGGCACGAAGACGGAGCTGTAAAGACGGTCGCACGATGCCAAGAATCGGCTCTGGGTTCACGAGAGCGGCACTTATGCGAAATTCACGAGGCGGGTAAGCTGACGCACGATTTTGCGTCTGTGGCTGCCGAGATCGTCCATGGTTAGGATGTCGCCGGGACAAAGCGTCGGAAGGAGGACTCTCTCGACGTAGAGGCGGAAACTCTCGCCATCGTTCGGCCCTCGAGAAACCATGGCGCCTCAATCCGGTCATGGCGCAACGCGGCCAGGAAGGTTATGGTCGTCCAGCGGCCGTTGGGACTCTTGCTGTGAATCCTCTGGCCACGCGGCGCACCCCCGCAAGGCCCCATATCGGTCCTGGCCCAGATCTCGCGTTCGCCAGCCACAGTTTTTTCAAGCTGAGCTTCTCGGCGTGGAGAACTCCCATATTGAACGGTAATCAGCCTTAGGTCCGCGATCAGTGAGCTCGGCGACCAAGCCGCGCAGGGTGAAGTCCCCTTGATTCGCCCTAAAACCCGGACGCGGTGTTTGCCGGAAATGGCCTTCGACCTGTTGCCGCGCATCCCTGCCGGGCACCACGCTGCCGGTCTCGCAATGCCGTCGCGCCCATCCAACGGCCGTGCTGACCGCAACACCGAATGTTTAGCCGCCTCGTTGCAGGACAATCCACCGGAAACAACCCTGCAACGCCCCGCTTCCGAAGATCCTCAGAGTAAGGCTTGCCGATCCGTGCTGGCCTCCAGGCCCAGCCAGCATGGTAAATCCGAAGTCTCCTGATTTGGGAATCCAAATTCGATTCAAGCTAACCTTCAGACCCGCTTGCAATGGGGCATTGCACTTCGCTAACGCTTCGCCGTCATGCGATTGGATAGAGGACTATCACTTTCAAGCAGTTGTTCAGACTCGGCGCTCATGAGAAACCGCCCGGCGAAACCGAGGGTTTCGTCCCCTCGTCTCACGGAGCAGCCTCTTTAGGACGTTATTCCGGCGCGCTCACGAAAGCGAGCGAACCGGCAATCCAGAGGTCGCGGCGAGAGATTCCGCCTTCGTAATCCAAGTCGGCTGCTGCCGACTTGGACAAGCAAGACTCGCGAGTTCGCGTACACCTGCGTCAACGCGTCCTGGAATGACGAACAGAAATGCAGCCCCTACCCCGTCGTGTTTGTGGTCTCGCCGTCGGCCGCACCAATTTCCTGGTTGAGCCGCGCATGAAGCGTGGCCTCGTCGAGTTCGCCTTCCCACCAGGACACGAACACCGCGGCAATACCGTTGCCCATGATATTGGTAAGTGCACGCACCTCGCTCATGAATTTATCGATCGAGAACACGATTGCCATGCCCGGCACCAGCGCCGGATTAACCGCTGATAGCGTCGCCGCGAGCGTGATGAAGCCGGCCCCGGTGATACCGCTTGCGCCTTTCGACGTCAGCATCGCCACGATCAGGATCGTGAGCTGCTGGCCGAAGGTGAGATCGACCCCGAGCGCCTGCGCGATAAACAGCGTTCCCAAGGTCATGTAGATGTTGGTGCCATCGAGGTTGAAGGAGTAGCCGGTCGGCACCACGAGCCCGACCACGGGCTTGGAGCAGCCTAGCCGCTCGAGCTTCTTCATCAACTGCGGCAGCGCGCTTTCCGAGGACGAGGTGCCGAGCACGAGCAAGAGCTCGTCTTTGACATAGGCGATAAACTTGAAGATCGAAAAGCCAACGAAACGCGCGATCAGACCAAGCACGACTACCACGAATAGCGCGGCCGTGGCATAGAACAGCGCGATGAGCCCGATCAGATTCCCGAGCGCCGAGGGTCCGAACTTACCGATCGTGAAAGCCATGGCGCCGAACGCGCCAATCGGCGCTGCCTTCATGACAATGGCAATGACGCCGAACACGGCGTGCGCCGTGTCGTCGATCATGCCGCGCAACTTCTCGCCGCGCTCACCCAGCGCCATCAGCGAGAAGCCGAACAGGATGGCAAACAAGAGTACCTGCAGGATATCGCCGCGCGCCAGCGCGCCGACCACGCTGTCGGGAATGATATTGAGGATGAAATCGACGCTTTTCGAGGCTTCCGCCTGCTTCACGTAATTGGCGACGGCTGCGGCATCGGGCTTGGCCGCAAGGCCGTGGCCAATCTGGAAAAGATTGCCCATCACCAGGCCGAGCAACAAGGCAAAAGTGGAGACGATCTCGAAATAGACCAGCGCCTTGAGGCCGACCCGGCCGACCTTTTTCGCATCCTGGATGTGCGCGATGCCCGAGACCACGGTGCAGAAGATAATCGGCGCGATGACCATCTTGATCAGCTTGATGAATCCATCACCGAGCGCCTTGATCCAGTCGTTGGTTGCGAGCGACGGCCACAGCCAACCGGCGACGACGCCAATCAAGATCGCGATCAGCACCTGAACGTAGAGAATTTTGTACCAAGTTTGCGACGGCCGCGCGGGCGCCGCAGTTGCGATGGTGGTCATGACGCTCCTTCCCTATACGAACTCGAACACCGAGCCGCCGCGCGTTGAGCGGTGACGGCATCAGACGAGCTTTTATGCCAGCCGTGTCCCATTGAAGACGGCGATGTCGGAAATCCGACAGATCGCAGCGTGAATTCCGAGGGTAGGTCGGCAGTTACCTGTGTTTTCTTTTGTTAAGCAAGTCGCGCGCCAAGCGCCAAAGCCATGCGGCCGTTCAACCGACGAGACTGTGGACCGACTGTCTCCTGACGACACTTGGCTGAATCCCAGAACCACGTTCGTGCCGCCGAGGGCAAAGGCATTGCTCGGCGCGACGCGCACCTTGCGCTCGCGCGGCAGAGTGGGCGCGACCTCGAGATCGACCAGCCGCTTGCGGCAATGTCATGCTCGGGAAGGGTTTTGAGCTTGGCCCCTATCCTGAGCTCGGAGTTGCGATCGGGCCAATGGCGGAGCGGCCTTCGCGTATCTCCTTATAGATGGAGGCGCCGTCGGTCCCCAACCCGCCCATTCCGGTAATGACGACGCGCCTCCCCATTCAGGCCTTCTCAGCGACCACGCCGCGGACAGTCGCGTCGCCGACATTCTTGAGATTCGATCAGGCGTCATCCGTGTTCATCTCAATCTCGATCGCGTCGGACTGCTCCAGGTCGCAGATGATGTCCCTCAACTCCAGCGACTGGATGCCACACCAGGTCAGTTGCCTGGCGGTCGTTGTCTCGCCGCCGCCGACGGCGTTTTCCTTCATCGTGCGACAATTTCCTTCGCGAGTTGAACTGCCATGCTGCTGCTTCCATGACGCGCTTCGACGCGAACGCGGCGCCATCCCCCAGCCGAGCCACGTCGCGACGCGTCGCGCGACAGAAGCAGCGACGTGATTCGTCGGGCGTCAGGTGCTGTCAATGCAACGTTCCGTAACATTGGTAAAATTGATTTTTTGGATGGCACGCATCCACGCCATCGACATGTGGAGACAGGCCTTCAAAGGCCTTGATACAGCCTGCCCCCGGGCGTTATCCGGCCTCGGTCATATTGTTTCGCACAGCTACAAACGACAGCCTCGATACTCCTTCACCGGACGATACACGCTGAGCTCCTGCCGCGCCTGGACGAGTCGCTTGCCACAGAGTTTTTCTCGAACGGACGCTTCATAGCGGCGACGTGAAGGCAGAACTTATCGTATTCCGACACCCCCAGGCCAGGGGGCTACGTTGGGCCGGCCGATGAGCCGGAGATCGGAGTTCGAGCCGTTCAAAGATCCAAGGTCGGACATCACGGCGCGGCGGAGCCAAGGTTGGGGCGGAGTATCCCAAGAAGTTTTTCGTTCAAGAGGCTAGAGATGTTCGGTTGAACACGCCGAAGTCGGAAAGCTGACACGGCGCTGGGGCCATTCCGCCGCAATTCAACAGCCAGGCTGGCGCTTAAGCGTGTTTGGCTGCTGTGGCGCAAGGCGCGCATCATATTTCGCGAGCGGCACGCCGTTTGCTGGGATCAGGAGCAGAAGCCGTCGCGGCCAAACTGGTCGCAGGCCGCCCCGCTCCGAGAGACTTCCCAATGAGGCTTGCCCGATTGATCCTGATCAATGCAACTCTGATTCTGATCCTGCTCGAAAAAGCAGCAGCGGTGAACATCAGTCCCACCCTTGCCGCAAACGTCCGTCTGCCGAGCAACGAGATTGCATCACCGCTCACTCAGACGACGCGGCTCGAGGCCGGGTTGAGCTCACGCGCGCACGGACATTTTTGCAGCTGGATCATCCAACCCGCGCTTTGCATCCTTCTGTCGGCCGACCAGTTCCGCCCAAGTAAACAGAGCGAGAAGCGTCTCCCGGTATCGGGAAACAGCTTCACCTCTAAGAGCGGCAAGTTCGTGCTGTGGCGTTCGAATGTGAAGTTCGCCAATCGCGCGGATAGCCTTCAGATGATGTCTGTGGCAAAGTCATCGATCTGCAATCCGGCCGCCGCACCTTATGATGGCGCAACGGCGGTGCAGGTCATGAAAGCGCCAGGCGTCAGTGCGGCGATTCAGCCGAGGGCCGATACCGCCAGCATCACACACGCCGATCGATCCGAGACCGGTAATGCCGAGCTCGGATTTGTCGCGCCGTCCGAGCTCACAAACAGCAAAACCCGTTTGCCCTGGCTGGTGGCGCGGGAGTCTTATGGCCCGATGGGGCCAAATGCCGTGCTGTTGGAGAGCGGCGCCAATAATAAAGCGACACGCGCTTTCGTCGATTTTCTTAAAGGGCAAAAACTCCACGCGATTATCGCGCGGGGTGGCTACGTGCAAAGCTAGAGTTGACGCATGGATGGCTTTTCGCCAGAGATCTGGGAATCGCTCGAGCTCACGGTCGAGCTCGCGAGCCTGACGACCGTGATCCTGCTGGTCCTTGGCACGCCGCTCGCGTGGTGGATAGCGCGCTCGAAGAGCCTTTGGGCTGAGGCGGTCGCCACGATCATCGCGCTGCCGCTGGTGCTGCCGCCAACAGTAATCGGTTTCTATCTGCTGGCCCTGCTCGGCCCGAACGGCCCGGGTGGCCTTCTCGCCTCTCTCTGGGGCGGGGCCACGCTCGCCTTCACCTTTACGGGGCTCGTGGTCGGATCGGTTTTGTCAGCGCTGCCTTTGATGGTGCAGCCCATCCGCAACGCCTTCGCTGCGATGGGTGACCGCCCGCTGGAAGTCGCTGCCACTCTGCGCGCCTCACCGTTATATGCCTTCTTCACGGTCGCCTTGCCTGTGGCGCGAACGGGTGTTCTGACAGGCGCCATGCTTGGCTTTGCGCATGCGATAGGCACGTTCGGCATCGTGCTTATGATCGGCGGCAACATTCCTGGGCGCACCAAGGTGCTGTCGGCC
>NZ_JCAMOR010000139.1:0-9608 GCF_059512385.1 Bradyrhizobium sp. Crot121 | reverse complement strand
CGAAGCCAAGACGGCCAGTACGAAACAGAGCAGCCCGATCATTCCGCCAGCTTAGGCGATTCCATTACGTCATCAACTCGGATGAGGTTTTCGGTACACACAATGGGACGCCGATCGCCTATGACTCCTGGTGCCACCTGCGCAAGATGCTGGACTGGGTGGCGCTGGACCGGGCGATCCGCCTTGCGCAGAAGCGGAGCCTGCCGCTGGACCGCACCCACCTGGCCGCGGAGCGCGACCGCATCTACGAGGCCATCATGACGCGCGGCTGGGACACCGAACGACAGACCTTCGTGCAGCACTTCGGCACCAACGCGGTGGATGCATCCAACCTGATCATGCCGCTCGTCTTCTTCCTGTCGCCGACCGACCCCCGCATGCGCGGGACGCTGGATCGGACCATGGCGGAGCTGGTCTCCGACAGCCTGGTGCACCGCTACGAGATCGGCAGAGCAGCCGGCGACGGTCTGACCGGGAGCGAGGGGACGTTCAATATGTGTACGTTCTGGCTGGTGGAAGCGCTGGCCCGGGGGGCCGCGCCGAGGAGGCCCGCTTCATCTTCGAGAAGATGCTGACCTACGCCAACCACCTCGGTCCGTACGCGGAGGAGACGGGTCCGTGTGGCGAAGCACTGGGCAACTTCCCGCAGGCATTCACTCACATCGGGCTGATAAGCGCCGCATTCAACCTGGACCGCCGGCTCGGCGTGGGACCTTGAGTTAGGGACGGACCATGAGCGCGCAGGTCGCTTACCTAGGGACTTCCGTTGTTGGCCCGTTTGAGACCCTCCGGTCGGCGCTGAAGACGTCTGGGGTTGACCAGAAATCACCGCCCCGGGGCCAAACCGACGCGATCGACCGATGCTGTCGAAAAAGTCCCAAACTGCCTTACGGCTAATTTTCTGCCGAAAGACCAAACGCGCGAGGATTGTTCGTCCATATGCCCTGAGGCCAGTTGGAGAGGTCACTGGCGAGTTCATCGCTTTATGATGCTTCCCCCGACACAATTATAGTATCGCCGCACCTACGGCTCGGAAAGTTTGCGTCCAGTGATGCAAAAAGACGTTCTCGACAGCATCGGCCCAACTCGGACATTAGGACCAAACTCTGGCTGTGATGCACAACGGCTCAGCCATCGCGGATTGATCAGCTTTGGTCGCAAATGGAGTCAGTCGGCCGACTGATGAGGTTTTCGCAGAAAGCTTATCAGTTCTGCCGAGCGCGCTGGCGCGCCTTGGCAAACAGCGGGCGAAGGCCGCCTAGGCGGCCTTTCCCTCTAGCATCGGTGGCTCGTCGATGGTCCCAATCTCGGGCATGGCCAGTCCCATGATGCCGTGAAGATCGCCTACCAATCCCGCAGTCGATACGACCATCATGTTGACTTGGACCTCTCGCTTGGCCCAAGCCTTCATCATGAACTTGCGCTCTTTGTCGATATCGTCGCGCATGTCTTTAAACTGCTCAAGATGGCTTCAATCCGCTGCTTAAACCGCGCACCGGTCAGATACTGATAGACGTGTTCAGCTTTGGACTGCTGAGCAGCTTGTGAGGTGCGCGCGCCTTGGTGACTTCCAGAAGACCTTGGCGGAGCAGTCAACGCTGCTGGTCTTGCGAATCGGGGATGCGCAACATATTCCCGTTGATAATAGTCCGTTGAATATTTGCGGTTCGCGAGCAGACCGGGAATGGTGTGACCTTTGCCATCGATCTCACGGGACGCGCTCGAGCTCCCGCTTGCCTGAGTTTCTATGTCCAATCCGTCCCCGACGATAATGTAACTGTTGTTGCCTACAAAACGCTGCTCATGGTTTCATAAAACCAACTGGCCACCGGCCAAAGATCTACTGGCGCGCTAGCCAAGTGATGTCGCGCGATTGCTCGCTCTTGTGCGAGATCAATACATCCCAGATGCGGTCAGTGGTTGAGAAGCGCACATAGATCCTGCCTGCGTCGTCTTGTCCGTCGCTCATATGTCGTTCCCACCATTGCTCAAGACCTTTGAGCTTCTTCCACGGTGGAGGCAGGCGCCCAATTGCGGTGCGTAACTTCGCAGGGCCACGATAGAGCCCGACGGAGAATCCAGCCGCCACCACGTCCAGGCTGTCCCGCATCAATCGCACCTTTGGAATAAGTGCGGCCAGAACAACTTCGATCTCCTCCCGGATCTTGCCGACCCGAGGCGGTGGCCGGTCCTGACGCGCTGCGTCGAGGAGTTCCTGTGCGTCAGCCGCCGCCAAATCAGCCTGTTGCCGGGCCTCGCGTTCCAGGTCGACTGCGAGTCTGAGTCCCTCGATCTGAACCTGCGTGTCGGCTGCACTCGCCGATTCGAGTTTCAGTCGCGCGATCTCGACCCGAAGGGCTGCTTCGCGCGCTTTGGCCGATGCGAGTTCTGTAGCGATGAGCTCCGCGCGATATTCGCCTAAGGTCTTATGGCTATCTCGTTCGGTAACTTGATCGCCGAGAACATTTCTGAGAACTGTTGATAGCGCGTCGTTCGAGCCATTGACGAAGAAGATGATTCCGCCGACGTGGCCTGAGGGCGAAAACCCTGCTGGCTCTCGAATCGGCCCAGACGGAGAATTGGAGTAGATGACTGAGGAAGAGGCCGACGCCTTCGTCAAGCGCGCGATCGGTGAGGCGATGATTGCAGCGGGCTGGCGGCGCGATAGGACTTTGCACTAACGATCATTTCCGCTGAGTCTGATGAACCTCCGGTTCAACGGACCGGCTGGCTGCAGATCGATGACGTTACGAGAGCGTGTACTCACAGGCCTGGCGCCGCAGATCACGATGCGCGTGAGGTCCGCTGCGCCACTGATAGGGCACAATAGCAGATGTCACCAGAGGTCTGGGGCCAACAGCCGACGTGAGCCAGGGTGTGATAAAGCGCGACTGGTAGCGCCGCGCGATCCGTCATAGTATTCTGTAGGTCGGAGTTGCGCGCCATGGTGGAAGACCGACTCATCCGGGTCAAGCGTAGTCTGTCGGCGATATTGGCCGCCGACGTCGCCGGCTACTCGCGGCTCATGCACCACGATGAGGAGGCAACGTATGTCAAACTGACAGTGCTACTCGCCGATGCTGTCACGCCCGCGATATCCGGACACGGGGGTCGCATTGTGAAGAACACCGGCGACGGATTCTTGGCAGTATTTCCGAGCGCGGTCCAAGCGGTTCGAGCTGCTGTGCAATTCCAGACTCGCATCAAAGAACTTACAATTGCCGATGCGGAAGACATGCGTATTGCTTTCCGTGTCGGCATCAATGTCGGCGACGCGATTGTCGAGCCGCATGACGTTTTTGGTGACTGCGTAAATGTCGCGGCACGGCTTGTGAGCATCGCAGAGCCTGGCGGCATCTGTATCTCGTCTTTTGCCTACGTGCAGACCCGCGGCAAGGTCGGTGTCGAGTTCGTCGATATGGGCGAGCAAAAGTTCAAAAACATTGCCCTTCCGGTTCGAGCCTATGCCGCGGTCCTGGACGGACATAGCCGGCTGCGCAAGTCGAGCCACGCAGGGCCAGCGTTCACCGCCGAATCTCTCCATCGTTGTGCTGCCATTCGCCAATCTCAGCGGAGACACCAAGCAGGACTACTTCGTCGATGGCGTCACTGAGACCCTTACCACGGACTTGTCGCGCATCAATGGCTCGTTCGTGATCGGCCGCCACACCGCCTTTCCCTATAAAGGCAAGTCGGTCGATCTGAAGCAGGTCGGTCGCGAGTTAAACGTTAGTTACGTCCTAGAAGGGTCAGTACAGCGAGGAGGCGATCGGCTTCGCGTAAACGTGCAGTTGGTCGACGCCGAAACCCTATGGGCTGAGCGGTTCGATAAGCCGATCGCCGATCTGCTCGATATGCAAGACGAAATTGTGGCGCGGCTCGCTAACACACTAAATGCACAGCTCATTGAGGCTGAGGCGCGTCGGGCGGAACGTTCGCCGCATCCCAATTCCTTGGACCTGTATTTTCAAGGTGCTGCGTGGTTCAACAAGGGACTAAACCCCGACCACATAGAACAGGCGCGTAGCATTTTTGAGCGGGCGCTAGCCCTCGACCCCAAGAACATCGAGGCGATGGTCTGGATGGCGACGGTTGACATGGTCGTCGGCTCAACCTGGATGAGTGGCGATCGGACCGCGCGGCTCGCGGCTGCCGAGGCAACGCTGAAAGAGGCGCTGTCTCTCGCTCCGAACCATGCGTGGGCCCACGTGGCCCTGGGACACGTGCACGTTGCGACTAACCGTGTCAACCAAGGCGTCGCCGAGAGCAAGCGAGCGTTGGCGCTGGATCGCAATTTGGCGTGGGCCCATGCGCTAATCGGTCTAGCGAAGTATTGCACCGGCCAGGGGGCGGAGACTGAGGCACATGTGAACGAGGCATTTCGCCTTTCTCCGCGCGATATCTTTGCCCATCGCTGGTTCGCAATAATCGGTGCATCCAAGCTGCAGATTTCGGCCGATTCGGAAGCGCTCGGCTGGTTCTGCCGCAGCATCGAAGCCAACCGAACTTATCCCCTCGTGCATTTCTTACTCGGTGCTGCACTAGCGCTGCTGGGCTCGCTGGATCATGCGAGAGCCGCCGCAAAGGCTGGACTGACGCTTGTTCCGAGTTTCACTATCCGTCGCTACCGGGACGGCGCTTACACAGATAACCCGACCTACCTCACCCAACGCGAGCGCATCTACGAGGGCATGCGCTTGGCTGGGGTACCGGAGGAGTGATGGCGAAGTTGGATCACGAGCGGCAATGCTCCGACTGATCGGAAGACTCCGCTTGGACGTCAGAACCAGACATCTACGCCTTTATGAGTAGCACGTCCTAGTCGAGGGAGGTACTTATAACCGGCACCGCAGATCACGATGCGGGTGAGGTCGCTGTGCGCTGCGCCCTGATAGCGGCGCAATAACAGACCTCACCAGAGGTCCGGTCGGGCCAGCCTAGACCGGTCTTCTTTCCGACCGCCACAACTTTGGCCGCTCGACTACAATCGCAATCGTTTGCCGACGGACTGAAACAGCCCTGTAGTGCCGCCGGTTCAGTTTGATAGCAAAAGACTGGTAGCACGACACCAGTCAATGACGGTCGGCCATGGGTGCTATCTCCACGCCGGCTCTCCGCGACGAACTGATCAGTGCGGCGGGTTGCCGGAATTTGATGCAGAGATAGATAGCGAGAGCGACGACGCACTGGCGTATGAAGCGCGCCAGCAGCAGGAAGCCGAGGTGATGGTCGACCTGCTCGCGGTCGAAACTGGCGAAGCGGCGCTTGTGTAGCAGGCGATGGAGCAGAAGCTGCCGTTGAGCATCGGGGCGATTGCGCACCGCAGGCGATCCTGCAATGCAGGCTGCTGACGATTCCGCAGACGAACGGATCGCCGGGTTCGTCGTGGATGTCTCCTTGCGCGGACTTCGCCCGGTATTCGATCTCGGCCATAAGCTCGCGCTCGACCCAGATGCCCTTGTGCGCGATGCGCTTAGTGTATGGTTGCGCTTTCCGGATCAGCGTCGTCAGGCGCTTCTGCAGATCGGTAGCGGATGCGTTGTCGAACCGTGATCGACTTTACCCGCATAGATCAGGTCCTCGCCCTTTCGGCGGCCGACATAGATGCCGTCCCATTTGTTGCCGTCGAGCGCGAAGCCTGCGATCACCAGCATCTCCCGCTGCACGCAGGTTTTCTTCACCCAGTTGTGCCCCGGCCAGAGGTGTAGGCGCTGTCGCGCACTTTCGAGACGACGCCTTCGAGCCTGACCTTGCGGCGTGGGCGTACATCTTCTTGCCATCGACCCCGAAGCTCTCACTGAACTGGATGTCTGTATCGCCGATGATCTTCTTCAGGTGCCCTTGCGCTCGATCAGCGGCTGCTTTCGCAGATCCCGGCTGTTGAGATAGAGCAGATCGACGGCGATGGACGACGAGAAGATCGTGGAGACGTGGATGTGAACCGCATTGCATGGATCGGCTCCCTACACTGTCTCGGCCGCGAACACGATTCCGCGACCGCAAACTGGTGCAGCGGCGGTGCAGCGCACAAGTCGGGAAAGACAAGCAACCCGACCCACGAAAAAGAAACGAAAGGCGAATAACCATGCTTTCACCAAGACAGTATGAGAAGAAGCCGTGTATGCTCGCCGCGGACCACGCGTTCCGAGTGATCAGCTTGGTCACCGAGTCGTTGGAAAACGACAAGCAGGCGCGGCGTTTGATGGTGACTGTACTGATGGCGCTTCACGACGACACCGCCTTGCAGATGGCGAAACCGCGAACTTGCCGAACGGCTCCTCAAAAGCGGTAATTTCCGGCAAGGTCACGAACGCTATCAGCGACCTCGAATACAACAATGCGCAGCCACGCCAATGGCCTTCATGACATCCGAAGAGCTGGACGCGCTTACGAAGCGTCCAAGCGCGGCATCACGGCTTTTGTCGGCAACGAGATCCGGCAATTGATCGGCGAAATTCGGCAGCAATGCGACGAAGACCAGTGTTTCCAGGTTCGACATCGCCCACATTCGACGCCGCCTTTATCAAGCCTCGGAGCGCCACCGCTTGGCGTCCCGATTGCAGTTCGGAGAACGCTTCACACAATGGCGCTTGTCGGTGGACTGGCGCGGTCGGTCTCGTGCGGCTGATTGTGAGTGGGAAATGCTAGTAAAGGGCAGCCTGTTATCACGCCTGTTCGCGCTGGTAGCTGCGGCCATGCTGCCGGCAATCGCGATACAGGCGTACAACGAAATCGACCTGCGTCGCACGCGCCAAGTTGAAGTACAGGACGAAGTCCTCGGGCTCGCCAAGCTCGCCGCCGCCGAGCAGCAACAGATCGTCCAGGGCGTTCGTCAGGCTCTGATAGCGCTTTCGGAGCTTCCGGCGATCAAGGCGAAGGACGTCCAGGGATGCGACGCTTACCTTTCCAGGATCAAGCAACGATACCCGGAGTTCATCGTCTTTATCGTGGTCGACATGCGTGGCGACGCCTTCTGCGACTCAGCCAGAGAGCATAAGCCGGCTACCGCAGCTGGACGTGCCTACTTCGCCAGCGTCGTGAGAACCGGCAAATTCACAGTCGGAGAGTTCGCAATCGGCCGAACGACCGGTCGCAATGTCGTTCAGTTCGCGCTGCCATTCTACGACGACGAGGACCGCATGGGCGGCGTCGTTATAGCGGCCCTCAGCCTCGACTGGCTCGCCGACTACATCGCGAAAAAGGGCGTTCCCCCGGGAGCTGCGCTCGCCATCACGGACCGCAACGGCATCGTTCTCGCTCGCTATCCTGACAATGACGTGTTTGTCGGCAAGAAGTTGCCCGTTGGTGAAGACCCGATGCTCGACAGCGGGACCGTAGCGGACATGGTTAACATTGACGGCGTGCGAAGAATTGTCGGCTTCGCCGCTGTGGGGCAAGATCTTCTTGTCGGCTTCGGCCTCGGCAAGGCCCAGACTTTCACCAAGATCGAACATCGCACGCGACGCGACGTGTTGTTCATCATTTTCAGCGCCCTGCTTGTCTTGATCCTGACGGCGTGGGGCGCCCAGCGGTTCATCCAGCGCCCGTTTGCGCAATTGGTTGATGCTGCGAACCGATGGCGGCTCGGCGAATTCGGCCGGCGCGTGGACATCCCGGGCAACTCGGAAATCGCACGGGTCGCCAGGGCGTTCAACGCCATGGCCGATGCGCTGAAACGCCGTGAGCACGAATTGTCCGAAGCGAGGGAGCAGTTCCATCAGAGCCAGAAGATGGAGAGCGTCGGCCAGCTCACCGGTGGCGTCGCGCACGACTTCAACAACCTGCTCACGGTGGTCTCCGCGAATCTTGAACTCATCGAGGCTGGCGACGATATCGGCAAAGCTCGGCGGTTCGCCGCGGCTGCACGGCGTGCGGTCGATCGGGGAGCAAGGCTGACAGCGCAACTTCTCGCCTTCTCGCGACGGCAGGTACTGAATCCAAAACCGGTCAACGCAAACCAGCTTGTTTCCGAGTTCCAGGGACTCATTCGCAAAGCTGTCGGCGAAGCATGCCGGGTCAAGGTGTGGACCACTGAAGGGTTGTGGCTGTGCCATGTCGACCCGGCGCGACTGGAGACCGCTCTCCTCAATCTGGCCCTGAACGCGCGCGACGCCATGCCAAATGGCGGCGTGCTCGACATTGAGATGAGGAACATCGTCGTGAACGAAGGAGCCGTGGCGGGGTGCGCGCCCGGGTCGTATGTCAGGCTGTCGGTTAGAGACACTGGTTCGGGAATGCCTCCCGAGGTGGTGGACCGGGTGTTTGAGCCCTTCTTCACAACGAAGGAGGTTGGCAAAGGCACCGGGCTCGGGCTTAGCATGGTCTACGGCTTCGTCCGTCAGTCCGGGGGGCACATTGCCGTTGAAAGCGCATTGGGAAAGGGGACCACCGTCGCTCTCTACTTGCCGAAATCCACGCAAAAGACTGAGATCGAAATGGAAGAGGTCCAATCCCAAGCGTTTCCGGCCGGCTCAGAGCGAATCCTGGTTGTCGAGGACAACGACGATCTTCTGGACCTCACGTCGGCGATGCTGACCAGGTCGGGCTATCAGGTTCGTTGCGCTCGGAGCGGCACTGAAGCCCTTCGCATGCTCCAGAGCGAGGAATTTGATCTGGTGTTAAGTGACATCGTGATGCCAAACGGGATCAACGGCATCGAGGTAGCTCGCGAAGCGAGGCGATTGAACAAGCGCATCAAGGTCCTGCTTGCCTCGGGCTACGCGGGAGACGTGCTGGAGCGACATCATGCGGTGGGGGAATTTCCGATTATCGACAAACCGTTCCGCATGTCAGATTTGGCGGCGCGCTTGCGGTCAATCCTGCACGAAGGTTGAGATGATCTCCTGCCGTTGCTTTCTTGGCGCGCATGGCGCCATTAACTAGGTTTACCTGACACACCAATGAATCTAACCTGTACTTCCTTCACATTTGACGTAGGTCCCGGTTTAAAAACCTCCAAACAGCGGGGAGCAGCAGTCGACGAGCCTTGGTGGGTCAAGCTGAGAAGAACTGAGGGCGAGCAATGCTGATCGCTACTCCCTCGAACTCGGACATCGCCCGATGAAGTAACCCAGTTCGCATTTGGGCCAATACCCGACATTAACGTGAGCGATAATTTCCCAAGCATAAGCGTGGGTGCCCCGGCGCACGCGGAAATCCTCGACGACCATTCTCATCGAACAGCGGATCGAACCACCTTCGCCGCGAGCGTAGCTACAGCGCTGATCCAGCTTCCAGGGCTGATCTCTCCGGCATGCGCTCCGGAATGGCACTCGCATGCGTTGCGAAAAAGTCACAGTGCGAAATGAAACTCGGCAGTGTCACGTCGCCGCGCATTGTGCGACATGTCTCCTGCGCTAAAAATTGTGGGGCATTCGATTTCCGAGTGGACGTACAGGTCTCAGGCGGAGGCCGGTAATGGCGACAACTCGAATCCTTCTGGGTCCGGCGGCGAGCCTTTTGCTCGCAACCAGCGGAGCCGCGGGCGCTGACCTTCCTGTCAAAGCGAAGCCGATCGAATATGTGAAGATCTGCTCGGCTTACGGTCCCGGCTTCTTCTTCATCCCCGGTACCGACACCTGCATGAAGATCGGCGGCTACCTCCGGGT
>NZ_JCAMOR010000138.1:0-9768 GCF_059512385.1 Bradyrhizobium sp. Crot121 | reverse complement strand
CGCGATCTTCCGGATATGGAAGCGCTGGAGGACGCCGGCCTGCTCAGTAAAGATAAAATGTTGGCTGGGGAGTTTCCGGATCCCTTGCCGGCACATGACGAGGACCAGCTCGATGACGAACAAGCTGCAGATTGACCGATTATGGCCTAGAGCTATATCGGTTAGGAGGTTGACGGGCTTCCAAAGGGAAACTACCGACCTGCGCGTATCTGTCGTTGGCCCGATAACCAAACCGGGAATGCGGAGGTGAGCCATGACCCGTCAATTAAACACATCGCCCAAACACTGATATCCGACCAATTCTCCGAGAGGCGTTGATTTCGATGATCAGTACCGAGACGCGAACTGCTGCCGGCATTCTTACTTTGACCGCGCTGCGTGGCATTGGCCCCGCAACAGCCGAACGCCTCGCGGAGCGGTTTCAGCTTCTCGCCGCCATTGCCGACGCCGAGCCTGCGAAACTGCGGTCACTAGTTTCAGCCTCGGTCATCGAAAGCCTTCATGAACCGACTGCATTGGCCAACGCTGGTGAGAAGGCTCAGCGCGTGCTCGACGAGGCCGATCGGCGCGGCGTACGTGTCCTTTCCGTGTTTGATCAAGACTACCCAACGGCGCTTCGCTCACTCCACGACCGTCCGCCTGTCCTCTTCGTCAAAGGCAAGTTGCCGCCACTTCGTAGTGTCGCTTGCATCGGCACGCGCGAGCCGTCCGAGTTTGGAGAAATCGTCAGCGATAGAATCATCGGAACACTAGTCGGTGCTGATTGGGCAATCGTCAGCGGTCTCGCGACGGGCGTCGACACGCTCAGTCATCAGGCTGCGCTACGCCATCGCGGACGGACGATTGCCGTGATGGCAGGTGGGCTTGATGGCATATACCCTAGGCAAAACGCCAAGCTGGCCGCTGAAATTCTTGAGACGGACGGCATGCTCGTCAGCGAGCAGCCATTTGGCGTGCCGCCGTCCCCCCGAAACCTCGTCCAACGCGACCGCCTCCAAAGCGGTCTCTCGATCGCGACGTTCGTCATGCAGACCGACATCAAGGGCGGCTCCATGCACACCGTTCGCTTCACGATTCAGCAAAATCGCCTGCTCTTTGCACCCGTCCCACAGGGACGACACGCGGCCGAGCCCAAGAGCCAGGGCATCTTGGCCATGACTCAACTGCCGGCGATGCGGTTCGCCGACGCCGTGCGGGCTGAGGGTGACTATCGTCGCATCCTCTTGGCGCGCTTCCGGGACGAGCCCGTGGCGGTGCCGCTGGCGAGCCGAGAGGATTACGCCTCTATGTTGGAGTTGCTGGAGACGCGCCTGATCGCCGGGGAGCAACCGGAGCTCCGACCAGCCTCTGCTTCAACCCAGACGTCGATGCTCTGACATGCCGGGCGTCTTCCTGTTCGATCTCGACATGACACTTGTCGACAGCTCGGCGCTCGCGCAGATGCGGCGCTTCCAACTGTGGGAGGAAGTGCGTCGCAACATGCATCTCATCAGGCCGTTTCCGGCCCAGGGAAGCGCTGCTCCGCACGAATTGCCAGGTCTTCTGAAGGCAGACGGCCAAGCCGTCGGAGTCGTGACCTCGTCGCCGAGATGGTATGCGGAAGCCGTCCTTGGACAGTTCCGCATCCCCTACGACGTACTTGTCACATACGGCGATACGGAGAACCACAAACCGGACCCCGAACCTTTGCTCAAAGCGCTTCAGGTACTCGGCATTCCGCCGAGCCGGCAATCGCTCTATATCGGCGACGATGTTGGCGATGTGGAATCCGCATATCACGCCGGCTTAGCCTCGGTTGCGGTAAGATGGGGACCATCATCGATATTCGAACTTTCCTCAACTGCCCCGGACATCTTCATGTCGAAAGCCTCGACTCTGTTGCGTCGGGATCGCATTGGGGGACGATGCTACATCGGCGAAGCCCTGACCCATGGCTGGGACTTCCACAGCCATTGGGGATCTATCCTCCATTGCGATGACGACCCAATTGTATATGCGTTAGGCAGATACTTCACAGCCTCCGACCCGCGCCACGCCACGAGCGTGCTAAGCGGTGCAGTCCTGTCCCTGAAGAATGACGACACCTACGCCAAGATCCTTGGTGAGGCTATCGGCAAGGCCATCGCGAATCTCGATTGGACGCCGGACTATGTCGTACCCGTGCCGATGAAACCATCCCAGCAACGCAATCGATTCGAACAGCTCCTCAACGAGGCGACCAATCATTTTGACGAAGACATCGAACTCGAGCTGAAGGGGTTGCGCTGTGTCAAGGAAATCGAAGGTTACAAGCAGATGAACCCGCTTGAACGCTCCGAAGCAATCAAAGGCGCGTTCCACTCCAACTTCAAATGGAACGGCAACAAGGTTCTACTCATCGACGATGTCTATACGACCGGCGAAACCACTGGGGAATGCGTGCGGACGCTAACCGCGAGCGGGGCTGGCGAAGTCAGAGTAATGACCTTGGCAAAAGACCAGCGTGTCTTTTCGCGCAAGGTCTGTGCAGCCTGCGGTCGATCGATGAAGATCCGAACAAATTCGACAACCAACGCGAAATTCTGGGGGTGCTCTGGATATCCGGACCACTGCCAAAACACTGAGAATTTCTAACGGATGTGTACAGCGTCGGCGCAGATCGCGACCCGTCGCGACACAAGGCAATTGGGGGACCTGAGTGGCCGATGGAGATGATAATTCCGATGCGCGGTTCCACTTCAGCAAGAGCGGCGATCAGGCAAACTCAGCTCTTGACTGGGATCACGGGCCGGATCACGTCCGCAAGGCCATAGGAGAGGCGCTGAACGCTCGAAACGTAGCCTCGGCGCCGGCTGCTCGTCTCTCGTGGTCGATAAGCAAGAGCGCGGGATCTCGACCATGGCTCCGCTGGCGAAAGAGTTCTGTAAGCACCCCGGAGAGCCTCAGATCGATGATGATTTTAACCCTATCCCTGCGCCGGCATGGGCGCTCGATAAGGCTGATGTCGAATTTCTTGGAAAGCTCGGCGCCAGTTTGGAGGATGCCGAGTACTCCCGAAATCTGGAGCGGCTCATGGAGCTGCTTTACAGCCTGCGGTTCGTTTACAGGAGGAGCAAGAAGGCGACGCACGAGGCCAGTGGCAAACGGGTCGAGAGTATCATTCAGAAAGTAAAGTCGTTCCTCTGGGAGCGCTGCACGAACGGGGAGTTTGCCAACGGCGATACTTCCGTTCTCGATCTCTACGAGGCATTTTACAGGAAGCTCGTTCTGCGAGATAGGTCTCTGCCAAGACCGTGGGTGTTCACCACCAATTACGACCTATTCAACGAACGCGCGATGGACCGCCTTGGCTTGCCTTACGCGAACGGCTTTTCCGGCGTGGTCGAGCGGTCGTTTCAACCCGACCACGTTCCGCTACGCACTCGCAGAACAGCTCGACCTGACAAGCCGAAAGTGGTCGGCCGTCGATGGCTTCGTTTACCTTTGCAAGCTGCACGGCTCGATCAGCTGGACGGAAGATGACCACGGCCTGTTCCCGATCCGTGAACTCTGGCCGCAAGACGCACCTTCGAAGGTGATGATCTATCCGACGCCGGCCAAACAGAACTCAAGCCTTGGCTCTCCATACGCGGACCTATTTCGCGAATTTCAATCGCGAGTGGTGCGCGAGCAAAGCGTCCTTATCACTGCGGGCTATGCTTTCGGCGACGAGCACCTCAATCACATCATCTACCAAGCTCTGACGATCCCAACCTTTCGGCTAGTCATTTTTGCGGACCCCGACTCAAATGGGGAAATCGCCAAGCTGCGCGCGCTCAACGATCCACGAGTCTGGATCATTGGCGGTGACGGCCCTCCCGGCGGCAGCCCAGCGCACTACTTTAGAACCATCGTCGACCACTTCATGCCGCAGCGGCAGACAGAGCGGATTGACGACGCGGTACGTCTCGTCATTGAAAGTATGGGCTCGAGAAAAGAGACGGACGATGAGTAATGATGACCGCCGACGTGCAATTGGAAAGGTGATCTCTGTCGCAGCCGACCGCTTCGTTATTGAGGTGCATGGCGGGACCGACAACTTCACAGTTGTTGGCTTCGACGGCATCCACTACGTCGCGCGGCTTGGCTCCTTTCTCGTGATCCCCGCGCAAACCGAGTATGTCGTCGCCGAAGTGGTCGGCGTCCGAGAGCGGGACGGCCCAGGTCGCGGCGATGGTCAGATGGACAAGGCTAACTCAGCCAAATTCCTGGACGTCGTTCCCGTCGGCATGCTGTCGGTGGCGCCCAATGGCAAGTTTCGTTTCGGGGTATCAGTCTTCCCATCGCTCTTTTCCGACGCGCTGTATGCTCTCGATACCGAGCTCGATCGCATCTTCGATACGGAAACCGATGCGGTAAAGTCGATAGGGCATAATGGATCCGACTGTATTCCAGCCGACGCCACGCGCTTCCGCAATCTCGGCATCGGCCAGTCGGTTATCTTTGAGGACTACCAGGTCCAAGTTCGTATCGACGACTTCTTCGGAGGTCATGTCGCTGTGCTCGGCAACACTGGCAGCGGAAAGTCTTGCACGGTTGCGTCCATCCTGCAGGCTCTCTTTGAGAAGCCGGACGAGCATCACGCGCGCGGCGCGACATTCGTAGTCCTAGACGTGAATGGCGAATACCACACCGCGTTCGAGAAACTACCAAGTATCGCCGATATCGGCGTGGAACGTGTAATCCTTGACGGCAGCGCTGCAGCTAATAAATTTCGTGTGCCGCACTGGTTCCTCGATCTTGCCGAATGGGAATTGCTCCTTCAGGCCAGCGAGCGCACCCAACTTCCCATTCTGCGAATGGCGTTGGGATTGACCACGCTGTTCGGGCAGGCAGGAGGCACTCAGCTCAATGACTTTCGCAACCACATCTTGGCGACTTGTATCACCCAGATTCTCGGAGACGAAACCCAGCCCGGCGCGAAGGAAACTCGGATACGCGGGATTCTTCAGCGATTCCGAACGCAGGAGATCAACGCCACCAAGCTCGGCCGTTGGATCAGCGTCAGCTATGGCAACATGCCCGCTCTGCAAGACGCCTATAAATACCTTGCTGGCTCAGACGGGGTGAGTGGCTTTATCAACCCCGATTTGAAATTCCCCGATTACGACGGAACGCCGTTCGACTTCGCAGCGCTCGGAGACGCGATTGATCTCTCCCTTCTCTATGAAGAAGCCCACGGAAATCGTCAGATCCGCGACTACTGCTCGCAGATGGTAACGCGCTTCAAAGCACTTCAGGAGCGCACCGACTATCGCTTTCTGCGCCACCAGGCCGATGAAGCATTGGAGCCAACGGACTTTCTCGCTCGGCTTCTCGATTAAAGGCCAAGGATGGTGGACACACCAAGTCTGCGCAAATCGTCATAATCGATATGAACGCCGTGGAAGATGAGGTGGTTGAGCTGGTCAGCGCCGTACTCGCGCGCATGGTGTTCCGCTTGCTTCGGCACGCCGACCCGCGCAATCGTTTCCCAGTGCATCTCCTCTTGGAAGAAGCGCATCGTTACGTCGCTTCGACGCCTTCACGGTACGCAATGGATGCAGGTCGTATATTCGAACGCATATCTAAGGAAGGTCGAAGGTACGGTCTTTTTCTTCTAGTCGCTTCGCAGCGACCAAGCGAATTGTCCAAGACTGTCCTCTCCCAGTGCTCTAATTTCGTCGTGCATCGGATTCAGAATCCAGATGACCTTTCTCAAATTCGGCAGATGACGCCATTCATCTCAGACGCCGTGCTTCGCCGCCTCCCGTCGTTGCCGAAGCAGCACGCCTTGGTGTTCGGAAACTCGGTCAACCTTCCAACGACCTTCAAGGTGCGGAGTGCGTTCCCGCTGCCGGCGAGTGATGACGCAAAGATTGTCGACCTGTGGTTCCACGAGGCGGGACGGCCTTCACTGCTGCGGTTCGGGTCGGCCACGACGACACTGGCGGCTGATGATTGAGCGCCCGTCATCAGAAGAGATGGCGACCGCCCTCGAAGCCACTGGCGATTATCGAGTATTGCGCCGGCTGCGCGTTCGATCCGGTAGCCTAAATCCCCACCTGGGACTGGCCGCGGCATGGTACTTGACTTCCTGTCACATTTTGGCTTCGACGCGCCGTGCGACCTGCCCGATATGGAAATGCTCGAGGAGGCCGGCCTGCTCAGCAAGGCCAAAAGGTTGGCCGGCGAGTTTCCCGATCCGTTGCCGGCACATGATGATGACCAGGACGATGACGAAGAAGCTGCAGATCGGACAGAGACAGGCTAGCCACATTTTCGCTGCGATGATCGTAATAGCGGCGAAGGAGACGTTGCACGGAGCCTAAACCCCAGCGCTGGCTAGGCATCCAAGAGACGGGCCGGTATCACGCTGGGGAATTCTTTAAGGCCGTGCCTTGTCGACCTCCTAATTCATCCCTATATTGGGGATGAATTATTGATGGAGTTCCGCATGTCTTCCGCCGAAGTATTGACACTCACGGAAGCAGGTTACGTGCTGAACCGGTCCGCGGCTGCGCTCAACAAGGCCGTCGATACCGGCATCATTCGCGCACGTCAGCGACGCGTCGGAAGCGGCGTTCAGCGCCTCCTCGGCCCGGCGGAGATGCGCTTTCTGCTGGTCGCCGACAGACTGGAAAGAGATCTCACCCCTGCGGGCCGGCGTCGCCTGTATGAGGCGATCCGGCAGCTCTCTTTCGACGCGCACCGAGTCGCGTTTGGCGAACTGGTCCTTGATCTCGGCAAGATCGACGCCGACCTCAAAACCCGTCTCCACCGTCTCGATGAACTGCGCCGATGGGTACAAGTCGGAGGTGATCGCAACGAACCCATCATTAAAGGCACCAAGATTCCTGTCTACATGGTGGCGGCCCTCGCCCGTGGGCAATCGGCCGAGGAGATTGTCGACGATTTTCCGTCGCTGACGCGCGATCAGGTTGAGGCCGCGATCGAATATGCCAAGGCCTATCCAAAGCGAGGACGCCCCTATCCCTCGCGGAGCCTGAAGCGGGCGCTGGCAGAGCTAGCCGACCTCGGGTTCGATGACGAAGCCGAGGCGGGCGAGGTTGCGCCGCGCCGGATTCCGTGACCGCATATTTGATCGACGAGAACGTGCTTCGCGAGTTTGGTGCGCGTGGCAACGGGAACGTGCGCAAGTGGCTTGCAACAGTCGACGATTCGGACCTCCGTCTGAGCGCCGCCACGCTTTTCGAGAAGCGGCGCGGCGCCGAGATGTTGAAGCGCCGCGATGCGGACAGGGCCGCGAACTTGCTCAAGACGATCGGTGCAATCGAGAAAGCCTATGCGGACCGGATCATTCCGATAGACGCAAGTGTCGTCGCGGAATGGACCCGACTGCTTGGATCGAAGAACAAGGATCGGTGGGATGTGGCCCTCGCGGCGACTGCGCGGGTTTACGATCTTGTCCTCGTCACCCGCAACATCAAGGACTTCGAGACGCGCAGCGTGCGATTACTTAATCCCTTTCGTGACCCGCCGGTCCGGATTGAATCCTGACACGCCGCGATGTTCAAACGATGACTTGGATAGCTGCACATCGAGCTCGAGGACGTAAAAGCAGCCTGCCCTCGTTCACATCCGACCGACCACGTCGCGCCATCTGTCCGTGACGATAACGCGAGCCGGAAACCCTGGACGGATGGTGAGTGCGCAAGGTTATTTGAAGAGATCTGGGATATCGTAGCTAGGCTACGATTCGCGAGCTGGATCCAAGTGGCTAAACCCAAGCTTGGGTTCACGCCGCTGACCAGCGAACCCGGTCGTGTGGGGACGAATTTCCGTTCCCGTTTCCCGCGCCAAAGCGACCAATAAGGTTCTACAATGCCGTCAAGTGATAAATGTGAGTCACGAACTCAAGGTATGGACTTCCACTTCTATTTGGACACATAGCGCGGGCGGCGATCTTTATGACTGACGAAGAAGGATCAGGAGACCTCTATCCCGAGTGGCTCGTGGCAGAGAACCTAAGCGAAGCTGTCTGGCTGCGCCTCCGACGTTTCACCAGTCCGACACTTTGCGAAAGAACCATTGCGGCCCGTGCGCCCGGGCTTGCTCCCGATATCCCACAGAAGAAGGGACAGGAACTCGCATTTGCCGTTCGGAGCGCTCTTGGCTATTGGCGGAGCGAGCCCGGCTCGCTCAATGCCAGAGTGCTCACGCGATACTACGCGCTGCTCCAGATCACGATTGCTGAGCAGGTAGCGAGCCCGCAATCCACCGCCGACCTGAAGGACATCCAAGCTCACACGGAAAGCGGCCACGGGCTTTGGACGATTGCGGCAACCGGGAGAGGAGTTTCCATTCAACTACAAAGTCGCTTGCCGGGACCGCGGTCATTTTTACGAGTATTGCCGCTTTCGAGGCGTTGATCTGAAGCCGGTCGCATCCAAGCCGCGGCCCGACAGTTGGGACAGAATCTCGACGGACGGCCAAGCGCGCTTGATCTCTCTAGCCGATTTATTGCGGCGCATTCCCGAACTGCAACTGTTGATCGAAGAGACATTAGGAGCAGCGCCGTTGTCACTCCACGTCGCCTACGCGGACCAAAACAATATAGAGCGCGCCGAGCGGATACAGCAACATACGGCGAAGACTGGCGAGATAGTGTTCGACGTTCCTGTCACGACGCCCGAAACGACAACGTACATCGGCATCCACCCGCATGGCCGGAAGATCACAGCAGGCTTTCTGAACAGCCTAGACCGGCCAATAAAGAACATACGGCCGGCTCACCCAAAATACCCCGCGGGATCGCATCCCGCTCAACAAACTCTCTTCTCTTCAATCACATAGCCAGATGGGTGTTCTGATGCGCAGTTGTAGAAGCCTTCGATGAAGGCGAAGATGTCGCGCTGGGCCTCGAGGCGGGTTTGGTATTGACGATGATGAACGAGCTCGGGCTTGAGAGTGTGGAAGAAGCTCTCCATCGGGGCATTGTCGTAGCAGTTGGCTTTGCGGCTCATTGATCCTGCGATTCCGGCAGCCGACAGGATCGCACGATAGTCTTGCGAGGCGTATTGTACGCCGCGATCGGAATGATGGATCAGTCCTGCAGCGGGCCGCTGCTGGCGGATCGCCATCGTCAGCGCGGAGGAGACGAGTTCGACCCGCATGTGGTCTCGCATCGCCCAACCGACGATCTTTCGGCTGAAGAGGTCCATGACGGCCGCCAGGTACAGCCAGCCCTCCGCGGTCGGGACGTAGGTGATATCGGCGAGCCAGACCCGATTGGGGGCTGCGGCAGTGAAGTCGCGCGCGACCAGGTTCGGCGCGATTGGCAGATCGTGACAACTGTCGGTGGTGCGGACTCGACGTGGCGGCGACATGATCGCGCGAATACCATGCCGTCGCATCAGCCGTTCAATCCGGCCGCGGCTGGCACCACGTCCCTGCATCCGCAGGACGGCATGGACCCGCGGACTACCATAGCGCTGGCCGCTCTCACGATGGACCTGCCGGATCTCGGCCAGCAGCACAGAATTGGAGATTGCGCGGCCGCTCTCCAGACGATCGCGCCAAGCGTAATAACCGGCCGGGGAAACCTCGAGCACGGCACACATCAGCCGCACCGGATAAGCCTCGCGGTGATCTTCGATGAAGCGGAAGCTCATGTCCGGGTTCCGGCAAAGATCGCGATCGACTTTTTTAAAATGTCGCACTCCATGCGGAGCGTTCGCATACGACGAAGACCGCCTGATCGACGCATGCGCGCGGGCACGGCGAGCTCTATGATGGCGTTGCGTGAAG